>JAZNVB010000028.1:0-7095 GCA_045592585.1 Clostridia bacterium
CCGGCTGCTGCAGCACCGCACAGTGTCATCAGGCAGCTTACCACCGCAAGCAGCAGCAGACCGCTGAACAGATTTTTAGGCATAACTATGCTGTCGGTTTTCTTTACATATCTGGGGCAGGCTTCGGCAGCTGACGGCAGATAAAAGCTGAAGGTCAGCAGCATTATCAGCATTGCCACAACAACCCAGCGGAAAACAGGAAAGCTGATTGGCACAAAGTCGTTCTGCACCACAGCGATAATGAACAATGCGGCGGCATAGGCGACGGTCAGGTGCTTTATTGTGCTTTCTTCTGAAAAAAAGTTGACCATAATAAAGCTTTCGAAACCTATCATAAAACAGCAGAAGAAGATGTGAGCATACACTACCATTTTAAGTACGCCGTCAGGCAGCGGCATAAACATTGCCGCAATGGTTATCAGGGATGCTATGGTGGTAAGCCTTTCTGCCCACACAACAAAGTGTGGCAGCGCAATCATATATATAATTGCCAGCACATATCCTGCAACGATTATCAGGGTAACATTGTCCATTGATATTGGCAGCGGTGTGCGGCCGTTGAGCGTAAGGCTTGGCCCCATAAAGTAGATAAAACCCATCTGCCATGCACTGAACATGGAAAAGCAGAAAAGCATAAAAAGTGAAACAGCAAGCCTTTTGGACTGGTTTAAGGAAAGTATAGGATGACCCATAAAATGCCCCCTTCGTGTTGAAATTTGGCTTTTACACCATAAAAATTATAAAAAATCCCTTGTTTTAAGGCGGTTTATGATAAAAACCCCTTGAATAAGGGATATTATTTTGTTTTTGTATCCCATAGAATTAAGATGAGAAAACCAATATCGTACAGAAATATATTTAAATTTGATACTTATAAACGGACACGACTTCAGTAAAAGAACGGAGGTGCCCAATGAGACAGTTTTACAAACATATATATGCGGATAAAGTATTGAAACAGTTCTACACATCCTGCGAGCTGTGCGGAAAAAAGAAGTATGCGGAAAAAATACCCGTACTGTGCCGCAATCCGTATATGCTTTATGCCTTTGAGCACGGACAGGTAAAGGACCCGCGGCAGACACTTTACAACCACAAAAAAGCACAGTCGGTACAGTATCTGGTGCGCTTTTTCAACCATTGTCAGCAATGCGGCAAATGGGTGTGCGATGAGTGTTACGAAGCAAAAGGTGATATTGACGGATGCAGGGACTGTGTGGAACGGTTTTCAAAATGATGTTTTGCTGATTCAAGTATAAACCATAAGCGGTTTTCAGTAAACAGTTAAACAGATTAAAACAACAGTAAAACTATCCATTTTGCGACAAAAACTGCACATAAAAACAACGGCAGAAAAATAAAATCAGGCAATCGGAGTGATGACTATGAAAACAGAAAAAGCCCAGGCAATAAAATATTTTGAATATATGCAGCTGGCAAGAGAAGCTTTTGGCGGACTTTGTGAAAAGTATCCCGAATTTGCAAACCTTTCTGTAAGGGAGCTGGAGATATTTGAACAGCTTATGACCGACAAAACCCTGGCGGCTATTGCAGATAAGCTGTGTATAACACAGTCTGCGGTTCATTTTCACTGCAAGAACATCTACAAAAAGCTTGATATTTCCAACCGCAGACAATTATTGATCAAATATAAAGAACTTTACACTTAAAGGAGGTAACCGTAATGGCATTTCTTGAAAAACTGAACAAAATGGCAAAAAACATCGAGGATAAAACAGGCGATGCACTGGAAATTTCAAAGCATACAGCCCATAAAGCAAAGGAAGAAGCTGCTCACCGTGAAGACCTGCGTAAGATAGGCAAATTCTATTACGATTTTTACCTTGCAGGCGGACAGATAGAAGCCGATATTATGGAGGTTATGGAAAGTGCAAAGGCTCACGCTGATGCAGTGGCACAGGCACAGGCAGCCATTGACGGCATCCGTGATGAAAACGCACTGGAAAAGGCCGAAAAACTGGCAGCAAAGGAAGCACAGGCGGAAGCTGCTGCAGAAGAAGCAGTGCAGGAAGCGGCTGAAGAAACAGAAAATATAACGGAAGAACCTGTTGCCCAAGAAGCTGAACCGCCACAGCCTGAGGCGGAAATTGCACAGCCACAGCCTGAAGAAATCGGGCAGCCTGTGCCGACAGAGAGAATATGTTCTGTGTGCGGCAACAGAGTAGAGGCAGGGGTTAAATTCTGTGGCGAATGCGGAAATAAAATGGAGGTTTAGACTATGAGTTTTTTGAAAAGAATGATTAAAGACGGTATCCGTGAAGGCGTAAGCAATGCTATAGGCGATGCAGTTAAAGGTGCGGTGGAGCCTGCAGCAACAAACCTTGCCAACAAGGCGGCGGCAAAGATTGAAGACGTGGCCGAAAAGGTAAATGCAGAGGCAGCAGAAAAGCAGGCCGAAACAAAATCTGCATTCTCAGGTCTTGAAGGTGCATTTGCAAACCTTGAAAAAGCAGCCCAGAGCTATGCAACAGAAATCAGCAAAAATATGAAGGTATGTCCTGAATGTAACACACCTACCGATGCAGCAAAAAAATTCTGTCCTGAATGCGGTGCAAAGCTGCCGGAAGAAACAGTGGCAGACAGCTCTGTATGTAAAGAGTGCGGCACTCAGAATACCCCTGGCACAAAATTCTGTCAGGAATGCGGTGCAAAACTGCCTGCAGCGGCAAAAGAAGAAGCCGACGCACAGGCAAAGGACAATGATGTTATGGCAACATGGGATGAATATATGTCAATGTATCCAAAATGGACCTTCGGCGGCAAGGATGCACTGCTTGAGGACTACGGCGGACATATCTACTTTGCGGTAACCTTCAACACCTCCTTTGCGGCGCAGAATGCAGTAAGACAGTACAAAGCACTGCTGGAAGAAAACGGCTTTGTGCAGGCAGGCAAGTATCCAAGCGAAAACGAGCTTTACAAGATGATTGACGGTGTCTGCTATCACGTAAGCTTCTCCAACTGTTTTGAAAATGGCCCTGAAAGACCTGGTATCTCCTTTGCAACAGGGGAACCGCAGGGCGGCTTTGACTGGTCTCCACAGAAGGAAAAACAGAAGGAACGCGAAGAATTTATGGAGGGACTGAACAAGGTTAAAGGCCTTTTCGGTAAAAAATAACCTTACGATTACTGTATATAACAGTTGATATATATAAAAATATCATAACAGTTTAACTGTAACACCATACTGCAAAGGCGGTTGGCGATACCGCTGGCCGCCTTTGCGCTTTTTGTATTAAGTAAAAGGGAAAATGCAAAAAAAGGGGGGCGGAGAAATTGAAAAAAGTATTATCAATAATTGTTGCGGCGGCAATGATATTTTCTTTTACCGCCTGTGCAGGTGAAAAAGCAGGTGTGCCCCAGGACAATCCGCCAAATCAGCAGCAAAATCAGCAGCCGGCACCGCAGCTGACACCGTCGGTAATAACGGTGCAGAACAGCACGGATATGATAATGTTTGTGGGTGGCAGCAGAAGCTGGTCGCCTTTTGAAAGTTTTACAGAATTTTCTGTTTCTGACAGCGAAATTGTCAGCCTTTCATCAGATGGCATATCTGCAACCTTTACCGCTTTAAAGGCGGGAGAAGTTGCCGCAGCTGCAGAGTGCGGTGGTGAAAAAATAACTGTAAATATAACGGTTAAGGAGCAATACATCGAAACGGCCACCACAGACGGCAAGGTGCTGGGTTGGCTTGATTACTTTGAAACTGAACTGGACGGCTGGAGCGAAGCTGACAGGATAGAATATTTCAATTCCATTTCTGATTATATGGCACTGTCGCTGGTGTCGGGAGAATTTGACTGGAATATGATAAATATGGGGCAGGCTGCGGCTATGATTTACCCCACTACATATATGATAAACAATCTTGCGGCGGTGCTTATGGGTGCGCTGGAATACCGCTATGCTGCCAATTGGCTGGAGGTTGGTGTAAAAGCCAACGAGCCCAATGCCGTTTTGTACACCAATCTTGCTATATGCTATTACGAGCTTGGAGATTACAGCAAAGCTATGGAGTGGGCAGGCAAAGCCATAGAAGCAGATTCCGGATATGGACTGGCACATCTGGTTATGACCTGTGTTCATCTGCAGAACGGTGATGATATGCTGGCGGTGGAAACGCTGTTTAAATCCATGCGTTCCACCTATACAGAAACCACATCGGATTTATTGAGAGATTTGTACAGGCAGGTAAGGACAAAGGCGGGACTTGCAGATTCCACAAGCTATGAAAAAATGGTAAAAGGTATGGACACCTATATCAGCTTTGACCTTGGTGAAATGGTGCTGACGGATTATCACATCCAGCTGCTGTTTGAAGCAGCTGCTGCAGGGGTAATATCCAACGGACAGGATATACCTTCCAATCAGATTTCACTGCCATATCCTGCAAATCCTGAGGATGCAGTGCTGGGCGGATACCAGTGGGATGCGGCGGCATCTGCTGTAAACAAAGATGTGGAAGCAATGCTGAAAAATACAAAAGGCTATACTGTGGGAAATGCAGAAATGGAAGAACGGCAGGCATGGTGTTTGGCGTTTTTACATACCTATTACGAATATAAGATATATCAGCTTTATGACATTATGTACAAAGGTGTGACCTTTGAAGAAACAGGCGAAAGCGGATATGATGCAGACCACGAAGAATATACACTGTCAAATCTGCAGTGGGATGCAGATGACCGTCTGCAGAAAATACTGGTGGATTACTGGAATATCAGCGAAAAGAACCATCAGATTATGTATGACGCCATAGACAATGCAAAATCTCTGAAGGATGAAATCAGGGCAAAAATGGAGTGTGAATACAAAATGGTTGGTCCTGCCGACCAGGCGCACATTGCCTATGCAACCCGCAGAAAAGAAATGTACGAGGAAAATATGCGGCCTTTGCTGGAAGAATACTGGCTGAAAATGAACGCTATGCTGGGATATGTTTCCAATGAATATGTAAGGGAAATGTACGGCACAAAGCTGCTGGCAGTTATCAACCGCGAAGCCTATGTAAATCCGCTGTACCATGCAGCAACCTATGTTTCCACAGGGGATGAATGTCTGGAGCTTGCAAATATACACCGTAAAAACCTTGGCCTTGAATATTATAAGGACGAGATGAACAGGGCAAGGCGCAATGATGCCAGAATTATGGCAAACAAAACCGAAAACGGACAGCTTTCGGATTATAAGCCTGACAGGGAAAGCGACTGGCGCCCTGCCGATATAAATATTACTATTCCGCCTTTCAGCCCGATTTATATAAAGTTTGGCAACAACGGAGATAAATATTTCTTTGCTTACGGAGCTTTCGGCACGGAAATTCTCAAGGAAAGGGATATGTATACAGGTTTATTCAGTGAAACTATTATCACACGTTCATCGGTGCTGCCTGTCGGACTTGGAGAGCTTGGCAGTCTTATAGGAGACTTAAAGGATGTGGCCGATGCCGCCAGCATAAAGGATTTTATCGACGGCAAGCTCAATCCTGTAGGAGCAATCCCGTCCTTTGACAGAACAAAGGGAGAAGGAAAAACTTACACCTATGACGAATTTGGCAGGCTGAAAGATGTTACTACCATAAGGGAAGAAAGCATCAGCGGCTCATTGGGCGGTATTACAGGGGGGCAGACAACCACCTATACAAAAGGCAGCGGTATCCACGAAGGTTACCTTGGCAGCCAGTGGAGCAGCGAAACAAAGACGGATTTAAGCTTTGGCTTTGTTTCAATGTCATATTGATAATAAAAATATTATACAGATAATAACCACACAACAGACAAAGGAGGTAAGACTATGAAAAAACTTTTGGCCATTTTAATTTCACTTTCACTTTTTATCAGCCTTACAGCCTGTGGCGGCAGTACCCCTGCAGAAAACGGCGGTGAAGGTGCAAAACCAAACACCCAGACCACCCAGCAGGGCGGCAGCGAAAACAGCGGCCAGAACGGCGGGGCTGCATCTGCAGATATCAGCAGTGTTTCTGTTGAAAATTATGCAGAAATTGTAAAGAAAGCTTTTGGTATTGAAATTGTTTTAAATGACGGCTGGACAGTTACAAAAGCCAGCAGCCCTAACGGCGTAAATAACATTATTGTAACTTTAACAGCTCCTGCAGACACAGACGGCAAAGCTGAAATTGAAAAATATTTCAATCAGTGTATAAATCTTGGCGGTGTGTGGCAGCAGAATATTGACTGGGATACCTTTGCAATATCCAAAGGCACACAGTATACAGGCTATGAAGAATTTTACAGCACAGAGGTTACAGATTTTCTGGGACTCTATTCTGCAATGTGGGTGTACGACTTTGGCGGAAAAAATGTGCAGTTCAGTTATGCACAGGACGAAAATATTGTTGAACTGTCCTTTACATATACAGTGCTTGATTACGAAATTGACATCAGCGAATGGGTTCCGCAGGAAGGTCAGGGCCCTGAAGGCTGGGTATGGCAGGACTGCCACGGATATATCGACAATGTGTGGGACAGCGACACTCTGCCTGAAAACTTCCCGAAAGAAATCAGCGGCGTAAGGGTAAGCGAAACCCGTTATTTCGGCTTTGGCTGTGAAGACCGCTGGGCAGGTGCAAGGGTTGGCAATCTGAACTTTGACAGCTGGGATTTTGAACAGTGGCAGCTTACCTTTGATGCTACAGATGACCAGTTTGCGCAGTTTGAACAGGCACTGGCTGACAACGGTTTCCTTGGCGAAAAGACAGAGGACAAATATCAGGGCACCTATGTGGAAACAACAGACGGTGAAATTTATCTGTACTACACACTTGACGAAAGCGACCGTGACGGCTATGACTGGAATGTTTACTGCAACATGACAGTGCTGGAAAGCAACTATCCATTGTTCTTTGAAGGTATCGAACTGCCTACATGGGGACTGTTCCGTGGTGAACCTAACGACCATCTGGTTTTTGCCTATGATGAAGATTTCAATGAAGTCTATGATGCTGAATACGATTTTGAAAACGGATACTTTGTAACAGAAGCAGCCTATGTATACTATGATTTCAATTATATGGGTGTAGACAGAGCTACTTATGACTACTATATTGACTATCTG
>JAZNVB010000029.1:0-5822 GCA_045592585.1 Clostridia bacterium
TATCTAATATATCACACCAAACCACTCTTTGTCAAGTCTTTTTTAAAACTTTTTTAAAAAAATCTTTCATTCTTCCGTCGCTTGGCGCAACTCGTCTATATTACCACACTTTTCACTCCTTGTCAATACCTTTTTGCAAAAATTTTTTAATTTTTTTACTTGTAATATTATTGCCAAAGATTTCATATTTATTCACCATATAATATAATGAAAGGTTTTGAATTTATGAGATCTTTAAAACGCTTTTTATGCATTTTTATCTGCTTGTGCATTTTTCCTTTTGTGTCTGTATCCGCCGAAATAGTCAGCCAGGTCAACGCAGACGTTGAAGCCCAGATTGTAAACGCTCCATCTGCAATACTGATGGAGGAATCGTCAGGGCAAGTGTTATACGAGTTAAACGCCGACGAAAAGCTACCTATTGCAAGTGTAACTAAAACAATGACAATGCTTTTAATTATGGAAGCTCTTGATACAGGGAAAATTTCTCTCAGCGACACAGTTACCACAAGTGAATATGCGGCATCAATGGGCGGCTCTCAGGTCTTTTTGGAGGTTGGAGAGCAGATGAATGTTGAAGATATGTTTAAAGCCATAGTCATTGCTTCAGGCAACGATGCCGCTGTTGCCATGGCAGAGCATATCGCCGGAACAGAATCAGCCTTTGTTGAAATGATGAACAACCGCGCAAAAGAACTTGGCTGCAAAAACACACATTTTATAAACTGTAACGGTCTTGACGAAACAGCCGAGCATTACAGTACCGCCCGTGATGTTGCAATAATTTCATGTCAGCTACTGAAGCATCCAAAATTTACCGATTACAGTACTATATGGATGGACACCCTGCGGGGCGGAGAATTTGGGCTTTCGAACACAAATAAGCTCATCCGTTTTTATAACGGTGCAAACGGAATCAAGACCGGTTCTACATCCATTGCCAAATATTGCCTTTCTGCATCAGCAAAACGTGATGGAATGCAGCTTGTGGCAGTTATTCTTGCAGCACCCACCACAGCCGACCGTTTTTCAAGTGCCACCCGACTTCTTGATTACGGTTTTGCAAATTATTCGGTTGTTAAGGCATCCGAAAAAATTGGTGCACTTGACCCTTTGAATGTTACAGGAGGCAAAGCAGAAACCGTTGCAATAGCCGCTGACCCCAAATGCAGTTTTATTGTAAAAAAAGGCAATCAGGATAAGATTGAAGTTTCACTTGCTTTTGACGAGCCCATAAAAGCACCGGTTTCAAAAAATCAGATTTTGGGTCAGGCAACCATGAAAATAGGTGACGAAAAAGTTGCCGTTTGCGATATAGTTGCAACAGAAGCTGTTGAAAGGATGAACATTGCCACCATGTTTGGCAAGATAATGAAAATGTGGCTGTGCATGAAAGTTGATTGACATTTCCCTTATAATAATGTAGAATATACTATATTAACTTTCCATAAAGGAGTATATACAAATGATAGGAATAATTGGTGCAATGGATGTGGAGGTTAACAGTTTTAAGGAACTGATGATCGATAAGCAAACAGAAATAATCAGTGGAATAGAATTTGTCAGTGGTAAGCTGTGGGGAAAATCTGTTGTTGTGGCAGTAAGCGGTGTAGGGAAGGTTAACGCTGCAATCTGCACCCAGACAATGTGCCTTAAATACTCACCCAACTTTATTATTAACAGCGGTGTGGCAGGCGGTCTTGAAAAGTCACTTAACATATGTGATGTGGTTGTTGCCAGCGCTGTAATTCAGCACGATATGGATACCTCGCCTCTTGGCGACCCTGTGGGTTTTGTATCAGGAATAGATCTTGTTGACATTCCCTGCGATGAAAAAATCTCCAACATTCTGTTTGAAGCATCAGCCGAGAACGGTATTCACGCACTTATGGGCAAAATCGTGTCCGGCGACCAGTTTATAAACAGCGCCGAAAAGAAAAAATATCTTGTAGATACCTTTGATGCATATGCTTGCGAAATGGAGGCCGCCTCAATAGGCCACGTTGCATATAAAAACAACGTCCCCTTTTGTATCCTCCGTTCAATATCGGATAATGCCGACGGCAGCTCGCACTTGTCTTATACAGAATTTGTGGAGGCTGCTGCAAAAAATCTTGTGAAGGTTATGAAATCCTTTCTTGCAAAACTCTAAATTTAAATCGGCTGTCCCTTAAAAGTGACAGCCGATTTTTATATTGTCATATTTTCATTGGAAATCATAAAACCGCGCGCCAGAATATACCAGTGTTCCCGTTTGTTTTAATTTGAGTCGATTATAAGTTTCGGGGGATACATCAAAATACATTTTCTTGTTTTCGCAAAGAAAGGTAATTACATACCTTCTTGTGTATGAAGGAATCTTTGCCACAAAGGTTTCGGTCACATATGTCTGCTTATTCACCACGGTGACCTTAACTCTTTTGGGGCGGGAGACACCGGATTTGAAGCGTCTTGCTATAAGCCTTCCCCATGCACACACTGTCAAAACAATCAGTACAATGCCTGTCAAAATACCAAATATATTGTCACCCAAAGCCAACACTCCTTTTTAGGGCACATTCTTTTTATATAATACCATAAAACAACAGCGACATCAATCGCAATGCTACATTATTTAACTTATTCAAAAGAAATGTCCTGCAGCAATGTGGCCGCAGGACAAAATATCCGGTTGTTATATATACTTTTCAACAATCTTCTTCATATCATCAAATTTTGATTCAATGTCCTTAACCAGTTTGAACTGTGTTCTTGCACGATCAAGATTGTGATGCTCACGATGAACTTTGAAATATGTATCTCCGTTTAAGTAATCTGCCAGAAAACGTATACCACATTCATAGGTCATCAGCAATGCAGACATCGGAAGAAGTTCAATTTCCTTTTCGGTAAGGCATTTTGCAGTTTCGCCAAGGAAGCCCTTTGCAAACTGTTCAAATTTTTCAAGGTCAAACCAGATTTTGCTGAGGTCGGTTTCGTCCTCGGTACCGCTTGATGCACCAAATCTGAGAGCATCACCAAAATCATAAAGCACCGAGCCCGGCATAACAGTATCAAGGTCAATAACGCAAACACCCTCTAATGTATCTTTATCAAAAAGGACGTTATTCAGCTTTGTGTCATTGTGTGTAACCCTGAGAGGAACAGTACCCTTTGCCATTTCATCAGTAATTTTTGATGCATACTTTGCATATTCAATAGCAAAATCAACTTCGTTTTTAACAGCCACAAGCCTGCCTGCAGCATTTTTGCTTATTGCCGCCTCAAGCTGCTTAACCCTTTCGGGAGTGTTGTGGAAATCAACAATAGTTTCATAAAGCTTGTCGGCAGGATAATCGTCAAGCATATTCTGGAACCTGCCAAATGCTGTACCCGCATGATAAAGCTGTACGGGATTTTCAACCGTATCAAAGCTGACACTGTCTTCAACAAATTTATACATTCTGAAATAATTTTCATCATCCAGCTTGTAATAATTCTTTCCATCCTTTGTGCGGATAACATTGAGAGTATCTCTGTCGGGGTTTCCGCCATTTTTTGCTATTTTCTTTTTAAGATGCTCGGTTACGTTGTAAATGTTCTCCATAACCTCATCCGGATTTTTAAAAACCTTTATGTTTATTCTCTGCAGGATAACTCTGGGTGCCGCTTCACAAAGGTATGTATCGTTAATGTGCCCGTTTCCATAACCTTCGATTGTGGTCTCAATATTAAACTGAGCACATACATCCTTTAAACTAAATTCCATTGTAATACCCTTCCTCTACAAATTTTTTCATTGCATCAACAACTGTGTCTTTATCTTCTTTATATGTAACGCCATACCATTTTTCGTCTGTTTCAAGAACTCTTACCTTTTCGCCCTTGGTTTTGATCATATTATCAACAACAAAAGGAATATAGAATTCCTCCTTCATAGGATTGGAAAGGTTGCCTAAGAATTTTACAAAATCTTCTCTTACGCTTTCAAAAACCGAAGGAAGCAGCCCCCACATATTCATAGAAACAATCGTTTCAAGGGGAATACCACTGTTCTTGTCAAGGTCGGTATGTTCAACAACGCCTTTTAAAATGCCGTCCTGAACGTCACACACTCCGCGTGAAACCGTACCGTTTTCTGTAATTGTGTTACCCAGCGAAAAGCCCACCATGCAGGTTTCATCCTTTGCCACAAGGTTGTCATGAAGAATTTTATATGATTTTTGACCATAATAATCATCTGCATTTATCAGAGCAAAAGGTGTATCAACTGCGTTTTCGCAACAGAATACTGCATGACCCGTTCCCCAGGGCTTGGTTCTGCCATCAGGAACCGAAAAACCTTCAGGAAGATAATCCATATCCTGAAATACATAGTCAACGTCCGTCATTTTTTCAATTCTGCGACCAGCAATTTCGCGAAAATCCTTTTCAATATCACGTCTGATAATAAAAACGGTTTTGTCAAAACCCGCTTTTACCGCATCGTAAACCGAAAAATCAAGGATTATTTCACCATTGGGGCCAACAGGTGCAATCTGCTTAAGACCACCAAATCTGCTGCCCATTCCTGCCGCCATAACTACAAGTGTTGTTTTCTTATCCATTTTGTAAACCTCTCTATCGACAAAATAGTTCATATATTCTATTCGCCAAAACTTTCTTTTTTCCTTTTTTTATTATAAACCATAAAACCTTTTCCGTATTTGCAGATAAATAACTTTATTTTATATTATTGTATCAATTTGCTTGCATAGTTTAGTTTTTTCTGTTATCCTTAATATATGAAAATAACTCAAGGGTGATACAAATGCCAAATTACACAGGACACAATCTGGATACTACTTTGGAAATCGGAAAGCTCTTTTCGGTTCATTATTTTGAATACTCAAAAGACTTTAAGTACCATGGTGAACATCATGACTTCTGGGAGTTTGTATATGTTGACAAGGGCGAGATAACTGCCACGGCAGATAACCGTGAAATAACCTTGTCGCAAGGGCACGTTATATTCCACAAGCCCAACGAATGGCACAACATCCGCGCTAACGGGAAAATTGCTCCCAACGTGGCGATTGTCAGTTTTGAATGTCACTCCCCTGCTATGAACTTTTTTTGCAACCGCGTTATGAAGGCAGGTCAGGAGCATAAAAGTCTGATTTCAAAAATCATATCCGAGTATACCAACGCATTTTGCACACCACTGGGTGATATATTTACCACAAGTCTTGAAACCAAGGAATCAAATATAACAGGTGCCGAACAGCTTATAAAGCAGTATCTTTGCGAATTTCTGATACTGTTTCTGAGGCAAAGTTCACCTGGAGTTCAGCATCGGAGCTTTACAGTAAACAGTTCAAGCTCTACACTTAACATTCTTGAAAATTATATGCTGGATCACATCGCCGAGATAATGACAATAGAACGGCTGATGAAATACAGCGGTCTTAACCGTATGGGGGTTAATCGTCTGTTTAAAAGCAATTATGGGGTCAGCCCTATTCAGTATTTTATTTATCTTAAGATTGAACTTGCAAAAAAATACATTCGCGAGGATAATTACAACATTTCTCAGATTGCGGAGCTGTTGGGGTATTCAAGTATTCACTATTTTTCGTTGCAATTTAAGAAAACCACAGGGATGTCACCCAGCGAATATTCCACCTCCATCAAAGCAATGTCGCCACTTGACAGCGCAAGTCAGGAATTTAAACCACCAAAAAGAATACAGTCGCCCTGATATAAACAGAACCGGTTTGTGCAGACAGCACCAACCGGTTCTGTCAGCGTGTCGATAAAGTCGACACGCTGACAAAGACATCGAAAAACGCAGGTATATTTTG
>JAZNVB010000030.1:0-3017 GCA_045592585.1 Clostridia bacterium
AGAAATTTTTAATTTTTGTGAACTTTCCCTTGACAAAAGATAAATTGGGGGATATAATAACAAATTATATTTATTAAAAGGAGCTATACTTATGTTTCAAAGTATACTGAATTATTTAACAAGCGGACATTTTTTATTTCAGCTTGAATTGTTGGGAAGAGTTTTTATTGCCTTTCTTTGCGGCGCACTTATCGGTCACGAAAGAAAGACCCGGGGCAAGGGTGCCGGAACCCGAACACATTCCATTGTTGCTATCGCCTCCTGCCTTCTTATGATAATTTCTCAGTACGGCTTTACCGATTTCCTTAACCACTTTAACGGAAGCGGCGTAAACATCAACCACGACCCATCCAGAATTGCTGCCCAGATTGTTACGGGTATCGGTTTTCTTGGTGCAGGTATGATTTTTGTACATAAAAAAACCATTTCCGGTCTTACAACTGCAGCAGGAATATGGGCAACAGCCGGTATAGGAATGTCAATCGGTGCGGGAATGTATTTTATCAGTATAACAACAACCATTTTCATCGTAATTATACAGATAATTTCACATAAGGATGTTAAATTCTTTACACACTACATTGATATTGAAATTACACTTATTGTCAATGACAAGAAAAAAGCACTTGACTTAATAAATGATATTACCAATAAATACGATTTCGCTGTAAATAATGTTGAGATAATGTATAAGACAGATGATCTTTATTATATCAATGTAATTGTAAGCACACTCCACAATCCCGACAGAATGGAACTTACAAATGCGTTCAGTCAGAATGATTTTGTTCTTTCGGTTAAAATGTAATTTTTATAAATATACAAATATGGCGGCTGCAAATGCAACCGCCATATTTTTTACTTTTCAAATTCTACCGTTTCAACTCCCACAGAAGGAACTTCAACCTCAAACTTTTTGTCCTTGTATGTAACTATTGCTTTATTTGCAAAGTCATAATCTGTGTTAACAAGGTACACCTTATACTTCTTCTCGTCCTGATATACAGCAAAACGAACTCTTTCGTTGCATAACACCTTAATATCCGATTGTCTGTGTGTTGCAGTAAGAATTTCCTTTACCACAATCTTATACAGTGGGAATACCTGGGGTGCACCGGGATATTCGGAATTTGCCATAAAGACCACATTACCCTTGCTGTACTTGTTTTCGGTAATTATGGGGTACATAAATTCAGGGTTGTTATTTCTGAAGGCATCTGCAAGGAAGCATACCGGCTTTGCACTCTTTGGAACAACCTTAACATAATCGGTGTATCCCATTGAATCTGCCGGGTCACATTTGAATCCGGGAGGGCCGGGGTACATAATGCCGTCTATTGTACTGTTGTATTCAAACTTGTAGCCGTCATTTGCACGGATAATCTCGTCTGTAACCTCGCAACCAAGGAAGTTTTCAAAATCTTCACGGCATACAAATTCGCCCTTCTTATCTCTCTCAATTGAGTCACGCATATGGCAAGCACCGATAAGCACATTGCCGCCATTTGCAACATATTCCTTTACCTTTTCATAAAGTTCAGGTGTCATTGTGTTCCAGCCGCTGAATATCAGCCAGTCATACTTTTTAAGCACATCAAGAGGTGCACACATAGGAACAACATCGTACTGTCCGTATGCAGGTGCGTGGCTGAAATCGTGCTCGCCAAAGTTTTTGGCATTGTGCCACTCGTTTCTTCTGTATACCTCGTCAAGTATTCTGTAACTGAATTCAGGAGCAGAGAAACCCCATTTTTCATCATAATACTGTCCCCAAAGACTTGAACTGTTACCCCAGCCAAAGCCGTCAAGATTGCCTTTTACAAATGCAACCTTTACTACCGGACCGCTTGCAGGACGTTTGTCATTTTCACAGAATTCCGAGAATTTTTTAGCCTCGTTAAGATAGCTTTGGGTCATCGGATGGTCTTCGGGATAGCTGAAGCCGTGGTTCTTGATTGCACGATAGCCGCTTTCAAGACAGGTAAAGCTTACACCGCCTAAATAGCAGGCTAAATATTCAAGTGTAAAACGCTTTGCTTTGAGGGGATCATCCATACGGTAGCCGCCATACCATTCGTGGGCAAGCCACGCACCGTAAAGTTCTTTGCCGAAGGCTCTTATTGCACCTCTGCCAAAGTTAAGAATTTGCTCCATATTACGGGGAACAAGCTCAATAATGGGGAAATCAATTCCTGCCTCAAGGTCATATTCCAAAAGGGTAACCGCCTCATTGGTGGCACTGCGAATTCCCATTTCACGATTTACATTAACCTGTCCTCTAAAGGCATTAACGTATGTATCTCTTGCCTCAATAAGATTTTTAAAGCCCTGAATGGGGTGAATTCCGCCGTGAGGTACAAGCTGTGCACCCGACAAACCTCTTTTGTAGCCCTTAGCCTTAGATGCATATGGGCTGCCAAATTCACCGCAGGTAGCACCCAGGAAATATTCGCCGGCAATTTCGTCAATCTTCTCGCCTATTTCCTTTGTAAGATGTGATTTTTTGCCCATTTCCACAAGCTTGCTGCTTCTTTGCGAGTTATCAATCGTAAAATAAATCCCTCTGTCCTTAAAATACTGTGCCCATTCATACCAGAAATGTTCCTCAACGTCTACTTTGTCACATCTCAGGGTTGCCCACTTGAAATACTTGCCGTCGCCGTATTTCTTGACAACACTTGTAATCGTTTCAGGTGTAAACTCATAGTCACCTAAGTTTACACCGTTAATGACGTGTTCCGGTACCTTTAAATCCTTCATAACAAATCCCTCTTTCAAAACGTATTTTTTGCCTTGGCAACAGTATAACATATCAAAACTTTGTGTCAATGGTTATTCTCAACAATTTGTTGTCTTTTTTTAGCGTCGTTATGGAACAAATCCACCCGTTTTCCATTCGACATTTTTCGCCCCCGTTTTTTTCTTATATTTTTTTAGAACGTCGGATTACGGATTTTATCCGTAATCTTGTAAAAGTTGTCCGGAATGTCCGTTTTTGGGGTATATAATATAATTAA
>JAZNVB010000031.1:0-16417 GCA_045592585.1 Clostridia bacterium
CGGTGGCAATAGCAAAGAGGTCACACCTGTACCCATTCCGAACACAGTAGTTAAGCTCTTTAGCGCTGATGATACTTGGTGGGCGACCGCCCGGGAAAGTAAGACGCTGCCGGAACAAACAAAAAGACCGTATCCGTAGGATATGGTTTTTTTGTTTGTTTTTTATTTGCATACATTAGGTTTTACCTATTATCAGCGCTAACTCGCATGAAAGATGAAACGCTTTGCGTTTCTTCCTGATCAGGGATTTGCTCTCGCAAATCCCAATCCTGCGCTACCGATATGCCACCGGCATATCGGCTTAACGCTCCGGCTTTAGCGCTGAAACCGATAAAGATATTAAATTGAGCAGCTGCCCGGGAAAGTAAGACGCTGCCGGAATTTGCAAAAGGATATCCAATTGGGTATCCTTTTTTGTTTTGCAAATTTCTTGACAGTGTCTATGGTAAAAACTCTTGCGAGTTTTGTCCTTATAATCTCCTTTGTAAATAAAAAAGTGCGACAACCGAAGCTGCCGCACGAAAAACACAAGCTTTGGTTGTCGCTAAACAAATTCTAATAAAGACGAAATACTTTCCACACTTTACAGAAGATAAGCTTGCGTTTTTGCTAAACTCTTTTCTGTAAAGTGTATGCAAAAAAAGACATACTATTCCCTGAGAAAAGTATTTTAATCTTTTTGAATTTGTTTAGCAAAATTATTCTATTACAATTTTTAGCTAAAATCAAGTACTTATCCCAACATTACGTCAAGGAGCATCATTGTTGCAAAGCCTGCTATAATTCCTGTTGTGGAAAGGTAGGGTTGTTCAGTTTGGTTTCTTTGACATTCGGGAATCAGCTCATGCACAGCAACCAAAATCATTGCACCTGCTGCAAAGGAAAGGGCATAGGGCAAAATTTTTTCAACATAGACAACAAGTAATGCACCCATTACTCCGGCTATGGGTTCCACCATTCCAGATGCCTGCCCATAGAAAAAACTCTTTCTCCGTGAAAAACCTTCCCGACGCAGTGGCAGTGAAACAGCAGCCCCTTCGGGGAAGTTTTGCAGACCTATACCGATTGCAATTGTAATTGCTCCCATCAGACCTTCTGCAGAAAAACCAACGTTTTGCAGAACCCCAAATGCCACTCCCACAGCCAATCCTTCAGGTATGTTATGAAGCGTTATGGACAGAATAAGCATAATAATCCGGTTAAGCCTTTGAGTGGATTTTTCTTGCGTGTTGTTTACCTTTCTTCTGGCAAAGGAAACAGCTTTATCGGATGCCCACATAAAAACTGCACCAAACAAAAATCCGGTTGTAGCAACAAAATATGCAGGAAGAGCAGATGTTTCTTCTGCTCTTTCAATAGCGGGTTGTAAAAGTGACCAAAAGCTTGCTGCAATCATAACTCCTGAGGCAAAGCCCATCATAATATTCAGTATTTTTGGATTGGGAGATTTAAAAAAAGCAACTGTTGCAGCACCCAAAGCGGTTATTAACCACGTGCCCAGAGTGGCAAACAGCGCCATTAAAACAAAATTATTCATAGAGCACCTCCTATATTCAGTATATTTTTTAAATTTAAATATGTGAAATAAGTCAAAATATAAAATTTTGTGTTTAATCAGAATGGGTATTGTACATTCCAATCCCTAAAAGGGAGGTGTAAAATGCAAGAAAAATATAAAGAAAATAGTGATAAAGGCTCAAAGGAACTAACAGATGCCGGAGCAAAACTGACATTATAATTAAAGGAGCTGCAGCAAAAATGCTACAGCCCCCACTTTTTTGATAATTGAGAGTATTTTATATTGTTTTTACAGCTTCTGCTTCTTTTATGATAACAGCTTTATCTTTATTTGCAGCGGTTAAAACAAACTGCATAGCAACTGTAACAAAAATCATCATAGCTGCAAATATCAAAAATGCAAGCTTGTAATCGCCGAAAATATCATAAAAACCATTGCCGATAGGAGCACCAATAGCATACCCTGCATAGTTTGCAGATACGAAGATTCCGATAAATCTGCTAAAGTCCTTGTTGCCGAAAAGCTCTGTTACAATTAAAGAGAGCATAACGGTTTCTAAGGGGAGCGCAAAGGAGCTTAAAATGCTTCTTATAAATGCAATAACGTGTCCTGCCGGCGTATTTGTAAGTATAACAAGACCGAATACTGACAAAAACGAACAAGCGTAGCATATGTTCATAGTAATACGCAATCCCAATCTGTCGTACAAATAGCCTACACTGAATTTTGAAAACGTAAGCACGATGCTTCCGGTGCTTGTGATGAGAGCTACAAGGTTCATATTTATTCCAAGATCGTACATATGAGGAACGGCAATCTGACTGAGTCCGTGAAGAGCCATACCTGTTAAAGCTACACACAATAATGATATGTAAAAATACGGCTTTTTAACTGCTGAGCTATAATCCATTCCAATCCAACCGGTTCCCCGTGCTTTTTTGTTTTTTGCTTCAACAACAGTTTTAGATTTATCGCCTTTTTCCGGATTTTCGCGGTAGAAAAATATTACAAGGAGCATAACAATCAGCAAAATGAGTGTAACTAAAAGGTAAGATGTTCTGTATCCGAAGGGATTATTTTCCTGAAAAATTATAGGTGTTAATATCTGTACGGCAATAGCACCGCCTATGCCGTTAGCAGAAAGGATTGCACCTGTTATTGTACCTTTGTTTTTTGCACACCATTTGTTTACGATGGTACTTACCATAGTTGTACTTGTCCATGAAAGTCCCACGCCAAGCAAAACACTGGCAAAATAGAATAAATATAATCTGCTTGCGTATGCTCGGATAAGGGCAAAAGCTATCAGGCATGCAAAACCGGCGCAAATAAGCTTCTTTGTGCCGAATTTATACACAAGCCTGCCGAAGTAAAGGTTTATAATTGTTGTAGTTATAAATCGTATCGTATCGGTAATAGAAAATGCACTTCTGGGTATATTAAGAGCTTCGGTGATTGCTGTAAGGTAGAGAGCGCCGCCGCTTGAACAAAGTCCAAGACTGATTGCAACTATCAAAAATGAAATACCGATAATTACCCAACTATAATCAAATTTCGTTTCTTTGAACATTTTTTTCATTGTAATTCACTCCCAGTTTAATTTCGTATTCAATTATAGCACAAAAAAGCAAAATGTATATAAAAAAAGCGAAACAATATGGAGTTTATGAAACTAAATTTTTGTAATCTGTTGATGTTATTTTTTTTATGTGTTATAATGATTTCATCAAAAATGAAATTAACTGATTATACAAGGGAGCATCTGATACCGGGCATCCATATTATTTAGTCTTTATATAATAAGCAAAAAATTCTAATTCAAAGGATGATAAATAAATGAAGGAAGAAATTTACACTATACCAATAAATGAGGCCTTGGAACAGAACGGCTTTTGTCCCTTTTGCTATCTTAAGGACAAGCTTGAACAAGACGCGGTAAGTTATACCCTTGGCCCTGCGATGATGGAGCCTGAGTTTAGAATGTTTACCAATGAAAGGGGCTTTTGTCAAAAGCATATGCGTGACCTTCAGGCTCAGCGCAATGCGTTGTCATTGACACTTGTTCTTGAAACGCATATGGACAGTATAAAGTCTGTAATGGAAAATGTTTTGAAATCTGAAAAGAAATCATTTTTCAAAAAGGAGAAGGGCAAGAACGAGATTTTTGTGGAGGAATTAAATAAAATTTCATCCTCTTGTGCGGTGTGTGACCGTATAGAGCATACTTTTTCGGGTTATCTTAACACCTTCATTTTTATGTTGAAAAGGGAAAAGGATTTTGTGGATAGAGTACTTGCGACCGACGGGTTTTGTATGGAGCATTTTGCCCGATTAGCTCAGGTGGCGGATAAACGGTTATCAGAGACGGAGTATGAAACGCGTTTTATTCCAATAATCCAGCACCAGAAGTTACGCCTTGAAAAACAACATGAGCACATCAAAAAGTTTGCAGAAAGCTTTGATTACCGCAATGCAGGGAAAAAACTTGAGGCTCCCCGTGATACATTGATTAAAAGCGGTTATCTGCTTAACGGGGTATTTGAACCAAAAGAATAAGAAAGGAACAAGAAAAAATGAAAACAGTTATTGCAATAGATTCGTTAAAGGGAAGCTTGACATCAATAGAGGCAGGAAATGCAATTATGGAGGGTATCAGACGTGCCGACCATGATGCAGAGGTGATTGTTCGACCTCTTGCTGATGGTGGTGAGGGCACAACCGAAACGCTGGTTTCAGGACTGGGCGGCAGAATTGAAAAAATTACTGTTACAGGCCCTTTGGGAGTACCTGTTGACGCAGAATACGGCATTATAGAGGAGAGCAAAACCGCAATAATGGAAATGGCAACAGCATCAGGTATAACCCTTGTGTCTGACAGTGAGCGTAATCCTCTTAACACCACCACATTTGGCGTGGGCGAAATGATTGCAGATGCAATTGAAAAGGGCTGTCGCAATTTTATAATTGGTATCGGTGGAAGTGCTACAAATGATGGCGGATTAGGTATGCTTTCGGCACTGGGTTTTGGGTTTTTGGATAAAGAGGGCAATGCTGTTGAAATCTATGGCAGAGGCCTTGAAAATGTAGCAAAAATCATAAAAGACAAGGTTACGCCGCAGCTAAGCGAATGTAGCTTTAGTATAGCTTGTGATGTTACAAACCCTCTTTGCGGGGACAAGGGTTGCAGTGCGGTTTACGGCCCGCAGAAAGGTGCAACTCCTGAAATTGTTGATAAAATGGATGGCTGGCTGAAGAATTATGCAGAAATTGCAAAGCAGACCATTGAGCACGTTGACCCTGACTATCCCGGGGCTGGTGCTGCAGGGGGATTGGGCTTTGCTTTTATGACATTCTTAGGTGGCAGGCTTGAGCCGGGTATTGATTTGATTTTAAACAAGACCAATCTTGAAGAATATATAAAAGATGCAGATGTTGTAGTAACGGGCGAGGGAAGACTTGATTTTCAGACTGCAATGGGCAAAGCACCTGTTGGTGTTGCTAGGCTTGCGAAAAAGCATAATAAAACGGTTATTGCTTTTGCAGGCGCAGTTACCCGTGATGCAACAGAATGTAATAAGAACGGTATTGATGCATTCTTCCCCATCTTGCGTGAAATCTGCACCTTGGATAAGGCAATGGAAAAGGAGTATGCTGCAGAAAATCTTTCGGCAACGGCAGAGCAGGTTTTCAGGCTGATTGTAAAATAGTAATTGATTGACATTTTTTGGTCTATGTGATATTTTAAAATAGTAAATTGGTTTCAAATTGTGCAAATTTGGTGATAAAAATGGAGTTTAAATTAAAAAACTTTAAAACACAGCTTGCGGTGTCAAGGATTGCAAATATTCATTATTTTGAATTTGTCAGCAAATATCATACTGTTGATGATTACCACAATTTTTGTGAGCTTTTGTATGTTGACAATGGCTCGGTTATGGTTAAAAGCGAGCATTATTCGGGCCCGGTATCAAACAATCAACTAATAATCCACAGGCCCAACGAGGTGCACTCCTTGAGTTGTTATGAAGATGTGGCACCCAATGTTATTATTATAGGATTTGAGTGTCATTGTGATGAAATAGAGCCTTTTTCGGCAAGACCGGTTACTTTGTCTGCCGACCATAAAAAGATGCTTGCTGAAATTATGAAGGAGGGTATGAATACTTATGAGCCCCCCTATGATGCAATCACAATGGATATGACTAAGAGGAAAAATCCCATATTCGGTTCTGACCAGATGCTTAAAATCAAGCTGGAGGCATTTTTGATTACATTGGTGCGTGACTTTGTAAGTCTTGATAATAAGCTTAGCGGTGAAGAAGCTGATGACGGCAAAACTTCAATTATTCATCAGTATATATGCGAGCATTATATGGAAAAAATTCAGTTGGAAAATTTGTGCTTTTTGTTTGGAACAAACAAAACCACGCTATGCCGCAATTTTAAAAGAGTTTACGGGCAGACTGTAACAGGATACATAAATATGCTGAAGGAGAAGGAAGCAAAGCGGCTTCTTCGTGAAAATGTACTTTCCATTACCGAGATTTCGGAAAAGTTGGGATTTAACTCGATTCACTACTTTTGCAGATTTTTTAAAAAGTCAACGGGACATAGCCCAAAGGAATATATAAAGTCGATACGGTCGAAGCTTAATATGTAAACAGCGAATGATAAGACAGACTTTGTGTGTGCATTTTGGATAATTTTTTTGATTCATACTTAACAAAATTATATACAGTTGAACCCCAAAAATCTGATAATTATTAAAAATATATTAAAGATAAAAAGGAGAAAAGATTATGAAAACAATTAAAGCAGAACCCATTACAAACGAAAGTTTTGCACCTTTCGGACAGTTTTACACCATGGCAGAGCCTGATGGCTATGCTCTCTGCGGTGAAATCCACAAGTTTTATCCCGACCGCATCAATGCAGACAGCAATCACAGAGTTGGCTATTCGCCCATTGTGGTAAAGAAGCCCGACAAAATGGTTATCACACAGCAGGAATATCACACAACCACATGGGAAATGATTCTTCCTCTTGATGATGATATGATACTGCACTGTGCTCCTGCATCAGCAGGAACACCCGTTACCGACCTTGCAAAAGCATTTATCGTGCCCAAGCACACATTGGTAAAGATGAACGCTGCAATCTGGCACTTAGCACCTCTTCCGGCAAACAACAACAGCCTGACAGCTATGATTATTCTTCCCGAGTGTACATACGCAAATGACTGCACAGTTGTTGATTTGACAGAAGACCAGCAGTTTGAAATAATAAAATAAAACGTGTATAGGACAAACACGCCATACAAAAGTATGGCGTGTTTGCTTAATGGTTGTATGGTGCCGCAGCAATTATCGGTGCACTATAATATAATTGGAAAATAAGTAAAAGCGACAATAAAAAAGTGCACGACCGAGGCCGTGCACAAAAAAATGCAGGACTCGGGATAATACGCTGCGACACCTATTACCGTAAACAACAACAGTTTAAAATGAGCCTACATTTTTTTACGATGTAAAAAAATGTAAACCGTTGTTGTACCGTAATGGGATGGTGTCGCTCAATAAATGTATCATATTTCACCCAAAATGTCAATGTATTGGGGTTAAAAAATTAAATTTCTTAAAATCATATCCTTTCAGTTCTTGACATTAAATCATAAATATTATATACTATAATGTGAGAATTCTGGGTAACGGTATTCTAGTCAGTTGCTTCATTTCCCAGGGCGGGCCTAAAAATTCGCCGAAGGGCATATCGATGAAGTTCCTTGTGCGTGCTCGCGACGCCCAGTCGGGGGTGTGTGCTGGGAGTTAAGGTTTAGGGGCGATCCGCAACGGCATGTGGGCGTTGACCCCTTTTCCGTGGAGGCCTGTGACCGTGTAACGGATGGGACATCCCGCCGCTATACGTATCAGGTTAAAACCTGCGTTGCGGTATCCTTGTGATGCTGTGGGCAGTGTAGCCTGCCTTGAGTGGGTATGGTGAATAATTGTTCAGACTGTAGTCTTGCGGCCACAGGACTATATGTTATTGCTTTTTGAAACCATATTTGCAAAAGAGGCTAAGAAACGTTTGCAACTGTTGAGGAAAACTCCTAGACCGGTAGCCTTTATCGGCTATGCATGTACAGGATTGCAGTGTGTACTAAGTGGTAATCAGGTAGCGCAGATACGGCGAAAAGTTTTTTGCCGCATCATCGGTAACGATGCGAGACAGACTTTAAACGGAAACATCCCCTTTGGCGACAATCGGGAAGTCTGCCGGGAAATCCAACCTGACCTATGACACAAAGTTTACTGTATGTGCTACCCGCACATAATTCTTTTATACAATAGGAAATTGCGTAATTTCCTATTATACAAAAACAAGATTTAGATTGCCCGTCACACCGTGAAAAAGGTGCCAGTGGCACGTTTTTAGGTGGGATTGAGATGCGAGAGCATCGGCAATAATAAGAAAAACTATGTTTTTCTACATAGGATAGATTTTCACATTTGCCGAAATGCACGTGGGCAAACAAAGCGTCATTACTTAGACCGCCGCCTGCGGCGAGCGGCGAAGCCGCTTTGTTCTTAAAATATTATTTTGGAGTTGAAAAATGAAAGACGACATACCCCGAAAACGTAAGATTTTTTTTAAACCGACAACCTCGAAAAAAACCGATAAAGCATGGATTATCAAAACAATAATTATAACCTTTACAATGTCAGGTGTATTTAACATCCTGTCAAGCGGCATCATGAGTATGGTTAATATATGGATTGCAATTCTCATACTTTTGTTGATTATTCTGTGCGGAATTCTCTTTGATATAATCGGTATGGCTGTTACAACGGCAGAGGAAGCGCCCTTTCATTCGATGGCAACAAGACGTGTAAGGTACGCAAAGCTGGCAATCAGCCTTATTAAGTCAAAGGACAAGGTTTCAAACTTCTGCAATGACGTTGTTGGTGATATTTGCGGCATTGTCAGCGGTTCGGCATCGGCGGCGGTGGTTTCGTACATACTTTTGTCCTTTTCGGGCATAAGTAGCTTTTTCCTTAGCCTGATTGTTACGGCAACCGTTGCGGCAATTACAGTTGGCGGAAAGGCTGTGGGCAAAACTGTTGCAATTAAATACAGCAACTTTATTGTTTATAATGCGGCAAGAGTGCTTTCGATTTTACGTTTTGGAAGAAAATAAAGGTAATTTTATGAAAAGATTTTTGGATGAGGTCAATTCATCGGCGGATGTAAAAAAACTTAATATCCCTGAGCTTGAAATTCTTGCGGAGGAACTCCGTGAGTTTTTGGTTGATAATATTTCGCGGCACGGGGGACATTTGTCCTCAAACCTTGGCGCAGTGGAGCTTACGCTTGCTCTGCACAAGGTTTTTGACTTTTCTTCCGACAAAATTGTGTGGGATGTTGGGCACCAATGCTACACCCACAAGATTATAACGGGCCGACGTGACCTGTTTGACACTCTTCGTCAGAAGGACGGAATCAGCGGCTTTCCCAAAACCGAAGAAAGTGAAACGGATGCCTTTAACACAGGTCATTCTTCAACATCGGTATCGGCGGCTCTTGGCTTTGCAAAGGCTTTTGAGCTGGAGGGCAGTCCGGCAAGGGCGGTGGCGGTTATCGGTGACGGTGCGCTGACAGGCGGTATGGCATATGAGGCGTTAAATCACGCAGGCAGCAGCAAAACACCCCTTGTGGTGATTCTTAACGATAACGGAATGTCCATATCCGAAAACGTGGGCGGTATGTCACAGTATATGCGTAAATTGCGCAGTCATTCAAAGTATATAGGCGCAAAAACAGCGGTAGGCGATTTTCTTAAAAGTCTGCCGGTGGTTGGTGTGCCCTTTATTAAATTTTTGCATATAACTAAAAGATATTTTAAAAAGATTTTTCTGCAGAAAAAGCTTTTTGAGAATATGGGTTTTGAATATCTTGGCCCCATTGATGGCCACAACCTTAAAGAACTTATAACGGTAATTGGCTATGCAAAGGGCCTTAACCGTCCGGTTATTGTTCACACAGTAACCCAAAAGGGCAAGGGCTTTGCACCATCCGAGGAAAGTCCGGACCTGTTTCACGGTATTGGCGGCTTTGACCCCGAAACCGGCGAGATAAAGACCTCAAAGGCAAAAACCTATTCGGACATTTTTGGTGAAGAAATTGTACGTCTTGCAAAAGAGAACGAAAAAATCGTTGCCGTTACTGCGGCAATGCCTCTTGGTACGGGCCTTATGCAGTTTGCAAAGGAATTCCCCAACCGCTTTTTTGATGTGGGAATTGCTGAACAGCACGCAGTAACATTTTCGGCTGCAATGGCAAAGAGTGGGAAAGTGCCCGTGTTTGCGGTATATTCAACCTTCCTTCAACGTGGATACGACCAGATTATTCATGATGCGGCTCTGCAGAATTTGCATATGGTTTTTGCAATCGACCGTGCAGGTGCCTCGGGCAACGACGGTGAAACGCATCAGGGAATTTATGACCTTTCATACCTTTCGCACATACCCAATATAACGATTATGGCGCCTGCGTCAGCAGATGAATTACGCCGGATGCTTGATATTGCGGTAAACAACTGCACAGGCCCCGTGGCTATTAGATATCCCAAGGGCGGCGAAACATACCTTGAATGTAATCAGCCTGTTGTGATGGGCAAGGGCGATGTTGTGAAAAATGGCAAGGATGTTATGATTGTTGCACTTGGCTCACAGGTTAAGGAGGCGGTATCGGCGGCAGAAATCCTTGAGGGGCACGGAATATCTGCATCGGTGATAAATGCAAGATTTTTAAAGCCTTTGGATGCAGAGCTTATTATAAATCAGGCATCAGGCAAGAAACTGGTTGCTGTTGCCGAGGATAACGTAACAACCGGTGGCCTTTGTGACGCTGTAAGACGTGTTTTATCCTGCCCCATACTGGAGTTTGGCTTTCCTGATAAACCACTTACACACGGCAGTGTAAAGGAGCAAAAAGCGGTGGCAGGCATAGATGCCCAACATATTGCAGAAAAAATTATGAAAAAACTTGAGGGGGATAACCTTGGCTAAAATCCGACTAGACGTATATCTGACCGAAAACGGTATGGCTCCCAGCCGCAGTGTCGCACAGGCAATGATTATGGCAGGGGATGTGTATATTGACAACCAAAAGGCTATGAAGGCCGGCGAAACAATTAAAGGCACCGAAAATATCGAAATACGTGGCAAGGGCCCATCATATGTCAGCAGGGGCGGTTTAAAGCTTGAAAAGGCGATGAAGGTGTTCCCGGTAAGTCCCAATGGCAAGGTGTGTATGGACATTGGTGCATCAACCGGCGGCTTTACCGACTGTATGCTGCAAAACGGTGCGGTAAAGGTGTATTCGGTGGATGTGGGCTACGGTCAACTTGCCTGGAAGCTCCGTCAGGACGAGAGGGTTGTCAATATGGAACGCACCAACATTCGTTATATTGACAAAGACCTCATCACTGAGCCTTTGGGATTTTTCTCGGTGGATGTTTCGTTTATATCTTTAAAACCCGTTCTGCCTGTGGCGTATGACCTGCTTGAAGAAGGTGGCTCGGGGGTTTGTCTTATCAAGCCTCAGTTCGAGGCAGGCCGCGAAAAGGTGGGCAAAAAAGATGTTGTACGTGAAAAGTCAACACATATCGAGGTTATAGAGAATGTTCTTGCCTTCACAAGGGAAATCGGATTTTCGGTAAAAGGCCTTGATTTTTCACCCATAAAAGGACCTGAGGGCAACATAGAATATCTTATGTATATTAAAAAAGACGGCTCGGTATCCGGGGAATTTGATATCGGGGCATTGGTGGAGAAATCCCATGAACTAAACAGATAGGAGGAGATTTTTATGAAAAATATCGCATTATTTGTCAACAGATATCGTGATGCTGACCTCTCGGCAACGAAAGAGGTTATTTCTCTTCTGCAAAAATATAATAAAACTGTTTATCTTGATGTATCACTCAAAGACGAAATTGATGCATCAGACCTGATGTTTGCTCAGGGTGACGGCATTTTTGAATGTTGTGACGCTGTGATTGCTCTTGGCGGTGATGGTACAATTCTTAAAATCGTTAATCAGTCGGCGGATTTTGATGTGCCCATTATGGGTATCAATCTTGGTCATCTGGGATTTTTAACTCAGGCAGAGAGAGACGACCTTTCAAATCTGGTTAAAATTTTAGAGGGCGATTATAGTGTTGAAAGACGTATGATGCTTGAGGCTCAGGTTATGTCGGGTGACAAAAAAATTGCGTCTTACACGGCACTTAATGATATTATTATCCGTGGTGATTCTGCAAAGATGATTGCACTTATCGCCGAGGTTGACGGAACATGCGCCAGCAGTTATCTTGCCGACGGAATTATTGTTGCAACCTCAACAGGTTCAACAGCGTATTCGCTTTCCTGCGGCGGACCCATTGTTCACAAAGCTCTTGACTGTATGATTTTAACCCCCATATGTCCGCATACAATGAAATCAAGGTGCATGATTATTCCACCCCAGTCATCAGCGGCAATAGCCTTTGACGGGGCGTACTGCGACGAGGCTGATTTAAGAATTGACGGTATATCTGTTAAACGTCTGGGTGCAGATGAATACATAAAGATTGTACAAAGCGAAAAACGTGTGCCTATGATAAATGTAAACTCCAGAGGGTATTTTGACGTAATCCGTGAAAAACTCTCTGATTAAGACCGAAAGGATGTGAGAACATGTTAAAGGAATTACACATTAAAAATATTGCGGTAATAGACCAGGTGCATATTGAGTTTGACCGTGGCTTTAATGTTCTCACTGGCGAAACCGGCGCAGGTAAGTCAATACTGATAGATTCTATCAATATGGCTCTGGGAAAACGTGTTAGCCATGACCTTATCCGCACCGGCTGTGAAAAAGCAACAGTTAATGCCTGCTTTGAGGTTTGTGACAAGGCAACTCTTGATGCTCTTTCCGACTTGGGAATTGAGGCAGAGGATGGCATTGTTGCCATCAACCGTCAGCTTACCGATGACGGAAAATCCACCTGTCGCATAAATGGCGTTACCATGCCCCTTGCGGTAGTGCGTGAAGCGGCATCAATGCTGATTGACATTCATGGCCAAAGCGACAACCGTATGCTTCTTGACTCGCACAGCCATTTAGCTTTTTTGGACAGCTTTGGTGACTGCCGGGATTTATTGACCGAATACAAGGCATCGTATAAAAAGATGCGTGATATAACAAAACAGATAAACGGCTTGTCAGGTACGGCTCAAGAACGTCAGCACCGTCAGGAGCTCCTTGAATTTCAGATTAACGAAATCAGTTCTGCAAGGCTGAAACCTTGCGAGGACGAGGAGCTTGAGGCAAAGCGTGACTATCTTTATAATATGGAAAGCATCGTATCGGGAGCAGGTGCGGCATATGGCGCGCTGTACGGCGGCGAGGAATGTTCGGCATATGACCTGCTTCGCAGGGCAGAACGCAGCTTAGACGGAATAAGCCAGTATCTTCCTAAACTTTCAGAATGTTATGACAGGCTGGTTGGTATTGTTGCCGAGGTAGACGATATTGCGACCGAGATAAATTCCTGCCTTTCATCAACAGATTTTAATATGGCAGAGCTTGATATGATTGAAGAACGTCTTGACACCATATCTAACTTAAAACGCAAGTACGGTAATTCAATCGAGGAAATTCTTGAATATGCAAAAACGGCTCAAACCGAATTGACAACCATCGAAAATAATGATGAAGAGCTTGAAAAGCTTAGGGCAGAACTTGATGCGGCAAAGGCGGAAGTGGCGGATGTTGCATTAAAGCTCTCGACAAAAAGAGCTGCGGCGGCAAGGGAGCTTGAACAAAAGATTTTAACCGAGCTTGCCGATCTTGATATGCCAAAGGTAAGGTTTGCAATAAACCTTTGCGAAAAAACGGATGACGGCGAAATCTTGTATTCTGATACAGGAAAGGACGAAGCAGAGTTCCTGCTTTCAACCAACCCCGGCGAGGCGTTAAAGCCAATGTCAAAAATTGCATCGGGGGGAGAGCTTTCACGAATTATGCTTGCAGTTAAGTCGGTGCTTTCAAATTCTGACGATATTGACACAATGATTTTTGACGAGATTGACACAGGTGTCAGCGGCAGGGCGGCACAAAAGATTGCCGAAAAGCTTTCGGCTCTTGCAAAGGATAAACAGGTGTTTTCAATTACTCACCTTGCACAGATTGCAAGTATGGCAGACCTGCATTATCTTATAAAAAAGACCTCCACAGACCAAAGCACCCAAACAACCGTAACGCCTCTTGACCATGAGGGTAGGGTTGAGGAGCTTGCCCGTATTATCGGGGGTGTAACGGTGACAGACCTGACACGGCAAAGTGCTCTTGAAATGCTGCAATTGGCTAAAGACAAGAAGGAAAAATAATATGGAAAAATACGGAACAGTAACAAATATTTCGGGCGGTTATATTGATGTAACCATTCAGCGTGATTCCGCCTGCGGTGATAATTGCGCGGCCTGCGGTCTTTGCGGCAACAGCCGTGAGATGACCTTGCGCCTGAAAAATACAAAAGATTTTAAAGTGGGTGATAAAATTCGCCTGATGTCAAACGATAAAAGCTTTTTAAAGCACTCGGCGGCAGGATATTTAAGCCTTACTGCCCTGCTTATACTGGGTGCCGTTGTCGGCAGCATATGTGGTGGCGACTGGATGGCATTTTTGGGTGCAATTGCGGGGACAGCTCTTGGAATTTTGGCTTTAAAGCTGTTCTTTACCGATAAAATGGAGATAGAAACCGAAAAAGTTGAGGAATAAAAATGCTGATAACCATTGACAGCCTGAATAAAAGTTTTGGTCAGGAGGAAATCCTGAAAAATGTAAAAATGACCGTAAACGAAAAATGTCGTTACGGTCTTATTGGTGTTAACGGTGCGGGTAAATCAACCCTGCTTAAAATCATTATGGGCACGCTGAACTTTGACAGCGGCGATGTGGTTAAAAAGCCGGGTCTTAAGGTGGGCTACCTTGAACAGAACAATGGTCTGGAACGTGACAGCTCTATTATAGTTGAAATGCGCAAGGTCTTTGATGACGTTTATGAGGCAGAAAGAACAATGCGTCGCTTAGAGCTTGAAATGGCAAAGCTTTTGGATAATTCCTCGGATGAATACAGACGAATTTCTGCAGAATATACCCGTGCCCAGAACTATTTTGACAGCCGTGACGGATATAATATTGATGTAAAAATCAAGACTATACTAAACGGTATGGGTTTTGGTGACAAGGATATGGACACGGTGATTTCCACCCTCTCCGGCGGCGAAAAAACCCGACTTGCAATTGCAAGGCTGCTCCTTGAAGAGCCTGAGCTGCTTATTCTTGACGAGCCTACCAACCACCTTGATTTTAAAACGTTAAAGTGGCTTGAAGATTATCTTGTTAACTATAACGGTGCAATTCTTACAGTATCTCATGACCGTTATTTTCTTGATAGAATTGTATCTCATATTTATGAGGTAGAACGTGGCAAGGTGTATTCCTATGCGGGCAACTATTCAAAATACCTTGTACAAAAGGCAGAGCGTCGTGCCCGTGAGCAAAAGGAATACGAGATGCAGCAGATGCAGATTGCACAACTGCAGACCTATGTTGACAAAAATATTGCCCGTGCATCTACATCAAACAGCGCAAAATCAAGGCTTAAAACCCTTGAAAGTATGGAGGTTTTAGAAAAGCCTGACGGTGATTTAAAATCTATGCGATTAAAGTTTGAGCATACCCATGAACCATATAAGGATGTTCTCACCGTAACAGACCTTGATATTGCTGTGGGCGATGAACAAAAGGTTTTGTGCAAGGGTGTGAATCTTGCAGTTAAGAAAAAAGAAAAAATTGCTATTATTGGTGCCAATGGCATTGGTAAATCCTCGTTCCTTAAAATTATTCAGGGAATTATTCCATACAGCAACGGAACGGTTGAATGGGGCAAAAATGTCAGCATCAGCTATTATGAGCAGGAAAACCTTAATCTTAATCAGGAAAAGATTGCACTTGATGAACTGTGGGACAGATTTCCCGACACTCCCGAGGCCGAAATCCGCAGGGTTTTGGGCAATGTTCTTCTGACAAAGGACGATGTTTATAAGCCTGTAAAAATAATCAGCGGCGGTGAGAGAGCAAAGCTTGCCTTTTGTATAATTATGCTTGAAAAGTCAAATGTAATTATCCTTGACGAGCCCACCAACCATCTTGATTTAGCCTCTAAGGAAGTGTTGGAGGAGGCAATGTCGGCATACGGCGGAACAATGATATTTGTATCACATGACCGTTATCTGCTTAATAAGGTGCCCGACAAGATTGCCGAGATTACCGGAGACGGGTTAAGACTGTATCAGGGTAATTATGATTATTACTGCGAGGTTCAGGAACGAGAAGCGGCACAGGAGGCAGAAGTTGCGGCACAGCTTGCACAACAGAAGGCGTTGGAAAATGTAAAAGCAAATCAATCGGGCGGCTACCGTTCAAAAGAACAGCGGCGACTTGATGCGCAGCGCAAAAACCGTATTCGGGAGCTTGAAGGACTGATTGAGCAGGCAGAGAATGACCTTGCACAGATTGAAGAAGAAATGACCAAAGAGGAAGTATTTTCTGATTACAAACTGATGAATGAGAAATGTGCTGCGGCAGACCAATTGCGTCAAAGCTTAGAGGAATACTATGCCGAATGGGGCGAGTTGGAATAAAAATGGGGATGTTTACCATCCCCATTTCAGACTGTCGAAAAACTTGTTCTACCGCAAGCAAATTAAAGTTAAATAGATGTAGGGTATGGCATTTATGACATACCGTAATGTATTAAACGGTGCGACACTCATCGAGAATGCCGCA
>JAZNVB010000032.1:0-3668 GCA_045592585.1 Clostridia bacterium
AATTGCCTTCGGCGTGAATTGAAATCCAATTCATAACAACGAAGTTGTCAATTCTTAGCCCTCCTTGTGTAAAGGAGGGTGGCACGCATAGCGTGACGGGAGGATTGTGACAAAGAAAAACAACCCCTCAGTCAGCTTCGCTGACAGCTCCCCTTACACAGTGGAGCCTTTAAAATGCACACTGATTCTATAATTATTCTAACCACAGGAGAGTGATATTATGCCGATTAAGGTTTCAGACTCGTTGCCGGCTATTGAAATTCTGAACAACGAGAATATATTTGTTATAACCGAAACAAGAGCATTGACACAAGACATCAGACCTCTTGAAATTGCGGTGCTTAATCTTATGCCCACAAAAATTGAAACAGAAACTCAGCTTCTGCGGGTTCTGGGTAACACTCCCTTGCAGATAAACGTGCAGTTTATCAACACCAAAACCCACGAATCAAAAAACACGTCAAAGAGCCATATCGAAACATTTTATAAAACCTTTGATGACATTAAAGACAGCAAATTTGATGGGCTGATTATCACAGGCGCCCCCGTTGAAAAACTAAACTTTGAAGATGTTGACTACTGGGAAGAGCTTTGCGAAATTATGGAATGGTCAAAAACCAACGTTACCTCCACCTTCCACATCTGCTGGGGTGCACAGGCAGCACTTTATTACCACTATGGTGTTCCCAAGTACGAAGTCCCCGAAAAGGTTTTTGGAGTATTCCCACATACTGTTGTTCCTGAAAAGAAGCACAAAATGCTCCTGCGTGGTTTTGATGATGTGTTCTATGTGCCTCAGTCAAGACACACCGAGGTGCGTGAGGAGGATATAAACAAGGTTCCGGCTCTTGAAATCCTTGCAAAGTCTGATGAATCAGGCGTGTATATTATTACCGATAAAAACGAACGCAGATTTTTTATCACCGGACATTCTGAATACGATTCACACACACTTAAAAAGGAATATGACCGTGACGTCGCCAAAGGTCTTGACATCAAGGTTCCTGTTAATTACTTCCCAAATGACGACCCCACAAAGGAACCGGGCATCAGTTGGCGTGCCCATGCAAATCTGCTTTATTCAAACTGGCTTAACTATTACGTTTACCAGACAACACCATACGATATCAAAACTATAAAATAAGAATTGAGGAACTGATATGACACAGCAGAAAACTATTACAGTAAACTGTCCCGCCTGCTTTGAGGACGGCAATTTCAGAATATACTCTGCAATAGATGTATCCGAAAACCCCAATGTTAAAGAGGACATTTTCAGCCGGGAGATATTTAAATTCACCTGTCCTCATTGCGGAGAGGAAATCTTAGTTGCATATGACTGCACCTATACCGACCCTGACCACAAATATATTATTGCACTTGTTTCGGGTATGGATAAGGAAAGTCTGTCTTCCCTCAGAGTTAAGGATTACACTTTAAGAATTGTTACCTCAATCAACGAATTTGTTGAGAAAATTGCTCTTTGCGAGGACGGTATAGACGATAAGGTTGCCGAGCTTTATAAAATAATGCTTGAAGACCAGTTTGAAGACGAGCGTCCCGGTTCAAAGCTTTTGGGAATTTTTTATGGCGGCAGAGATTTTGAAAACAACAATCTGGTGTTTTTTATAATTACCGAAAACGCCGAAAACTGCCGTGCAATGCTCTCCATGCAGACATATGATGCCATTGCCGGCCAGTTTAAAGACTCTGCCGAAAAATTTGCCGACACATCCGAGGTTAACCGTGACTGGGCAATAGGAGTTCTGCAAAGCGGATTTGAAAGCAACGAAGAATAAAATGGACATATTTTTTAAACCCCTTCCATAAGATATATGGGAGGGGTTTTTCCTATGTTCGTATCTTTCAGGTTGAGCCGGAGGTTTATTGTTATATTTCTTATTATCATTCTTTCGGCAACAATGCTGACAAGTCTGTTACGCAGCCTTTCGGTGAAAACCGCAAAGCAGAATTTGCCTCAGCCCGAAACAGTCAAATCAAATTCAGCCAAAAAAGATTATATCAAATGGGTTGATTTTGGCGTAACAGCCGAGGCTATGCAAGCGGCATTAAAGCTTGACACCGAAAGTCATGGCACCGAAACACCTCTTAACTGGATTGAACTGCTGGCGGTTTTGGGAGCAAAATACGGCGGCGATTTTAAACGGTTTAAAACCGCTGACCTTTATGCTGTTGCAAATCGTGTAAAGGGCGGCGAATCAATTGCCGATATAACCCATGATATGAAATACTATCCATACTACCAAGAGGCATATTCGGCAGTGCTTTCGGGCTTTGCAGGAGAATATGAAATTCAGAAATATGATGAAAATAACAATCCTGTATGGGAAAAGCAATATGGGCTGAAGGCATTTTCGCCCATTGCAAAAAATTACGGTTATTCCCATTATGACGATTTTGGAGCAAGCCGCAGCTATGGCTACAAGCGAAAGCATCTTGGCCACGATATGATGGGAAGTGTTGGAACTCCCGTAATTGCCATAGAAAGCGGCACGGTGGAGGCAATCGGCTGGAATCAATATGGCGGTTGGAGAATTGGCATACGCAGTTTTGACCGAAAGCGATACTACTATTACGCACACCTGAGAAAGAACCATCCCTACCCCAAAGACCTGTCTATCGGTCATACAGTGAAGGCGGGTGATGTAATCGGCTATCTTGGTATGACGGGTTACAGTTCAAAGGAAAATGTTAATAACATTGACACCCCCCACCTTCACTGGGGACTTCAGCTTATCTTTGACGAATCCCAAAAGGAGGGTAACGGTGAAATATGGATTGATTGCTATGAAATCTCAAAATTTATTGCAAAAAATGCAAGTGCTGTTACAAAAGATGAAGCCACGGGTGAATACCGCCGCAAATTCGATTTTTTTGAAAAATCTGTTGAGAATATGGAATAAACCGATAAGAAAGGCAGGCTCATACTATGTACGTTATCAAAATGAAAACAATTATATATTACCTTGCAATTATAGTAATATCTTTTGCAAGTATCGGAATAATCAGACTTTATGACAATCCTGCAACAACCACAACCGCCATTGATACGCCCACCGATGCAGCTCCTCAAAGCTCGGCATGGCTCGGTGACGCTAAAAGTGATAAGGTTGACGTGCCCATACTGATGTATCACAATATTTTCAGAAGTGGCAACACCCACGGCGATTATATCGTCAGCGAGGCCGCCTTTGAAAAGGATTTAAAGTTTCTTTCGGAAAACGGCTACACAACCATCTTTATGCAGGACCTGATTAACTATGTCGAAGGCAAGGGCGACCTTCCTGAAAAACCGATTGTGCTCACCTTTGACGACGGATATTTTAACAACTGTTCCTATGCCTTTCCTCTGCTTAAAAAATACAATTCCAAGGCGGTTATTTCAATCATCGGTTATTATACTGACCTTTACACCAAATCCCCTGACGAAAATCCCCAGTACTCGCACCTGACATGGAATGACATTCGGAATATGATGAAATCAGGCTATGTGGAATTTCAGAATCATTCCTTCAACCTGCACACCACCGACAAGGGCAGAAACGGCACAAAAAAGAAAAAAGGCGAATCCCTTGCCGAATATAAGGCCGTTCTGCGCGATGACATAGGCAAGCTGCAAGATGCGTTTTTATCAAATACAGGCTATG
>JAZNVB010000033.1:0-2424 GCA_045592585.1 Clostridia bacterium
ATTTCGCAAAAAGCAAGCAACGGTGCGGCATTCTCGATGAGTGTCGCACCGTTTAATACATTACGGTATGTCATAAATGCCATACCCTACATCTATTTAACTTTAATTTGCTTGCGGTAGAACAAGTTTTTCGACAGTCTGAAAAGAGTGTGCACACTCTTCTTTTCATTCAATTATTTCCATTCCGTTTCTGGCATCATAGTGCAAAATAACGCCATGGTCGGTTGCAATCTGCCACACGGGAATTGCAAGAATGTTGCGATAGCTCTCGGCAGTTTTGCCTATATAATAACCCGGCTTTATACTTACAATACGCTGAACAGTGTCCTTTTCAACATTCTCATTCCTTGCCAGATCCGCAAGAATACTGAAAACATTAAAATAAGGGCTTGTACCGCCTGATACACTCATTCCCGAAATAATGTTCCGTCCCGAAATAGCATAAATTCCCTTATCGGATATATCAAAAGATACATAGGAATCAAAAAATTCAGCTTTATCCTTTTTCACGGTAAACACAGCACGAGTGCCCTGATCCACAAAATTAAAACCGTTAAAAGCATACGCATCGTGCATCATGCCAAAAGCCTTCATTTCTTCACGGCAAAGCCTTTCTATACTCTCCTGTGAGAAGTCAGTCACAGTTCCCTCAGGTACGGCTTTACGAAATCTGAAGCCGTCGCCGTCAACGGTCAATATGCCTTTGGAGCTTTGATAAGTATTCTCTTTCTGCTGAGTGTATTCAGCACCCAGAAATTTGGTTATCATTTCATGGTCACTGCCAAACATCTTTTCAATGTAATAGTTGTAAATATCAGGCGAATCAGGAATGGCAAGTGCCACGTCAAGGAATATCTTGTTTTGAGCAAGAATTGCAGAGGTATTTTCCACCATTACACGTTTTTCTTCTTTTTCATACATTTTTGCACTGTACAAAACGCCTATGAGTATAATGTTAATTGCCGCCAGCACAAAAATAATAACCGTTTTCATTCGTCTTAAATCCATCTATAACTCCCCCCGAATATCCCAAACCGCAGAGGTTTCATTATCGACGCTGTTATAAATGTAAATCAAATCACCATCGTCTACCGTCTTTGCATCGGGGTTACTGCTGAAATAATCCTGAACTGACGTTAAAACAGCGGAATTCACCGTGGTGTTTTCGGTTTTTTCAATGGCTTTTATCCACATTCTGAATTCGGTAAGGACTCCGTTTTTCACCACGGCCGAAACCGCCGCCTCTTCCCCCATCGCAACCTTTATTCCGTCCACAAAATAGTCAAAGGTCATGCCATCCTGACCGAAATCGGTAATCTTCATTTCAGCATGGTGTTTTTCGTCATTAACGCCGCTGAGGGCATGGATTTTGTCAACCATATCCAAAAGTCCTGCCACAATAGAGTAAGCCGAGGCAGAGCTCTGTCCTGCGGGAGCAATATACACACCTTCGCTTTCGCTGAGGGCTTTATATTCAATTTTTCCATTTGGGTTAAGCTTCAGGCTGCCGGTTTCGCCAACATAAATCAACGCCCCGTTGGCATCTTCGTACTGACGCACAGTGTTTGGATTATAGCCGAATAAGTTTATCAGTCCGGAGGTTACCTCGGTATCCTTTGTAAAGCTTATTCCGGTTTTATAAATACGGGGAACGCTTATGATAATATTATTTGTTTTCATCTCGCCGTCAGGCACAACAAAAGCAGATGCAAGACCTCCTATTCCGGTTTCAAAGCCATAACTGAATTCCCGACCTCTGCCAACCGAATTATTGATTGCATTTTTAAATATTTCTGTGTCTGTTTGCATACTTAACCTGACAATTTTACCGTCTTGCGCATCCCTTATATATACCGTAAGAACAGACTGCGAATCCCCGGCGGGTACAAACACAACCTCTCTGCAATTTTCCATTACCCCTGCAATCCCGCTGGCACTCACTCCGTAAAACAGCCCTTCAAAAGCGGTGTCACGGGGTGATATAAACTTTACATAAACCGAATCCTCGGTAAGGCAGGTCCTCCACTGTTCTTCGCTTGATGTAAGAATTCCCTCTGCGCCCACAGAATAAACATCACGCATTGTAACATTGATTTTTTCGATAATCTGTTGATAATCGGCTTCGGTTTCTTTAATAATACGGCGGTCATCCCCCGCAACTGCCAGAACAGTTTCTGGCCGTGAAAGCTGCCAGAAGTTGTTTACCACGTTTTGTGTGGCATTATCCGTCACCTGCGAAATCCCTGTGACGGTTTTGTTTCTTCCCCAGAATGACCCAATAGAAATCTGGCCTTTATAAAGTTCAACAACAGCCGTTGCAAAATACAAACAACACAAGCACAGCACAACTATTGCTGCAGTTTTGCCTTTTTCAATCATCTTATTCTTTTCACCGCGAGTGAGCTTTTTCACAACAACTGTCCT
>JAZNVB010000034.1:0-1774 GCA_045592585.1 Clostridia bacterium
CTTATAGAAGATGGTTCAGTATTATCTGCATCTTGTACACCTAGTGCATTATCAATACCTGCAACAATAGATGCAAATGCCGCCGTAGGACCTGCAATCTGTACCCGGCTACCGCCTAAAAAGGAAATCAAAAAGCCTGCAATAATAGCTGTGTAAATACCATTTTCAGGACCAACACCCGATGCTATTGCAAGGGCAATGGATAGGGGAAGGGCGATAATTGCAACAATTATACCTGCAATTATATCCTTAATGCACTGTTCCTTTGAATAATGCCTTATTGTGTAAAATAATTTTGGCTGAAGTTTAGCCATCTAAAAACACCTCTTAAATTAAAAATATTGCGACAGGCGGCAAACACCTGTCGCAATTGAGTTATTTAAAATGATTATTTCATTTCTTTAATTGCAGCCTGTGCAGCAGCAAGACGAGCAATCGGAACTCTGAATGGTGAGCAAGAAACATATGTGAGTCCTGCATTATGACAGAATTCGATTGAAGATGGATCACCACCGTGTTCACCACAGATACCAAGTTTGATATTTGGACGAGTTTGTTTACCAAGTTTTGCAGCCATTTCAACAAGTTTACCAACGCCTGTTTGGTCAAGTTTTGCAAATGGATCAGATTCGTAAATCTTTGTTTCATAATATGAACCTAAGAATTTACCTGCGTCATCTCTTGAGAAACCAAATGTCATTTGAGTAAGGTCGTTTGTACCAAATGAGAAGAATTCAGCTTCTTTAGCGATTTCGTCAGCTGTAAGAGCAGCTCTAGGAATTTCAATCATAGTACCAACATGATATGGGAATTCTTTCAAACCATTCTTAGCAATAACTTCTTCAGCTGTTTTAACAACAACATCTTTAACATATTTCAATTCTTTAACTTCACCAACAAGTGGAATCATAATTTCAGGAACAATATTCCAGTCAGCGTGTTTCTTTTGAACATTGATAGCAGCTTGCATAACAGCTCTTGTTTGCATTGCAGCAATTTCAGGATATGTGACAGCAAGACGGCAACCTCTGTGACCCATCATTGGGTTGAATTCTTGAAGTGAAGAAATAATGTCTTTGATTTGACCTACTGTCTTGCCTTGTGTTTTAGCAAGAAGTTCAATATCTTTTTCTTCGTGTGGAACGAATTCATGAAGTGGTGGATCAAGGAAACGAATAGTCACTGGGTTTCCTTCCATAGCTTCATAAATACCTTCAAAGTCTGATTGTTGCATTGGTTCGATCTTAGCAAGAGCTTTTTCTCTTTGTTCAACTGTATCTGAACAAATCATTTCACGAATAGCAGCAATTCTGTCTTCAGCAAAGAACATATGTTCTGTTCTGCAAAGACCAATACCTGAAGCACCAAAAGCATAAGCTTGTTTAGCATCTTTTGGAGAGTCAGCATTTGTTCTAACTTGAAGAGCTTTATATTTATCAGCCCAACCCATAATTCTACCAAAGTAGCCTGAGTTAACGTCAGCTGGAACAGTTTTGATTTCTTCTCCGTAAATCTTACCAGTAGAACCATCAAGACTCATCCAGTCACCTTCATGGAATGTTTTGCCATTGATTGTAATAACTTTCTTATCTTCATCAATAGAAACTTCGTTGCCATTTCCACAACCAGATACACAGCAAGTACCCATACCACGAGCAACAACCGCTGCGTGAGAGGTCATACCACCACGAACAGTTAAAATACCTTGGGAAGCCTTCATACCGGTAATATCTTCCGGAGAAGTTTCCAAACGAACCAATACAACCTTTTCACC
>JAZNVB010000035.1:0-31137 GCA_045592585.1 Clostridia bacterium
GTTCTCCCTTTTTTGTTAAACATCCTTGTCTATCGCTTTAAATTCACAAGCATCAAGAGTACACCCGAACAAGTCTGATACATCACCACCGTTGAAATAGAAATAAACTTTTCTGTCAGAAAGGTACTTTGCCCACTCAAGGTAATTTTCTTGAGTTATTTCTCCGCCATTGGGAGCATCTGGTGGGAAGGTAGAAATACCAACATAATTCATACCCTCGCAGTACTTCTGTTCAAACTGCTTGTAAAACTCCTCGTTGTTCATCTTGTATTCGCCAACGCGAAATCCGTTAAAAATCTTTTCTCTTTCCATATAAAATCTTCCCCCTTTAAGATATAACGAAACATATTTAATCCTTAACATTGACTTTTAAAAAATTTTACCATATAATACTGAATAAGCGAATAGAAAAAAATATATATTTTATGGAGATTTGTATAGTTATGAATTTGGGAAACATAGATATAAGTGGCAAAATTAACAGTGTGAATATGGATATTAGTGTTGCATATTTCGCTCATTTAGATAATTCCTGGCGTTGCAAAAATGTATGCTCTCCTTTTACAAGAATGTATATTCCCACCGACGGCGAGGGTATCCTGAAGTCCGGAGATGAGATCATTCCGCTTGTGAAAGGGAAAATTTATATCATTCCCGCTATGCATATCTTTTCATACAAGTGCAACGAAAAACTCGACAAGCTCTTTTTTCATTTTTCGCTTGTGGGCGAGGATAAGCTCGATCTGTTTTCAAAAGTTAAAAAAATTCTCGTTTTAGACGATACCGAGGGATATGCAGAAAGAATTTCACACTTGTTTATGCAGAATACAGCAAATTCTGTTATTGAGCTTAAATCCTTATTGCTTACTTTGGTAAATTCCGCCATTAAGGAAAACAATATTTTTCTTGGAAAAACATCAAATTATTCTCCCACCACAAAAAAGGCTCTTGAATACATCGAAAAAAATCTTAGGATTACCCTCACGATAGACGAAATCGCAAAAGCCACTTTTGTTTCGCGGCTTGCCCTGCAAAACAATTTTAAGCGGGATTTAAATAAAACAATTGGGAAATACATAGATGACCGTGTTCTGATTGAAGGAGAGAAACTGCTTTCAGAAGACAAGCTTTCAATTAAGGAAATAAGCGACCGACTCCATTTTTGTGATCAGTTTTATTTTTCAAGAAAATTCAGCGAGGGCTATGGTATTTCTCCACAAAAGCACAGAAAAAATATAGTTTCGAGATAAATCCCCATTTTATATTTATCTCGCGTTATAAAAGCAATAAACTATTGACTTATCAACAAAAAAATGGTAAAATTATATGATAAAATAAGCTATTTATGCCACGGATTAAGATTTTAATACGGTGGATGAAAATTATAATACAGAAAGGCATCTGAAACGTATGAAAAATTTAGGATTAAACGATATCAGAGAAAAATATCTTTCATTTTTTGAATCAAAGGACTGTCTGAGACTGGACAGCTTTTCGCTTGTACCAAAAAATGACGCAAGTCTGCTGCTTATCAACTCGGGCATGGCACCTATGAAAAAATGGTTCACAGGAGCCGAGGTTCCCCCCCGCAAGAGGGTTACAACCTGCCAGAAATGTATCAGAACACCTGATATCGAAAGTGTCGGTAAGACTGCACGTCACGGCACATTCTTTGAAATGCTGGGCAACTTCTCCTTTGGTGACTATTTCAAGCACGAGGCTATTAACTGGGCTTGGGAATTCCTTACCAAAGTTATGGAAATCCCCGAAGAAGTTCTGTGGATTACCGTTTATGAAGAAGACGACGAAGCTCGTGACATCTGGGTTAACGAGGTTGGAGTAAATCCCGAAAGAGTTGTAAAGCTTGGCAAGGACGAGAACTTCTGGGAACACGGCACAGGTCCTTGCGGTCCTTGCTCGGAAATTCACGTTGACCGCGGCATAGAGTTTAGCTGCGGCAAGCCCGACTGCAAGCTGGGCTGCGACTGCGACCGCTTTATGGAAGTATGGAACCTTGTATTCACACAGTTTGACAAGGACGAAGACGGCAACTACAACCGCTTGGCAAACCCCAACATTGACACAGGTATGGGCCTTGAGCGACTTGCCTGCATTATGCAGGGCGTAAACAACCTTTTTGAGGTTGACACCGTTCAGAATACAATGAAGCACATCTCCAGAATTGCCGGCGTTGAATATAAGACCAACGAAAAGACCGACGTATCTCTCCGTGTTATTACCGACCATATCAGAAGTACCGTAATGATGGTATCTGATGGTGTTATTCCTTCAAACGAGGGCAGAGGCTACGTTTTAAGACGTCTTCTCCGTCGTGCAGCACGTCACGGCAGACTTTTAGGCATCAAGGGCGAATTCCTTTACACCGTTGCAGATACAGTTATTGACTCTTCAATGCAGGGCTATCCTGAGCTTGACGAAAAGAGAGATTACATTAAAAAGGTTGTAAGAATTGAAGAAGAAAAGTTCTCAAAAACAATTGAGGGCGGTCTTGCAATTCTTAACACCTATATCGAAGAAACAAAGAACAAGGGCCTTGATACTCTTGCCGGGGAAGAAGCATTTAAGCTTAATGACACCTACGGCTTCCCCATTGACCTTACAGTTGAAATCTGCGAAGAACAGGGTCTTAAGGTAGACAGAGAAGGCTTTGACAAGCAGCTTAAAATCCAGAAGGAAACCGCAAGAGCAAACCGCAAAGACGGCTCAAGCTGGGATGATGACTCTGCTGTTAACATCAAGGCAGAAGCAACCGAATTTGTGGGTTATGACAGCCTGGAATGTGAAACAGAAATTATCGGCATTGTTGCAGACGGCGCTCAGGTTGATGCAATCGGTGCAGGCGAAGAAGGCATTATTGTGGCAGCAAAGTCACCCTTCTATGCAGAAATGGGCGGTCAGGCAGGCGATATTGGTTCAATAAAGACCGCAAACGGCAAAGCAACTGTTGTTGATACAAAGAAAAACGGCGACGGAATTTACTTCCATATAGTAAAGGTTGAGGAAGGCTCAATTTCAGCAGGCGACAAGGCAACCTTCTCTGTTTGCAAAAAGAACAGAATGGCAATCTGCCGCAACCACTCAACAACACATCTTCTTCATAAGGCACTTAAGGAAACTCTTGGTACACATGTTGCTCAGGCAGGCTCAGAAGTTACTGCAAACCACCTGAGATTTGACTTCTCACACTTTGAGGCAATGACAGCCGATGAAATCAAGACTGTTGAGGCAAAGGTAAACGAAGCAATCTTAGAGGCAATGCCAATAACCGTTCAGGAGCTTGACATCGAAGAGGCTAAAAAGTTGGGTGCAACTGCTCAGTTTGGCGAAAAATACGGCGCAACGGTAAGAGTTGTTTCAATGGGCGACTATTCTATTGAGTTCTGTGGCGGTACTCATCTTTCAAACACCGCACAGGCAGGTCTGTTTAAGATTATTTCTGAAAACGGTGTTGCAGCCGGCGTTAGAAGAATCGAAGCTGTTACAGGCATAGGCGTACTTAATCAGCTTAACGACGCAAAGGAAACCATTGCAAAGGTTGCAGATACCATCAAATCAAGTCTGCACGAAGTGGAAACAAAGGCAGCAGCCGTTGTTGAAGAAAACAAGAACTTAAAGCGTGAGCTTGAAAGCATAAAGAGCAAGATGGCAAACAGCGGACTTGACGACCTTGTGAATTCTGCAGAAGAAGTTAAGGGCATCAAGGTTATTGCTCACCGTCTTGGCGACGGCCTTGATATGAATGCCCTCCGCAATGCAGGGGACAATCTTAAGCAACAGCTCAATTCTGCAGTTATTGTTCTTGCATCGGCAGCCGACGGTAAGGTTAACATTGTTGCAATGGCAACACCTGACGCAGTTGCAAACGGTGCTCATGCAGGCAACATCATCCGTGAGGTTGCAAAAACCTGTGGCGGTGGCGGTGGCGGCAAGCCCGACAGCGCTCAGGCAGGCGGCAAGGATGCATCAAAGATTGCTGATGCTCTTGCAATTGTTAAAACTTTGATTTAAAAACAGCAGACTGTGAAGGAAGGGTCTACCCCTTCCTTTATGGCAAAATTTTGGAGGAAACATTATGTCTGATTGTCTTTTTTGTAAAATAATCGAAGGTACAATTCCTTCAACCAAGGTTTATGAGGATGAATTTGTTCTGGCGTTTCGGGATATCGAGCCCCAGGCACCCGAGCATATTATAATCATACCCAAACAGCATATTAAATCGGCAAATGATATTACTGCTGAAAATTCTTTCCTTGTTGCCAAAGTATTTGAAACTGCGGCGAAAATTGCAAAGGATCTTGGCTTTGCCGAAAAAGGTTACCGGATTGTCAATAACTGTGGCGAGGATGGCGGCCAGACTGTTGGCCATATACACTTCCATCTTCTTGCAGGCAGAAATCTGCAGTGGCCTCCGGGCTAAATCTTATAACTAACATTAGAAAGGATTGACACCAATGAAAAACAATCTTGATAAATATATAGAGGATGTGCTTGAACAGCACAAAAGCTTCAGCAACATACCCGGTCATTATTATAGCGAATTTAACGTAAAGCGCGGATTGCGTAATCCCGACGGAACAGGTGTTCTTGCAGGGCTCACCGCAATTGGCGAGGTACACGGCTACGTTCTTGATGAAGGTGTAAAATCACCTATCGAGGGTACTTTAAGATATCGGGGTATATCAATACAGGATATTGTTGAAAACTGTCAAAAAGAGGACAGGTTTGGTTACGAAGAGGTTGTCTTTCTTCTTCTTTTCGGCTACCTTCCCAAAAAGGAAGAGCTTGAAACCTTTTCTGCAAGTCTTGCAAAAAGGAGAAAGCTCCCCCCCAACTTTGCCGAGGATATGATTTTAAAGGCACCAAGCCACAATATTATGAACAAGCTGGCAAGGTCTGTTCTTGCTTTATACTCCTATGACGAAGAAAATCCCGATGATATCAGCACAGAGGCACTTTTCAGACAAAGTCTTGAGCTTATTGCAAGATTTCCTACATTAGTTGCTTATGCATACGCAGCAAAAAGGCATTATTATGACGGCAAAAGTCTTGTATTGCATAATCCCAAGTCAGGGCTTTCAATTGCCGAGAACTTTCTTTATATGATAAGACCGGACCATAAATACACCGAAACCGAGGCAAAGGTGCTTGACCTTGCCCTTATGCTCCACGCAGAGCACGGCGGCGGTAATAACTCGGCATTCTCAATTCGTGTTCTTTCTTCAAGTAACACCGACACATACTCTGCTGTCGCTGCGGCAATCGGTTCTTTAAAAGGACCCAAGCATGGTGGTGCTAACCAGAAAACCCTTGCACAAATGGCAGAAATGAAAGAAAAGGTTGCAAACTGGGACAGCGAAGACGAGGTTTATGATTATCTTTGCAAAATTGTACGCAAGGAAGCAGGCGACGGCAGTGGGTTAATCTACGGCATCGGTCACGCAATCTACACCCTTTCAGACCCACGTGCAGTTTTGCTTAAAGAATGTGCTCAAAAGCTTGCCAAGGATATCGGCGGTGATACAGAAAAAGAATTTGAGCTTTATGCATCTGTTGAACGTATTGCTCCAAAGGTATTTGCCGACCTGAAGGGAATTACCGCTCCTATGCCTGCAAATGTTGACCTTTATTCAGGCTTTATTTATCAGATGCTTAACATTCCTGAAGAGCTTTATACCCCCATTTTTGCAATGGCACGTATTGTTGGCTGGTGTGCTCACCGTATCGAAGAGGTTCTTACCGGCGGCAAGATTATACGTCCTGCATATAAGAGCATTGTAAAGAGAAAAGAATATACTCAAATTGACGAAAGATAGTTTAAAAGCCTTGCGAACTGCGGTTTGCAAGGCTTTTATGTTTTTTATTGATATTTTTCGTTCAGTTGTTCAATAAGCTCCTTCATTTCATCAATCACAAAATCAGGAGAAAGTATCTCTGCCTTACTGCCAAAGCCTACGAGCCAGCCAAGAAACACAGGGCTGACCGCTACATTAAGATTGCAGACAAAATGATTTTCATCAACTCTCATTGCGGGGACGTCTGTTCCAAATCGGTCAAACACAACACCGGCAAGAGAGTTCTCAAATTTCACCGAAACATTAACCGTCTTGCCGCCAAACATGGAAAATACCGATTTTGTGTATTCTGATAAATCAAAATCCTGCTCGGGCAAATCACGTTTTTCGTCACACAGCTTGATGCCATCCATCTTGTCCACACGATAATGAGCAAAATTTCCGTACTTCTTTTTATATACAATCATATAATAATTTTCATCATCCCAGCTAAGAGCAAGGGGCGATTCGCAATACAATCCACCGTCTTTACGATAAACTTTATTTTTGTCAACATCCAGTTCAAAATAGCGGAATGTAATCTGCCGATTTTCAGAAATTGCCTCATAAATCTTGTCTACATTATAATATATCTGCTCGTTTACTGTCTTGACACGATTGGTAACATACACCTGGCGCCGCAGTTTTGTTGCCGCGTATTTACCTGCCAGTCCCTCGATCTTCGAAATCAACTCAAGACTCTTTTTCTTGGTGATAAATTTTGAAGCCTGAACGCTGTCAACCAAAAGTTTTAGTTCTGGTAGTTCAAAATCACGGCTTGCTACAAAATAACCGTAACTCTTTGACTTTACAGAACATATATCCAGTCCAAACAGCCGCAAACACTCTAAGTCATCATACACGCTCTTTCTCTCTGCTGATATATCGTATCGTTTTAGTTCGGTTATAAGTTGCGGAACAGATAAGGGATGCTCCTCATCGGTTTGTTCCAGTAAAATTTTCATTAAATAAAGAAGTTTTAGTTTTTGATTTGAAGACTTCATTTTAAACCTCTGTATGTTAAAAATTACAATAATTCCACCGAAATATCCTGGCGGTGACCACTGGTGTTTCGTTGTCTGTCACCATATATTCCATCAATCAATCGCTGTATTCCGTCAAGGGCTTTGGTATATTCCCATCGGGATGCAGTTTGCGCAAATCGGCACATACCTCCGGCAATTATTGCAGACAAAGCCTTGTTATCGACACCGGCCTCTGTTTTGGTATCTCCCAGAATTTCACCAAGATATCCCTCAACCACAGCAGTAAGACGGTTAAACATAGCACCCTGCACAGACCAGTGAAGCTCCTCTGCTTTTTCATTTCTGAACTCACTTGCAATCTCATACACAGTTTTAAAAGTCTGCATCAGCTTTGCAACATTATCTTCGTTTTCGTTCTGAAGTTCATCTTCAAAACGTTTTCTCCATTCTTCCTGAATGCCGACAAGCACTACATCAAAAATCTGCTCCTTTGACTTGAAGTAGTAATAAAACAAGCCTACCTCACAGCCGACCTCTCTTTGAATTGTTCTTATTGTAACACCGTCAAAGCCTTTTTCAAAAAACAACCGCTTTGCCACACTCAAGATTTCGTCCCGGGTGCCGCCGCTTGTTACCGCTTTTCTTGCCATACTAATCCCTCCGTTTTATTGCTAGCTTCATTTTAACATAGTGCAGATAAAAAATCAACTCTTTTTTGAACATTGTTCAAAAAAGAGTTTTACGTTTAAGTTTTTAAAAGGTATGACGCTTCTGTTTTTCAAGCCATTCCTTTTTATATTCATCAGAAATTTCTTCGGTCTTTAAAAACTTTATAACCTCAACAAGTCTTTGGGTAGAATATTCCACCATTGCGCGGGCAATTCGTTCGTTCATACCATCATGCATATCACCCTCATAGGAATTGGGTGTGTTTGCCATCCAGGTGAAGGGCGAACGTATTCCCCTTTTTGAAAACTCATCAAAGCGGTGGGTGGATTCATAGCTTTCCTGATAGACTTTATCAAGGCGAACAGTTTCGGGCCGCACTCCGTAAACCCAGCCCATTTCAACAAAATCTGCGTGACCTGTACGTTTCTTTTCTTCAATATAACCTTGCAGAACCTTTCTGTCCTCGGTTGTCAAAAACTTATAGCCCTGATTGAGGATTTTCTTGGGAGTTGCAAAATCAGAACCAAGGGAATAGCTGAACACCGAATACGGTGTCTTTTCATACAGCAAGCCTCTCATAAAGAAATCAATCATACTGCTGTTTCCGCCGTGGCCGTCGTAAATCAGAATTTTATCAAAGCCGTTGCGGTAAATCTCGCTGCAGGTTTCCTTTAAAATTTGCAATCTTAACTCCGGGCTGAAAATTACCGTTCCGGCAAATTCTCCGGCACCGGTTTTTTCGCCAAAATATATGGACGGAAAAATGCAAACAGGCTCAATTTCTGCCGCCCTTTTGGCAATTTCGGTTATATGGATAACATCTGTCCCCACCGGCATATGCTGACCGTGTTTTTCAAGACAACCAAGAGGCACTACGCAAAGCCCTTTTGAATTATCTATCGCATCCTTAAATTCTTCTTCTCTCAAATTTTCCCACAGCATAATTCTCACTCCACATTTAATCACGCTAACTCTATTCTAACACAACAATGTTAAAGGGTCAATCCTTACAGACCGACCCTTTAAACCTTTTATCTTATTATTATTTATTGAGGTTTGCCTCAAGTGTATCCATGCTTTCCTTGATTTCCTTGGGAAGCTTGTCGCCAAACTGCGCAAAGAACTCTCTCTGGTTTGCAAGGTCTTCCTTCCATGCATCAATGTCGATTGAAAGAAGTTCGTCTACAACCTCGTCGCTGAGGTCAAGGCCTTCAAGCTGGAGGTCTGCCTTATTGGGAACATAACCGATTTCTGTTTCAACTGCATCAACCTTGCCTTCGCAACGGTGAAGAATCCAGTTGAGGACACGCATATTATCACCAAAGCCGGGCCACATAAAGTTGCCGTCCTTGTCAAGTCTGAACCAGTTTACATTGAAGATCTGGGGGGGATTTGCAATCTTCTTACCCATATCATACCAATGCTGGAAGTAATCTGCCATATTATAGCCAACGAAGGGACGCATAGCCATTGGATCACGTCTTACAACACCAACTGCACCTGCTGCTGCTGCAGTTGTTTCAGATGCCATTGTTGCACCTACAAATACACCATGATCCCAGTCACGAGCCTGATATACCAGCGGAGCAGTTTTAGCACGGCGGCCGCCGAATACGATAGCTGAAATCGGAACACCCTGAGGATTTTCAAACTCTGATGAAATGCAGGGACAGTTCTTTGCAGGAGCAGTAAATCTTGAGTTGGGATGAGCAAGCTTGTTGCCGTCTGCAGTGTATGCTTTACCGTCAACCTTTGCGCCCTTCCATTCAATTGCATTACTGGGAGGATTCTTGTCAAGACCTTCCCACCAAACTGTCATATCTTCTTCGTTGATAGCAACGTTTGTGAAGATTGTGTTCTTCTTTGTAGCCTCAAGTGCATTGAAGTTTGACTTTTCTGAAGTACCGGGAGCAACTCCAAAGAAACCGGCTTCGGGGTTGATAGCATAAAGTCTGCCTTCTTCACCAACACGGAGCCAAGCAATATCGTCACCTACTGTCCAAACCTTGTAACCCTTTTCCTGAAGGAACTTGGGAGGAATAAGCATAGCCAGGTTTGTCTTACCGCAAGCTGAGGGGAATGCTGCACAGATGTACTTAACTTCGCCCTTGGGATTCTCAAGACCAAGAATAAGCATATGCTCTGCCATCCAGCCTTCTTTCATACCCTGGTATGATGCGATGCGAAGTGCAAAGCACTTTTTACCAAGAAGAACGTTGCCGCCGTAAGCTGAGTTTACTGACATAATTGTGTTATCCTGTGGGAAATGAACGATGTATCTCTCATCGGGATTAACATCCTTCTTTGCATGAAGACATTTAACAAAATCTCCATCTTCGCCAAGGGCATCAATTACAGCCTTGCCAACTCTGGTCATAATGTCCATATTCAGTACAACGTAGATACTGTCTGTCAGCTCAATACCAATCTTTGAGAAGGGTGAACCAACGGGACCCATTGAATAAGGAATAACATACATTGTTCTGCCGGCCATTGAGCCATCATACAAAGCATTGAGCTTTGCATACATTTCAGCGGGTGCCATCCAGTTGTTGATGGGACCTGCCTCTTCTTCAGTTTCTGTACAGATAAATGTTCTGTCCTCAACACGTGCAACATCATTTTCTGCTGTTCTGTGATAGTAGCAACCGGGAAGCCTTTCCTGGTTAAGCTTAATCATTTCGCCGCTTGCAACCGCTTCTGCGCGAAGTGCTTCAAGCTGTTCTTCTGAGCCGTCAATCCATACTACATTTTCGGGCTTACAAAGGGCTTTCATTTCTTCAAGCCAGGTGAGTACTTTTTTGTTTGTAGTCATTTTTACTACCTCCTGTTTATATTAAAGTTAATAAATTTACACTATAATCACAAGATAGAGTTAAAATATTCCAACTCTTCTCACATATAACATAATATCATATTCTGTGCAAGATTTCAATACATTTTTGTCAAAAGTTTAACGAAATTTAACATTTTTTATTACATCTTATTGTCAATTCTTACAATACCCTTCCTTTAAACAGTGTCCCGACTGATTTTCCTTCAAAAATATCATAAATTCTTTCAGGATGCGCGCCGTTGGTTATAATCATATCTATCCCTTCGGGGTTCACGATTTCTGCCGCTTTGAGCTTTGTAACCATTCCGCCGGTACCTCGGCTGCTTCCGGCACCTCCGGCAATTGCATAGGTTTTATCATCAACCCTCTCTACAACAGAAATAAGCTTTGCATCGGGATTGGTCTGGGGATTGCTGTCATAAAGCCCGTCAATATCCGAAAGAATAATCAAAAGCTCTGCATCAACCAGCTTTGCAATATGGGCCGAAAGGGTATCGTTGTCACCAAATTCCAGCTCATATGTAGAAATCACGTCATTTTCATTTACTATGGGAATAACACCATATTCAAACATTGTTTCAAACGTGTTTTTTGTGTTTATGTATCTCTCTTCCACATCAAGGATAAACTTTGTCAGAAGAACCTGTGCCGAAGAATGACCGTATTCCGAAAAAAAGCGGTCATACATTGAAACAAGAGTTGCCTGTCCGATTGCAGCAAGAGCCTGCTTTTTTCGTGTATCCGCAGGTTTTTCGGCAAGGTTCAGCTTGCCAACACCGGCACCTACCGCACCACTGGATACAAGCACCACCTCAATCCCTCTGTTCCGAAGGTCAGATACCACCCGAACAATGCTTTCAATCTTTTTTATATTCAATTTTCCCGTTTCATAGGTCAAAGACGAGGTACCCACCTTGATTACCACTCTTTTTACCTTTGTCAATCCTGCGTAATCCATACCATTACACCTTCCCTGATTTCTTGTCTGGTTAAGAATTCCAAATCCTCCCCCATTTTAAGATAGTATACTAAATTTTCTTTAATATTGTCAAGCTAATAATAACAAATATTGAAATCTGTCACTTTTTGTGATAGAATATATTGCAATCCAATAATCTAAAAGGAACCATGTATGAAAATCAAAAATCTTGAACTTAAAAATAATGTTCTCCTTGCGCCCATGGCGGGCGTTACGGACAAAGCCTTTCGAATGATAACCAAACCCTTTGGTCCGGGACTTATGTATACAGAAATGGTATCGGGCAAGGGTCTGTTTTACAACAGCAAAAAAACCGCTGACCTACTTGCCACCGAGGAAGAGGAAAAGCCTGTCGCAACCCAGCTTTTTGGTCACGAACCTGACGTTCTTGCCTCAATTGCAGAGAAGGCGCTGGAATACGGTGCTCAGCTTATTGACATCAATATGGGCTGCCCTGCGCCAAAAATCACAGGAAACGGCGACGGCTCGGCTCTCTCGAAAAATCCTCAGCTTGCAGGGGAAATTGTTGCCGCAGTTGTTGCGGCGGTAAATGTACCTGTTACAGTAAAAATCCGCAAGGGCTGGGATGATGCCAATATCAACGCCGTTGAGATGGCACAAATCGCCGAAAAAAACGGGGCGGCTGCCATAACTGTTCATGGCAGAACCCGTGAGCAGTTTTATAGTGGCACAGCCGACCTTGATATAATCAAAGCGGTAAAGCAAGCGGTTTCAATCCCCGTTATAGGTAACGGCGATATAACAGACGAAGACAGCGCAAAGCGTATGCTTGAATATACCGGCTGTGACGGAATTATGATTGGCAGAGGCGCACAGGGCAATCCGTGGATTTTTGAGAGAGTTCTGCACTACCTTGAAACAGGCGAAAAGCTTCCTCCTCCCACACCCGAGGAACGTGCCGCAAAAATGAGGGAACACCTTGAATTACTTATAAAATATAAAGGCGACCACCGCGGAATTCAGGAAGCACGCAAGCATATGGCGTGGTATATCAAGGGATGCCCGGGCGGCGCAAGGCTTAGAGAGGCAATTATGCGGGCATCCACGCATGACGAAATGCTGAAAATTATTGACTATATAAGGTGATTTAGTTTTATATTCTGACAAAAAGATATTGATAAAATTACAAAATTGTGTTATTATAAAATGGCCAAACTAATAAAATATCATATAATGGGTTTCGGAGGTATAAATTCCCCCATTTTTTGCGATACTCATTTTGTTGAATTTGAAAAAATGCAAATTCCTGCAAAATGAGTATGTTAACCCATTATTTATGCATTAGTTTGGCGACTATCGGAGTTTGCGTTTTTATGCGTCGACTTCGGTTGGCGCATTTTTTATTTCATAGGAATTTTAAAAGGAGGCGAATTTTTCTTATTTATAAATTTTGTGCAATAAATTAAACGGAGGTATTTGACTAATGAAAAAAAGAATTATTGCAATAACCCTTTGCTTTGTTATGCTGATGACACTCATCCCTATGACTGTTTCAGCACAGGAACCGCAAAGCATTGACCACACCGAATCCGAAATAAATAAAAAAGATATTATGATTTCATATCTGGATATCGACAACCGAAAAGTTGAATTTATCGGTGTATCGGATGAGGATGCAGACAAGGTTTCTATTGATTTTGATAAACTCAAAATTGAGCCCGTTGGTGACGATGTCATTGTGGAAGAAGACCTTCTTGTTCAACAGGGATACATAAAAATCAGAGGTGTCGTTACAGAAAACGCATATACGTGCCTTGATTGTTGGAAAACAATTGACACTTCAGAAGAAGAAACAGTTGAAATAGTCATCACAGACGCATTTGAAACAGCCAACAAGGATTTTCAGCCTGACGACTATGGATGCTACGAAATAAGAGATTACCTCGTTGGCAACACAAATGCTGCTGATTTTCTTGGTATGTCGGTTATCGCCTATGTAAAGAAGGTTGACGACGATTATGAAATTATTTCTATCGTTGCAGATCCCACCAGAAACAATATTCTTGAAATCGACCTGACACAGTTCAACCAGATTAATTCTCAGGGCAGGTTTGAATACTTCAAGTCAGCTGATGCTAAAACTGCTACAGCCGTAGTTATATCCGGTGCGGATGTTGTATTCAACAATGAAGGCGGATACCGTGTTACTGACATCTTCGGTGACGAAGTTGCTAATGGCGGTGCAACACTTAACGGTGGTAAGATTACTCTTATTGATAATGATACAACATACGGCTATGATGTAATCTTTGTTGAGATTGCTGAAACAGCCGTTGTTGACGAAGCTGAAGAAGGTTACGTTGCATTCAAGGAAATGACAGCATTTACTGGTCTTATGGACCTCACAATTGACGAAGATGACGAAAATGTTATCATCAGCATCACAAAGGACGGCGAAGCAGTTGCTGCTAGCGCCCTTAAGGAATGGGATGTTCTTTCAATCATTGCAAACGATGATGGTTCATACATCAAGGCTGAAGTAATTACCAACAAAATTATTGGTGTAATTAAGTCAGTTTCTAGGTCTTACACATCAGAAACAGGCTATGCATATACTATTGGCGGTACTAAGTATGATGTAGCTGCAGGGGCTTATGGTATTGCTGACCTCTGTATCGGTGCCGGCGGTACATTCTACATTGACAAGTACGGCAAGATTGCTGCATTTAATGAAGACTATGCCCTTGCAACAGGACAATCAATTAACTATGCCTATGTAACAGCTGCAACTCTTGATGCAGACGTTCTTACAGGTGCAAACACTGCTCTTATTCAGATGGTTACCGATGAAGGTCTTGCTGTTTTTAACATCAAGGCTACAAATGCTAAAATTAACTATGCTCTATTTGATGCAGACGCTGTTGGCGCAGCTACTACATTGGATGCTCTTGAAGGCACAGTTGTTAAGTACACAAAGAACTCAAATGACCTCATCACAGCTATCACATCAGCTGACGTTGATGATGATTTCGTAAGCGTTGCCGGTGCTTCAACAAAGACATATGACGCTGAAAATGGCAAGTTTGTATCAGGTCACTACATTGATGCAGATGCTCTTGTATTCTTCATCGCTCCAGAAGCTGAAGACAGCTACGTTGGTTCAGTTGCGGAACTTGAAGACGAAGTACCTTACTACATCTATGCTATCTATGCAGATGATAAGGCTATTGATAACAACATTCTTGTTGTAGCAGGTGGTGCTGGTTCTATCAGCCCCAAAACTAACATGGGTGTTCTTACAGCTATCGGCACATCAGAAAACGAAGATGGCGAAGCTATCTATGCTGTAGAAGTTATGGTTAACGGAGAAACAATCACGGCAGAAACTACTGCTGATGCGTATTATGCTATTTGGGGGGATCTTACAGTTGGCGATATAATTAAAGTTAAAACTAACAAAGATGGTCTTATATCATGCCTTGAAATGGTTTATGACTTCGCTGACGGTGTAAGAGACTTCAGTGGCTCAATCACTGGAATGGATGTTACTTCTATCGAAGGTACAGCTGGTGCTAACGAAACATATGTTGGCGGCAAGGTAACAGACTACAAGAAGAGCTCAGCTCTTGCTAACGTTGATGGTTCAACAATCAAACTTTCACAGGCGCAAAATGTATATGTAATTGATGCTAACGGCAGAGACCCTGAAATCAATGTCGGCAGCATTTCGGATTTTGATGTTTATGAAGAGCTCTACGATCCTTCCCTTACGGATGTAAACATCATGATTAATGGTAGCCAAATTACCGCCACGCAAGCCGAAGCCCAGTGTGCAGCTGACTATGTATATGCAAGAGTATACGACGGCAAGGTTGTTGACCTCGTAATTGTTAAGGGTATTATTAATGAATATATCGACTCCAGCCCAGACCCTGATCCAGAACCAGACCCTGAACCTGAACCAGAAGCGCCCTGCAACTACGCCTATGTAACAGCCGCAACCCTTGATGCCGATGTGCTTACAGGGGCAAACACAGCTCTTGTTCAAATGGTTACTGCCGATGGCGTTGAAGTTAATAAAATTAAGGCTACACGCGCTAAGGTTAACGACGCTATATTTGATGCTGATGCAGTTGGTGCAGCTGCTACATTGGATACTCTTGAAGGCTCAGTTGTTAAGTACACAAAGAACTCATCTAACCTTATTACATCTATCACAACCATTAATTCTGATGATACAATAGGATATGCTTCATATATCTTTGACGAAAACGATAGAAGATTTGTTGGCAATCCAACCTTTTATGTAAATACTGATTCAACCGTATTTTTTGTCGATGAATGGGATATTCAGGATTCCTGTATGGGCACTCTTTTGGATTTAAATGACGGAGAGACCTACGATGTACTTGGCAAATTTAACGATACAGATTCAAACGGAAACGATATTGTTGTAATTTTTGCAGATATGGAGTCCCCCGAAGAAGAACCCGATCCCGATATCTGTGTTGGCTATGCATACGTTACAGCTGCAACTCTTGATGCAGACATTCTTACAGGTGCAAACACAGCTATCGTTCAGATGGTTACAGCTGAAGGTCTTGTAGTTCTCAACGTAAAGGCTACAAATGCTAAGATCAATGGTGTTACATTTGATGCTGATGCACCTGGCGCAGCTACTACATTGGATGCTCTTGAAGGCACAGTTGTTAAGTACACAAAGAACTCAAATGGCCTTATCACATCTATTACAACGGCTGATGCAGATCCTGAAATCGCCGCTGCTATCACCAGCGACACTACATTGGCTTATGACGCTGAAAACGGCAAGTTTGCAGCTGGCCCTTACCTCGATGGAGATGCAATTGTATTCTTCATCGCTGCAGAAGCTGAAGACAGTTACCTCGGTACAGTTGCTGACCTCGAAGACGAAATGTATTACTCAGTTCATGGTCTCTATGCCGACGAAAAGGCTGTCGACAACAATATTCTTGTTGTGGAAGCTACTAACGCCATCAGCCCCAAGGCTAATATGGGAGTTCTCACAGCTATCGGTATGTCTGAAAACGAAGACGGCGAAGCTATCTATAGCTTGGAAGTTATGGTTAACGGCGAAACCATTGTTGCTGACACAACAGCTGAAGCAGCCGATTCCCTTTGGGGTAACCTTACAATTGGTGATATCATTAAAGTTAAAATTGACAGAAACGGTCTTATCGCTTCACTTGAACTCGTTTACGACTTTTATGAAGGCGTAAGAGACTTAAGCTGGTGGTCAATTGCTGATATGGATGTTACTGCTTACGAAGGTATACCCTCTGCACCTACAGAAATGTATGTTGGCGGTAAGGTAACAAACTACAAGAAGAGCTCAACGCTCGCTACAGTTAATGGTGAAACAATTAAACTTTCACAGGCTCAGAATGTTTACGTTATCGATGCTAACGGCAGAAACCTCGAAATCAAACAGGGCAGTGCTTCTAACTTCAAGGCATACGATGCACTTTATGATGCAACTCTTGCTAATGTTAACGTAACAATCAACAAGGTTGATATGGGTTCAATGGCTCTTGCAGAAGCTCAGAAAGCTGCTGACTATGTATACGCTAGAGTATACGATGGCAAGGTTGCCGACCTCGTTATCGTTAAGGGTGCTGCTGATATGAGAGTTATCGCAGGTGACACAGTTGAAATCGGTATGGAAATCGCTACCGGTACACACTACGGCAAGGCTGCTGCAGATCTTGGTACATTCAGTGTTGCTGCTAACAGCACAACATTTACTGTAACAGGTACAGCCAACGAAATTACTGACTGGACAGAATATTCAACAGATGATGCATCTAATAATGGCTACTTTGTTCCACTTGAATTTACAGGTGTTGAAGGTTCTTATATTACAATAACTCAAAATGGAAATACCACAGATCTGGGAATATGTGATGATTATTCTCTTAACCAGGTTTTCAAACTCGACGAAGAAATAAGTGAAATAATTCTTGAAGTTGATGGAACGGTTTACACCATCGTGTTTGATGTTTACTTTATTGAATCATGGAATTATTCGCTGAGTGCAATGTCCGTCAATACCAGTGATATTTCATTGTTTGCTGTAACAAACTCAACAGCCGTTCTGGTAAAAAATCTTTCTCTTGCCGGCGAAATGGCTGAAAAATATAATCTTGTATGCGACAGTTTATATTCAACCGTTAAGTCAGAAAACATATCTAGCCTTACAATAAATGCAGAAAACGGAGTTGTAACCGGATTTGAGTCCGGCAACTACCTTACCGGTTCAAAGATTAAACTGACAGCCACACCAAACCTCGGATACATATTTAAAGGCTGGTTCAAAGCGGACAGATGTATCTGGGTTGATGAAAACTATGAATTTGTTTTATCTGCCGATACCGAACTGATAGCACGTTTTGATCGCCTGACAGGTCTTAGTGATTGCGGACTTGATGAAGGCGGAATGCAGTGGTTATTATATGAAATCGGTGTTTTACAGGTTTCCGGCAACGGCGACATGTATAATTATCCAAATGCTATCATCATCCCATGGTACTCTGCAAGAGAAAAAATTCGTGAAATTGTTATAGACAACGGTATCTCTCATATAGGCGACAGAAGTTTTTACAATTGTATTTCGGCTCAAAAAGTTGTTATCCCGGAAAGCGTCACATCAATTGGCGAATACGCCTTTAAAAACTGTGATTTAATAACTATTTATGGTGTTCCCGGAAGTTATGCTGAAACATACGCAAACGAAAATAGTATTCCCTTTGTTGAATATATAAAAATTGACAAACTTCACGAAATAACCGTTGATATGACAGAAAATGAACAGCGCAGATATTTTGATATTTCGGTAGACGAATATACAGATCCTGCAAATGCATATGTTGCAATCTATGCTGAAGATGATCGTCTAATGTCTGTCATGATGGACTCCCTGGCAACAGATGACTTGACAACTATTTTTCTTCCCAAGCACTCTGATGATGCATATGCAAAAATATATGTTCTCAAAACCGATCTGTCTATTGTCGGAATTCCACAGCAGATTGATTTTGACAAAGAATAGTAACTGCTGCATACCAAAATACCGAAAATTTTCAATTTTACAAGTTAAATTTAGTGCATAAATATGGCAAAAACTCCTTGACGTCAGGGAGTTTTTGTTGTATTATGTTATTATCTATATTTTTAAGCAAACAAAAACACTTTGTATGTTGTTACCGATTTTTCAGAAGGGACTGATAATATATGAAAATCGCAATTATGGGCTTTGGTGTTGTTGGCTCGGGCGTTGGCGAGGTTATCACCAAAAATCAGGAAAACCTGATAAAAAAATGTGGCGAACCTATTGAAATTGCTCACATTCTTGATTTACGCGACTTCCCCGACAGCGAGTTCAAATGCTTCACCAAGGACTTTAATGATATTTTAAACGACCCCGAGGTTGGTATTGTTGTTGAAACAATGGGCGGCACAAAACCTGCTTATGAATTTTCAAAGCAGCTCCTCCTTGCAGGTAAAAGCGTTATTACATCTAACAAGGAGCTTGTTGCCGCACACGGCACAGAGCTTTTGCAGATTGCAAGAGAAAGAAACCTTAACTATCTCTTTGAAGCATCTGTTGGCGGCGGTATTCCTATTATAAGGCCCATGTTCTCATGCCTGACAGCAGGAGAGGCAACAGATGTGTTCGGTATCCTTAACGGAACCACCAACTACATCCTTACACAGATGTTCCAGAAGGGCGAAACCTTTGATAATGCTCTTCGGGCGGCACAGCAAAAGGGTTATGCTGAAGCCGATCCCACAGCGGATGTAGAAGGCCATGACACCTGCCGCAAGATTGCGATACTTTCGGCTCTGGCCTTTGGCAATGAAGTTCTCACCGAAAGAATTCCCACCGAGGGCATCACAAAAATCACCGCCGAGGATGTGGCTTATGCCGAAAAGTTAGGCTATTCAATCAAGCTCATCGGCCACGCAACCAAGGCAAAGGACGGCGGCGTTTACGCAGCAGTTTTCCCTGCATTTGTGCCAAAGAGCAATCCTCTTGCAGGCATAAACGATGTGTTTAACGGCATTATCGTAAAAGGCGAAGACCTTGGTGATGTTATGTTCTACGGCAGAGGCGCAGGTAAGCTCCCCACAGCAAATGCGGTTGTTGCCGATGTTGTGGATGCAATCAAGCACCAGGGCGTTAACATTATCATAAAATGGAATAAATACTCTGCTGAAAATCAGTCGGAGGGCAAGCTCCAGGAATATCCCTACTACATCAGATTCTCAGGCAAGCCCGTTGCAGGGCTTGAGGATTGCCGTATTGTTACCTTTGACGAGGAAGAATACAAAAACGAATTTGCAGTTATTACCGCACCTATGACAGATGGCCGCCTGGCAGATTTCATCAAGGGCGTTGAATTTGAAGGCTGCAAAGCTCTTGGCAAGCTGAGATTGATTGGAGAATAACAAATAAGTATAAAAGACGTCGTGAAATATTTATCAGATATCACCGGCGTCACCAATATATAATATGTATCGGAGGTTTTAAAATTGGCAATTATTGTTCAGAAATTCGGCGGCAGCTCAGTTGCAGATGCAGCCAAAGTAAACAACGTTGCAAACCGTGTTGTTGATACCTACCGTGAAGGAAATTCGGTTGTTGTGGTAGTTTCTGCACAGGGCGACACAACAGATGACCTTATTGATAAGGCTCACGAAATTAACCCTTCACCTTCAAAGCGTGAAATGGATATGCTCCTTTCATCAGGTGAACAGATTTCAATCGCACTTCTTGCAATGGCAATCGAGAAAATCGGTGCTCCCGTTATTTCTCTCACAGGATGGCAGGCAGGCTTCCAGACAAACTCGTCTGCAGGTAATGCGCGCATCAATAAAATCGACACCGAAAGAATTCTCTCGGAACTTGACCAGAAAAAGATCGTTATTGTTGCAGGCTTCCAGGGCCTTGATAAATACGACAACATCACCACCCTTGGTCGTGGTGGCAGTGATACATCAGCGGTTGCAATTGCTGCGGCAATCAAGGCAGACAAGTGCGAAATCTATACCGACGTTGACGGTGTTTACACCGCCGACCCCCGTATTGTAAAGTCAGCTAAAAAGCTTGACGAAATCACTTATGACGAAATGCTTGACCTTGCAAGTCTTGGCGCAAACGTACTTCATAACCGTTCGGTTGAAATGGCTAAGAAATACGGCGTACATCTTGAGGTTAAATCCAGTTTTGAAAAAATTGAAGGAACAATTGTTAAGGAGGCGGTTTCCGTGGAAAAAATGTTAATCAGAGGCGTTGCTCGTGATAACGACGTAGCACGTATTGCAGTTGTGGGTCTTGAAGATAAGCCCGGTATTGCATTTAAGGTATTCTCACTGCTTGCTAAAAAGCATATAAATGTTGACGTAATTCTGCAGTCAATTGGCAGAGAGGGAAAGAAAGATATTTCCTTTACTGTTTCTAAAAAGCATCTTGCTGAAGCACTTGAGCTTCTTGAATCTGCAAAAGACGTTCTTTGCTATGAAGAAATCTCACACAGAGAAGATATCAGTAAGGTGTCTATCGTTGGCTCAGGTATGGTTAACAATCCCGGCGTTGCAGCAACAATGTTTGAAGCACTTTATGATGCAAACATCAACATCCATATGATTTCTACATCAGAAACCAAAATTTCAGTTCTGGTAAATGTTGCAAATGCTGAAAAGGCTGTTCAGGCAATTCACGACAAGTTTGTTATATAATTTTGTATTAAAATGAAGATATGCGGTAAACTAACATGGGTTTACCGCATTTTCATTATCCAACCTTTGTCGCACATTCCGGTATGCTGACATTTACCAGAATGGGAGTGTACACATTTTTTGAAACTAAAACCGCAAGGCATATAATAAGAAATAATTTTTTTAATTTTTTTATCATTGGACCGATTCTCCTTTCTCTTTTATTTTCTCTCAAATCGGTTTCTGTACTCTGCAAAAATTACGGCAACTGATACGGGAACTAGAAAACCTTTAAAATTTTTAAAATTTTTTTAATTTTTTTTTAGAAAAGTACTGTAAATTTGCAGAAAAGTATGGTAAAATAAAGTGTATTATTAAACAATTAAACTAAAGAAAGGGTTTTGAAAATGGAAAAGATTTATCAGGGAAAAACAAAAGATGTTTACAAACTTGAAAACGGCAATGTTTTGCTGAAGTTTAAAGACGACTGCACCGGCAAGGACGGCGTTTTTGACCCGGGCGAAAATTCAGTTGGTCTTACTATCGACGGTATCGGCAAGGCTAACCTTGAAACATCTGTTTATTATTTTGAAATGCTGAAAAAAGCAGGCATTAAAACACACTATATAAGTGCAAATCTTGATGATGCAACAATGGAAGTTCTTCCTGCAACAGTTTTCGGTCACGGCTTAGAGGTTATCTGCCGTTTGGTTGCAACAGGCAGTTTTATCCGCAGATACGGCGAATATATGGAAGACGGAACCGTTTTGGAGGGCGGATATGTTGAGTGCACCTTTAAAAACGACGAAAAGGGCGACCCACTTGTTACATCGGAAGGTTTAGCAGCTCTTGGCGTTATGTCACCCGAAATGTTCGAAAGCATGAAGGAACAGACTCTTAAAATTACAAAGATTGTTGCTGACGACCTTAAAACCATCGGTCTTGATCTTTGGGATATTAAGTTTGAATTTGGTTACAACAACAACGAGGTTATCCTTATTGACGAAATCGCATCAGGAAATATGCGTGTTTATAAGGATGGCAAAATTGTCGACCCCGTTGAGCTGACAAAACTTATCAACAACAGATAAATATTATTAAAAGACATATGCTTTTCATATGTCTTTTTTTTCACGAACTATCCTAATTTATTTGCAGGGAGGTTATATTATGTTGTTCTTTGAAATTATCGACAACCCCAGGGACTTAGCAAAATATATTGTCGAAAGTTCTGCTATGGAGGGAAAGGAACCTCTTATTGTTGCCGATGTCCGCGAAATAGTTGAAAAAATTTCGGATAAGGGCAAAGAATGGTACAAAATTATTTATAAGGGTAAACGCACTGATCTTGTCAGATATCTCTCCCTTTTGAAAATCGACTGTCTTAAAGACTATCTCTTACATATCAATATGCCTTCCAGCAACAGTATATCCGACCTGCAAGCCATAGTGCTGGAAATCTGCGAATGTAAAAACTGTATGAAAAACGTTCCTGCCCTTCGGTGTACAACCGACAGTACCCTGGCAGATGACGAGGTAGAAGTTACCATCGTTGTTCCCATCTTTGACCTGGGCTGGCAGCTTGATAATATGTGGAAGAAATGAACAAGGTCGGTATTTAAAATGTAAATAAAATTTTTGGAGGATGAAAAAAATGTCAGAAGTAAAAAGTTTTACATCAGATGAATTAAACGTAAAGGTATTTACAGATAGAGCAAGTATGGGCGAAGATGCAGCCCGTCTTGGCGCACAGTGGATTAACGACGTTATTAAGGAAAAAGGCGAGGTAAATATTATTTTTGCCGCAGCACCTTCGCAAAACGATTTTCTTGCAGCTTTGTGCAAGGAAGATGTTGATTGGGGCTGTGTTAACGCATTCCATATGGACGAATACATAGGCTTGGAAGCCGATGCACCTCAGGGCTTTGCGAACTTCCTGCGTCGCTCAATATTTGACCTTGTTCCCTTTAAAAAGGTATACTGCCTTAACGGTCAGAACCCCGACCCCAAGGCTGAATGCAATCGTTATGCTGAAATCCTTAACGAGTTCCCCGTTGATATTATCTTTATGGGAATTGGCGAAAATGGTCATCTTGCATTCTGTGACCCGGGTGTTGCATTCTTTAATGACCCCGAAACCGTAAAAATCGTAGAGCTTGATCAGGTTTGCCGCCAGCAGCAGGTAAATGACGGTTGCTTCAAAACCCTTGATGATGTTCCTACACACGCACTTACACTTACCATCCCCACTATGATGAAGGCACGTTATGTGATGCTGGTTGTACCTACCAAGCTTAAGGCTAAGGCAATTTACGACACAGTATACGGCCCCGTTAACGAAATGGTACCTGCATCTGTTGTCCGTACACACAAGGGTGGCGCGACACTTTACACAGATGTAGACGGAGCATCACTTTTGTAATTGAAAGGACTGATATTATGAGTACATTATTTACTAATGCACGGGTTATTCTGCAAGAGCGTGTTCTTGAAAATGGCGCTGTAAGAATAGCAGACGGAATAATTAAAGACGTATATGAAGGCGAGTACACCATTCTTCCCGAAGACGAAGTTGTAGATGCCAAAGGCAAATACCTTTCTCCCGGATTTATTGATGTACATATTCACGGCGGTGGCGGCGGATACTTTATGTCCGGCGAGCACGAACAGATAGACGCCGTATGCAAAATGCATCTTAAACACGGTACAACCTCTATGACCCCTTCACTTTCGACCTCTCCTAAGGAAATGCTGATGAAGGCTATGGATGGAGTTAACGAATACGAAAAAAATGTATCAGACCGCCCCAACTTCCTTGGCTTTCACCTTGAAGGCCCGTATCTCTCACCAAATGCCTGCGGCGCTATGGCCCCCGGCTACCTGAGAAATCCCGACCCTGAAGAATATATGGACCTTGTAGAAAAGTATCCCAACATTGTTCGTTGGGCAGTTGCACCTGAGCTTCCCGGCGCTATTGAAATGGCACAGAAGCTTTGCAGAAGAGGAATCAAAATGTCCATTGGCCACAGCGATGCCTTCTTTGACGATGCAATGAAGGCATATGAAGCAGGAATGCAGTGCGTAACCCATTTCTATTCACTTACCACAACAGTAAGAAGAGTAAATGCATACAGATACGCAGGCACCTTGGAGCTGGCATACCTGATGGATGATATGTGGGTTGAAGTAATTGCAGACGGCAGACATCTGCCAGCAAGCCTTCTTAAGCTGATTTACAAATTAAAGGGCTCCGACAGAATTATGCTTATTACCGACAGTATTTCAGCCGGCGGCTGGGAAACTATGGAAGGAGAGGCATTCAGCCAGACAGGTATGCCCATCATAATTGAAGATGCAGTAGCAAAAGTTCCAAGTCGTGAAGCATTTGCAGGAAGTATTGCAACAACCGACCGCATTGTCCGCACAATGCATCAATTAGCTGAAGTTCCAATGAAGGATGCTGTTAAGATGGCATCTGCAAACCCTGCCAAGCATCTTGGAATATTTAACAAGAAGGGTTCAATCAGTCCCGGTAAGGATGCAGATTTAGTTTTATTTGACGATAATGTAAACATTGATTCTGTTTACGTAATGGGTAAAAAGCTTATTCAAAATTAAAATAACGAAAGGAATATACCACTATGAAAATGACATTTCGATGGTATGGCGAAAGCGACTCTATCACTCTTGACCATATCAGACAAATCCCTTGTATGACAGGCGTTGTTACGGCTGTATACAGTGTTCCTGTTGGCGAAGTGTGGCCTCAGGAAGAAATTGACAAAATGAAGGCTATGGTTAATGCCAAAGGCCTTGAAATGGAAGTAATCGAGTCTGTTCCCGTGCACGAGGACATCAAGCTTCGTCAGGGAAATTATCAGCTCTACATAGACAACTACAAGGAGAATATCCGCCGTCTTGCAAAGGCAGGGGTTAAATGTATCTGCTATAACTTTATGCCCGTATTCGACTGGACACGTTCACGTCTTGACCAGCCTCTTCCCGACGGTTCAAATGCTCTTGTATACTACAAGGAAGATGTTGACAAAATGGACCCCACAAAAATGACTCTTCCCGGCTGGGATGCATCATACACCCCCGACGAAATGGCAGGACTTATAGATAAATATAAAGAAATCGGCGAGGAAGGTCTTTGGAGCAATCTTGAATACTTTATTAAGGAAATTATTCCTGTTGCTGCAGAATGTGATGTTTATATGGCTATTCATCCGGATGATCCGCCCTGGAGCATCTTTGGTATACCCAGAATCATTACAAACGAGGCAAACATTGACAGATTCCTCTCCCTTTATGATGATGTTCATCATGGACTCACCCTTTGCAGCGGCAGTCTTGGTTGTGCAACCTTTAACGACTACACAGCAATGGTTAGAAAATACGGCGCAATGGGAAGAATCCACTTTGCACATGTTAGAAACATCAAAATACTTCCCGACGGGTCATTTGAAGAAAGCGGACATCTTTCAGAGTGCGGCTCACTTGATGTGGTAGAAATTCTCAAGGCATACCACGACACAGGCTTTAAAGGATACCTCCGTCCTGACCACGGCAGAATGATCTGGGGCGAAACCGGTAAACCCGGTTACGGCCTTTACGACAGAGCCCTTGGCGCTATGTATATGGCAGGAATCTGGGAAACATTGGAGAAGGAAGGTATTTAACGTGAAAAATCACGTTAAACCTTCGGTGGAATTTATTGCACCGCCGAACTTTTGTGCCTGAGAGGCACAAACGGCGATGTGCGTAATTTCCACTACACGCCTTATCGGCCCACAATGAGATATGCGTGTATTTTCAACTACTATTTGTGGGCAGAAAGGCTATGGAAATTAGAATGAATTTACCATTTGATATAAACTTAAAAGATAAGGTTTGTGTAGTAACCGGTGCCGGCGGTGTGCTTTGCTCTATGTTTGCCGAAGCTCTTGCGAAAACCGGTGCAAAAGTTGCTCTTCTTGATCTCAATGAAGAAGCAGCGAAAAATTATGCCGAAAAGATAAACGCAGAGGGTGGCATTGCAAAAGGTTATGCCTGCAATGTTCTCGAAAAGGAAAGTATCGAAAAGGCTCATGACGAGATTGTAAAGGATTTCGGAACCTGTGACATTCTTATCAACGGGGCAGGTGGAAACAACCCCAAAGCAACAACCGATAACGAATATCACACCTCTGATGCTATGGGAAGTGTAAAGACATTTTTTGACCTTGACAAAGCAGGTGTTGAGTTTGTATTTAATCTTAACTTCCTTGGCACACTTTTACCCACTCAGGTTTTTGCAAAGGATATGCTCGACAAAGAAGATGCCAGCATAATAAACATCTCAAGTATGAATGCATATACCCCTCTTACAAAAATCCCTGCATACTCAGGTGCAAAGGCGGCAATATCCAACTTTACACAATGGCTTGCAGTGCATTTTTCAAAGACAAACATCCGTTGCAATGCAATAGCTCCCGGTTTCTTTGTAACAAAGCAGAACGAAAAGCTTCTCTTCAACGAAGACGGAACTCCAACAGCAAGGACAGGAAAAATTCTTGCAGCAACACCCATGGACAGATTCGGAAAGGCAGAAGAGCTTATCGGAACTCTGCTTTTCCTTGTACATAAGGATGCATCAAGCTTTGTTAACGGTGTTGTAATCCCCGTTGATGGCGGATTCAGCGCATATAGCGGAGTTTAAAAATAAACATCAAATGTTAAAACGAGGCTGCAGCAAAATGAAACCCGAGAAATTCATTTTGCGACAGCCTTGTTTTTATAAACAAATCTACCATTGGCAGGTAATCAACCCGTTGTCCTGTAATATTATTTTTGTACCGTAGGGCTCACACATCTTTTTTAGCTTTTCCGCTATCTGTGGATTATAGCTGCGTCGCGGCAGGCCGGTATCAGATTTGTGACCGTCCATACACATTTCAACCGGCATAAGTATCAGTTTGGACAGCTTTGTTCCCTCGGTTTCCCAGTATGGAATTACCGCTTGGAACATTCGCACATCGGTCATAAGGCCTATTGTAAAGTCCTTTGAACGCTTTTTAAGAAGCTCGTGTACTGTTGAATCTGCTGTGAGCCCGTGCTTGCTGTAAAAATCCGCAGGCGCAAACTCAACATTATAAAGCTGAAGTACAAAATCACCCAATGAATAAAATATAGGGCAATCCTTATACACCTCGATAGGCCGCAAAAGGTGCGGTCCGTGACCGATAACAGCATGTGCCCCGGCGTCAATACAGCTATGGGCAAAATCCTTTAAGAATTCTGCCGGATTCTCTTTGGCATCACCGCTTATCTGGTGGGAATGTACCGAAATTATAATATAATCTGCTTGTAGCTGTGCCTCGTAAATAGATTTTTCCACACGGCTCATATCCGATTTATTTACATTCATTATATAACGGGATTCATTGCCTTTAACAAATTTTAACTCACCAAGCTCACATTCATTATCATCAAGCTCCGCGTAATATCCCTCTTTACGTGTAATTTCCTTCTGGGCATTGATATTAGTGTCTTTGGCAATCCTTTTTATATGTTCAAATTCGTTCTCTGGAAGCTCAACATATTTATCAATACGCAAGCCGTTAATTCCGGGACGTCCCTTAACACGATCGGATTGCTCGCCTGCCATCATAGAGGGATCAAAGCTTGAGTTCACGGCTATAAGAGCAACGCGGCCGTTTTTGGTTTCAAGGTATCTGGGAGCAGATGCTTCTGCCAGATTTCTGCCTGCTCCGCTATGTACCAATCCGCTTTTATTTAATGCATCAATGGTGCGCGAAAACCCGTCGTAGAAAAAATCCAAGGCATGATTGTTGTTAAAGGTTGTCATATTAAAGCCAAATTTTTTCATATCCTCCAGAACTTCGGGGTTTGTTCGCAGGTATGTGCCGCCACTGAACTGCGATGCACCGGCCTCGCCCTCATGGTTAAGAGTGGTTTCAAGATTAAAGAAGCGTGCATCTCCTTGCCCGATAAAGGTCGCAAGCTCATTATAGCCCTCAAATTCTTTATATATTCTCTTTTGTATAATTACATCTCCAACTGCCGTAAATCTCATAATTGTTCCTCCGCTAAAGCTAAACTAAGCCTGATTGCAACCTCAAGCCCTGATATAATCGACGCCTTATCAACCCACTCTTCACGGGTGTGTATTCCTTTGTGCATATTCGTGCCAACACAAATCGCCGGCACTCCTAAAGAAAGCGGTATATTGCAATCGGTTGATGAGCTTGAAAACGAAACTTTTTTGCCGATAACAGCTTCTATCACAGGAACAACAACATTTTTTAATGCCTCTATCTTGACGGATTCAATATTACTGCAGGGTCTGTCACCTACCTTTTTAATATTTACCTGTACCTTTTCTGAACGTGCTGCTTCAAAAATAGCTTCAAATTTGTTCTGCATTATCTCCAGACATTCTCTGTCGTCAGACCGATATTCGCAAAGCATTTTTGCGTTTTGTGCTATTGTGTTAATTGACGTTCCGCCCGAAATTGTGCCTACATTATAGGTTGTCCGGGTTCCCGGTTTTTGGGGAACTTCTGTTTTATATATTTCTGTAATTAGTGAAGAAAGCTTTTCAATTGCGTTATTATTGCCAAAGGCACCATAAGAATGTCCGCCCTCGGTGAGAACCTCCACCTCATAACGGTGTGAGCCCACACAACGGTCAGCAACAACATTAAGATTACTGTCAAAGGATATAAACCTGCCAATTCTGTCTTTGTAATCATTAAACAGCTGTCTTGTGCCTTTAAGATTGCCCAGGCCCTCTTCGCATGAATTGCAAACAAACATAACACCTTTTGGGGGAACAATTTTATTTTCCACAAAATACTTTGCCGTCATCAAAAGCACAACCACACTGGCGGTATCGTCTGCTACACCGGGGCTGTGCACTTTTTCGCCGTCATCAAAATACGGCATTGGCTCTGTATCAGGAAAAACGGTGTCTGTGTGTGCAACGAAAACCGTGATTTCATCACTGCTGTCACAGTTTAGGGGAAAAATAACATTAAGCACATTGTCAATATAGACTCCTTCTGCACCAATATCCTCCATCCACTTTTTACAAAATTCTGCTCGCTTATTCTCAAAATGCGACGGTGCCGGAATTCCGCATAATTCCTTAAGAATGTCAAACACATCATCGGTATTTTTTTTAATATAGTCTTTTATCTCAATATTCAAGCTATTTCAACCCTTTCAAGGTATATTCCGATTTTATTATACTGTATATTCAGACTAATGTAAACAATTGTTAACATTGGTCTTGCACAAACTTTAAAGATGTGGTAAAATAAATTGATTTTTATTTAAAGGGGTAACTATTATGGAAATGTTGCAACTCAGATACTTTTTTGAAAGTGCTAAAAATGAGAGTTTTGCCAAAACTGCCGAAAAATATATGGTTCCGGCAACATCTGTTTCAGCATCCGTAAAAAGGCTAGAAAAAGAACTTGGTTGCGAGCTCTTTCACCGAACCTGCAACCGGATAATGTTAAATAACAACGGAAAAAAGCTTCTGCAATCCTTAAATACGGTTTTCAAAGAGCTTGACGGCGTTGTGGATAATCTTTCAACATCTAACACCGACACCCGTGAAATCAAAATTCTTGTGTGCGCCATGAGAGGCGAAATTACCGATTATATTATTGAGTATAAGTCCAAACACCCGCAAGTAATGTTTAAAACTGTGTTTGATTTTGAAGAAACCGATTTTGAAAAATATGACATTATAATTGATGAATTAAGCAACAAATATCCCGAATACGAAAAAATTAATCTGTATACCACAAAAATCCGTTTGATTGCATCCTCAAAAAATCCCCTTTGCCGAAAAAAACTTACCTTAAAGCAACTAAGCAACCATCCGTTTATTTCAATCAGCGAAAATAACGGTATGCATAAAATACTGATTGATGCGTGCAAACGGGTTGGTTTTATTCCCGATATTGTTGTTCAGAGCAACGACATACTGTGTATCAGAAAATGTGTTGAAGCCGATGTGGGTATTGGATTAAAAAGAGAATACCCACACTCAACAATATCAAGCAACGTGGAATGTTTGAACATTACCGACTTTAACGAAGAACAAACCATTTGCGGTTATTACCGAAAACAGTCCGCTTACGGAAACGTGGAGCATTTTCTGAACTTTTTAAAAAGCAAAAGTGTATAGATATACAAAATTGGCGGTCGCACAAATGCGACCTCCAAAAATATTGCAATTTATTTAATTATTTCTGAGCAGCGATGTATCTGTGAAGAATTGCTGCGATTTCAGCACGTGTTGCATTGTCCTTAGGACAAAGTGTGCTTTCTGTCTTACCATTCATTAAACCGCTTCCTACAGCCCAGTTCAAAGCAGAGATTGCGTATTCGTTGATCTCGTCTGCATCTGAAAATGCTGTAAGGTTTTCTTCAAGAGTAACAGCTTCCATGCCCTTAGCTACTGCATAACGGAACATAATAGCTGCTATCTGTTCGCGAGTGATGTTTGCATCCGGTGCAAACTCTGTTTCTGTAACACCGTTAACGATACCGTTCTGCTGTGCCCAGATAACTGCATTTGCATAGTATGCACCCATATCAATGTCAGCAAAGGGGATGCTTCTGTTTGTAGCAGGCTCGCCTTCGTTTCTGTAAAGGATTGTAACAAGCATAGCTCTTGTAAGAAGTGCATCAGGTGCAAATTCTGTTGCTGTAACACCGTTCATAAGACCCTTTTCGCTAACAAATTTAACATCTGCGCTGAACCAGTCTTCTGCCTTTACATCTGTGAATGTAGCAGCCTCTGCAGGTTCGTCTGCTACCGGCTCATCTGTGCCGGGTTCTTCAGCAACTTCTGCCCACTTTGCATAAAGTGTAAAGCCTTTTGTTACTTCTGCAGCAAAATCATATGCTGTTTCAAAAGTTTCGTCTATGTACCAACCTTCAAATGTGTAGCCTTCTTTAGTAGGAACTGCCGGCTCTGACACTTTATCATTTTTTTCTACTCTCTGACTTGCTACAGCACTTCCGCCATCTACGTCAAACACAACGGTATACTTTGTTACTGATGAGCCACCCGAT
>JAZNVB010000036.1:0-5928 GCA_045592585.1 Clostridia bacterium
GTTGCAGCTGTAACGTATGCATAGTTAGCAGCAACACCAGAAGCGAGAGCAGCATCTTCGTTGAATGCAGCGATCTTGCCGTACTTGTCAATGTAGAATGTACCGCCAGCACCGATAGCGAGGTCGCTAATGCCATAAGCACCTGTAGCTACGTCATACTTAGTATTTTCAACTGTGTATGCAAAGTCTGTAGCAGAAGGAATTGACTTAGAAACTGACTTAATTGTACCAACGATAGAGTTAGAAATTACTTCAGCTGTGATGTAAGAACCATCAGCGTTAGCGATGATTGAAAGAACATCCCATTCGTTAAGGTCAGCAGCTGCAACTGCTTCGCCGTCCTTTGTGATAACGATAACTTCGTCTTCTGCATCTTCGTCAATTACAAGGTCCATACGGTCTGTAAGAGCTGTAGCTTCCTTGAATGAAACGAAGCCTTCTTCAGCTTCGTCAACAACTGCTGTTTCAGCAATGTCAACAAAGATTACGTCGTAACCGTTTGTTGTGTCGTTGTCAACAAGAGAAATTACACCACCGAACTCTGTAGCACCGTTGTTAGCAACTTCGTCGCCAAAGATATCAGCAAGTGTGTAACCACCATCATTGTTGAATACAACAACATCTTCTTCAATAACTACTGCTGTAGCAGTCTTAGCGTCAGCTGACTTGAAGTATTCGAACTTACCTGTTACACCATTGATCTGGCTGAACTGTGTAAGATCCATTGTAAGAACCTTGTTTCTTGCTGTATCAGCTGTGATAGAAACGATTTCGTAATCGTTGCTGTCAAGCTTCTTTACATAAGCAAGAACTGACATACCGATGTAATCAGCAGCATCTGTGTTGCCAACGAGGTAATCTCTTACTACGTAGTCGCCGTATTCGTCAGCCAAGAAGTCCTTGTTAGCTGTGTCGAATGCGTCTGCAATAACGATTTCAACTGTTTCATCTTCTGATGTGTCAATGCCCTTAGAAGTAACGTCGAGGTCTGTTACAACGTTTTCTGTAACGATACCACGAATCTTAACGTAACCAAGGTTTACACTCATAAGAGTCTTAAGAGCATAGTCTTCGCCATCATAGATAACGTATTCAGCTGTACCGTCTGTAGCCCATGTCTTCTGAGCCATGAGAGGTGTGTCAATTGCATTAACAAGAAGCTGTGCAATTGTACCACGGTTAGCTTCTGTACCCATTGTAGCGTTTGATACGCCTGCAACTACATCATATCTCTGAGCAGCAGCGAGGTAACCACCGGGGTAACCACCGTTGTTTTCAGCGTAAGGTGTGTAGCCAAGAGTAGCCATTACCATCTTAACAGCCTGTTCGTAAAGAACGGGATCTTCGGGACCGAAGTTGCCGTCGCCATAGCCGTTGATGATGCCCATGCCTGCAGCATTAGCAATGTAGCCAGATGCCCAGTGGCTTGCGGGAACGTCAGCAAAGCCTGTGCTTGCGCTGCCGGCAGCTGTGTCACCATAACCCTGGATTCTAGCGATAAGAGCAGCCATTTCAGCTCTTGTTACGCCAGCTTCGGGTCTGTAAGTGCCGTCTTCGTAACCTGTAACGATTTCGAGTTTGTTGAGTGTTTCAACTGCTTCATAATAAGCACTATCTTCTGCAACGTCATTATAAGTTGCACCAAGAGCAACTGTTGTGAGCATCATAGCGATAACGCAGATAGAAGCAATCACTTTTTTGAGATTATACATTCTCAAATCCTCCTTTTGGTTTTAAATATATGTTTATTAATTTTTTTGCAAAGTAATTTGCAAGTTAAAAGGAATTACACACTACTCCCATTAACTTAGGTTGATTATATCACCAAAACACCGGATATGTCAACAGCAATTTAAAAATGTAACATGATTGTAACACTTTTTAAATTCTTTTGTCAAATACGGTATTTTCGGGATATTCAAATTATTTCAGTCATTTTATCAAACAACAATATATTGTTTAAAAAACAAACTTCTACGTCATATATTGTAATACTCTTTGTCAATTATGTCAAGGGTTTTTTGCAATTTTAAAGTATTTTTTGGAGAATTATGGTGTAAACAGGCACAAAACACCCATTCACGCGTTAAAAAATCTTTTCGGCAATTATTTTTATCTCTTCAAAACTCCTTGTAGCATAACGTTCAGCCTTTTCACGCTTGTCCTTAATCCTTTCGCCTAAGTCTTCAAAAATACCAAAATTCACATTCATTGGCTGAAAATCCGTCACTGATGAATTAGATATATATTTCGCCAACGAGCCAATAGCGGTTTTTGCAGAAATTTCAGGAGCAGCCTTCCCAAGAATTGAATAAGCCGCACATATACCCGCCCACATTCCGGACGACGCAGATTCGATATAGCCTTCCACGCCTGTTATCTGTCCTGCAAAATATACTTTGGGGAATTCCTTCATATTATAATTATCGCTAAGCAGTTGCGGAGAGTTAATATATGTGTTGCGGTGCATAACGCCATAACGGACAAACTCGGCATTTTCAAGACCCGGTATCATGCCAAACACCCTTTTCTGTTCGCCGAATTTAAGATGCGTTTGAAATCCTACTATATTATACATGCTTGCAGCACCGTTGTCCTGGCGGAGCTGTACCACCGCATACGGGCGGCTGTCATCATGTGGATTAGTAAGGCCAACAGGTTTCAGCGGGCCATAACGCATTGTATCTACTCCACGTGCCGCCATAATTTCAATCGGCATACAGCCCTCAAAGACTTTGGGGTTCTCTACCCCTTCGTGAACCTGCGCCGCTTCGGCATTAACAAGTTCCTCACGGAAAGCAAGGTACTCCTCTTTGTTCATAGGACAATTGATATAATCATCACCGCCCTTGCCATAACGTGCCGCTTTGAAAGCCTTTGACATATCAATGCTGTCAAACGAAACAATAGGCGCCGCCGCATCATAGAAATGAAGCGCCGTATCTCCGGTCAGCTTCAGTATGTTTTCAGCAATAGAATCCGAAGCAAGGGGGCCTGCCGCTATAATAGTATATTCATCGGTATCAATCTGTGTTACCTCTTGCTCAACTACGCAGATGTTAGGGTGGGATTTTATCTTTTCTGTAACCATTTTCGAAAAAGCATCGCGATCAACCGCCAAAGCGCCACCTGCAGGAACCTTAACAGCATCTGCACACTCCATAATCAATGAGCCTAAGCGGCGCATTTCCTCTTTGAGCAGTCCCACCGCATTGTATATCCCGTCGGCACGGAAGGAATTGCTGCATACAAGCTCTGCAAAGTCAGGACTTTTATGAGCAGGTGAGAATTTTTGCGGCTTCATTTCGTAAAGCTCCACCAAAACGCCTCGATTTGCAAGTTGCCACGCCGCCTCGCACCCTGCAAGGCCAGCCCCAATAACCTTTATCTTTTTTTGCTCCATAATATAAACATCCCTTTCGGATTATTTTCTTTGGTAAGTATATCACATATCCTGCAGTTTCGCAAGCCTTTACACTGTCATTGCACCCAACAATAACGGAAGTGTTTCCTTATATATAATAGGAAGGTTTTCAAAAGGCAGCGGATTTGTGCCCTCGCCTACCTCTATGGTAAAACCCGGTCTGCGGAATCTGTCAACAAACCAATCCTTATAGCCGCCGTAGGATGCTATACCTTCAGTTGTGTCCACCCTGTATGGTGAAATCAGCTCAAAAGCCTTTGCGATTTTCATAGACACGGGTGGTTCTTTGCCCTGAAATCCCTGATAAATCACCTTGCCCTGACTGTGAAAGGCAAGCACCATATCAAAATTTTGCTGAACTGTGAATTCTGCAAGAGCACGGCTCTCAGGCTCCGACAATGGTGCGCTGCCCGAGAAACGTGTGGGACCAGGGCCAAAAATTCCGTACTCCCTTTCCATCGCCTTTGATTGCTGCCACATTGCATCGTAATTGTGATTTAAGTCAACCCCGTTAGCATTTGCCTGCCATTTGGTAAAATTCTCGGATCCATTATACTGCACCAGTCTTTTGCCTTCTTCATCCGACAACCATTGGGGCAGACCTTTGGTTGATAGTTCTACGCCGTCAGGGTTCAGCATTGGTATTATATATAAGGAAGCTTTTTTACACAATGCCTCAACACAAAACCCACAAAGACATTTATTTGTCTGCCATGCTGCAAGAAAATCTTTTGCAAATCTCATCAGCAAAGCAGACGTTAGCCACTCCATACCGTGATGAGCACCATTGTACAAAATCTTCTTTTTGCCGTGACCAAGCTTTATGTAATACAGTTCTTTTCCCCATACCGATTTACCTATACTGCCCCACTCCATCTGAGAAAAGCTTTGTGCAAGTTTTTTAATATCCCTTTCTAATACTTCAAAATTATAACTTTTCATTTATTTCACCTCTACATACAAATATATGTTGAGATATCAAAAGTATTACAACGCAGAATTTAAACCATAAAAATGCAGCAATTCCCTACATGGGCATTGCCGCATAATGTTTGCTTGCATTAACTTATTTCAAAGTATTCAAAAAATCTGCCATTGCACCTGCACCGTATTGGGCACCGGCAATAGCCTCGGCAAGAGTGTTTCCGCTGCTGCCAACCTCGATAATCATGCTGCCGCAGGTGGCGTGTCCATTAAACCTTTCTGTACGGAGATTTACTCCTCGCATCAAGGTTGGATACTTGCCGTTGATATGATTTTGCAGTTTAAGTGCCAGTTTCATATTTTCTCGCCAGTTGGGATGATTCAGTCCTCCTGCATCTGTTCCCACAACAAACATAAGCTGCGCCGCCTTTTTGCCGTCTATTTCGGAAACGAATTTTGCTTTGCTTCCGTCATCATAAATAAACGCATCCCGGTGAACATCCAGCACCACACATATGCTTGGGTATTTTGACAAGTACCCTTCTACTGTTTTGCGGGAATTCTCATAAGACCCGTTAAAGTCAGGGTGGTCGTGAAGCGTTGTGTCGTGAATGACAGAAATCCCATGTTCTTCAAAAATCTGTTTCATCGCTTCGCCCACCTTAACCACATTCCGGGATTTATCAAGGGTTCGGTCACTTTTGTCTGCCTGATAGGATTGTGAGCCTTCCGGTGAATAGCTTTCGGTGCCGTGGGTATGCACTATCAGAACTTTGGGAGCATCCCCCTTCATGTCAAAAGTAAGGGGGGCTTTAAGCATCTCGTCAACATTGATGCTATAAGTTGTTTCGTTGCGAATAAGAATCTTTCCGGATTTTTTCCCAAGTGCTTTTGCCTGACTTGAATCAACCTCTTTTATGGGATATTGCTCGCTTTGCGCATCAGACGGGCTGGCTGTATTGTCAGCATTTGGCGTATTATATGTATTTTCATCATTTTGGTTTGCTATTCTTGCAAGGTAGCCTCCGCTTACCATACGAATAACAGGCAGTTCGCCAAAGAACACCGTTCTTTCATCATATGGGTCAAAAGTCATTACAAAACTAAGCAGCTTTTTAAATGCCCTTGCCACCGTCACACTGCTTTCACTGTTATCCTGCCTGATTGCAGGAATACTTTCGCTGATGATTTGTCTGCCGTCAGGTATATTCCACTTAACATCTGCAATTTTTATATTTATAAGAACAAGACTTGTAACCACAAGCATTATACCGATTTGCAGACCTCGTCTTATAATCTTCTTACCGTCAATTATTATGGCTCTGTATGGTTTCATGTTGCCTTTCCTTTCTCGCAAGTATGATGTTAAATTATATGAAATCCAACACAGATATATGCACAGATAAAAGGAAAGAGCTGTCCGTTAAACGGGCAGCTCACAGACTGTCGAAAAACTTGTTCTACCGCAAGCAAATTAAAGTTAAATAGATGTAGGGTATGGCATTTATGACATACCGTAATGTATTAAACGGTGCGACACTCATCGAGAATGCCGCACCGTTGCTTGCTTTTTGCGAAAT
>JAZNVB010000037.1:0-3126 GCA_045592585.1 Clostridia bacterium
CGTTTTTCGTTTGCCTCGCCCATTGAGAAGGTCTTGCGGGGCAGAGCGCCGTCCACGATAACCGTTTCAAAAAGCTCGGATTTCTGAGGACAGGGAAGCAAAAATCCCACCGCATCACAACCGGCAGAAAGCTGTCTTACCACATCATCGCCATGTATATAGTCAAGTTCATAACCCATACTGTCAAGGAAGTTCTGGAGTGTTCCAACTGTGAGATTGGATGACGGATTGGTAACATAGACACTTTCGGTATGCTCGCCCGAAACAAGAACTATCTCCTGAGCACCGTCTGCCATAGCATCCGCAACCTGATAATATTCCGAAAGCGCCGCCTTAACCTCATCCATGCTCTTACCAAATACAACACGGTGGATAGGTTCAAACTCGAGAGCCTCGTCGTGAATGTTTTCAAGCTCCACAAGACAGAATCTTGCGGGATGAATCTGTTGTTCTTCCTCTGTTAGGGTCTTTTTAAGGTTATCCCAACAGGTCTTTGCAGTAGCAAGTGAATGATTTCCGTCGCCCACAGCAAACACAAGATTATCGGGTGCATCCTTTGCAAACTTGTTAATTCTGCCGATTACGGCATCAGCCTCGTCGCCACGGATGTGCCAGCCTGCAATGTGGCCGCCGCCTTCCATCAGGTCAAATTCATAAAGAGGCTTTGTTTTTTCGATTCCGCCGATAATATAGTCTGCAGTATCGTCTACAAGTAAAATTGCATGGGGAAGCTCTAACGGTGCGTTCTCACGAATTTTAACTCTTGGTGGAATTCGTGAAAGAATTGTACCCTCGGTTGCACGGATTGCGCTTTTTGAACCCTTTGAGAAATCATATTCCTCCAGATCAATTGCTCCCACGATGCCGCGGCGGATTTTGCCACTGTTCATTGTTCTTTCAACATAAATCAGGCTGTCCTGAAGAGCAACAAAAATATTCTTTTCAAGGTATTCCTTCATAGAATTGTTGATTGCCGCAATTCTTGCATCACCCTCCGCCAAAAACGCCTCGGGATATACAATGTTAAGTGTTGAAGGGCAATCGCCCACAAATTTTTTAACTCTCTCCCAATATTCGGGCTGAGCTGTGTACTGGTCGCAGGCAACAGTACTCCATTTTTCCATATCAATGCATTCAGGCAGAAGAATGTCTGCCTTATTAAAAATACTCATAGTCTTATATCTCCATAATTTTTTTGTTTTTTTACATCAAACGCCCAAGGGCGGAGATGAAGCGAAAATCGTGTGCCCCGTAGGGGACGCAGTGTTTAAAACGAGTGAATTTTTTGTCAAACAAGTCTGAAGCGGAGCAAATGCTTGGTGCCTTTGCGAGCATTCAGGCGCAGTGTGACGGACAATCTGCCGTTTAAAACCATACGAGTTTCAATGAATCTCGCCCATCATTATACGATTTGAGAGCCGCTCTGGATGCTTTCGTCAACGGTCAGCACGTTCAGATTATCCTTATATTCAGCACTTAAAATCATTCCGTTTGACTCAAGACCCATCATCTTTCTTGGCGGGAAGTTTGCAACAAACAGAACGTTCTTGCCAATCATATCCTCGGGCTTGCAGAACTTTGCAACACCGGATAGAATCTGTCGTGTTTCGTTGCCTGTTTCAATGGTAAACTTGAGCAGCTTTGATGATTTGGGAACAGCCTCACATTCAAGCACCTTGCCAACACGGATATCAAGGTCAAGGAACTTTTCAAATTCGATATCTGCCTTAAATGGTTCAATCTCAATCTGCGGTGCTTTATTTGCCGCATTTTCCTCTTCGATTTCAGCAAGCTTCTTTTCTGCATCAATTCTTGCAAAAAGCATTGCCGCCTCGCCAACCTTTTGTCCTGCCTCTGCTGTGCCAAAGTTCACAAGCTGGTCAAGGGTGTATGCATCAGCACCCAACGCCGCAGTCAGCTTTTCGGCAGTTTCGGGCATAAATGGTGCAAGAAGTGATGCAATCCAGCGAAGAGCTTCAACCAAATTATACATAACCGTTTTTAATGTACCAAGCTGCGACTCATCCTTAGCAAGTGCCCATGGCATTGTTTCGTCAATATATTTGTTTGCACGGTTTGCAATTATCCAAAGTGCCTCCAGGGCATCTGCTGTGCGGAATTCATCCATCAATGTCACAACATCAGCTTTTGCCTTTTCGGTAACTGCAGCTAAATCTGCATCAAAATCGGTTGCGTTTTCCTTATTGGGAACAATTCCGTCAAAGTACTTATTTACCATTGCAACAGTACGGTTTGCAAGGTTGCCAAGAACATTGGCAAGGTCGGTATTATACGAGCTTACAATCTTTTCATAGGTGATTGTGCCGTCCTGAGCATAGGGCATTTCACGAAGGAGATAGTATCTTATTGCGTCGGTACCAAAGTGACGTACCAAATCGTCTGCATAAATAACGTTACCCAAAGACTTGCTCATTTTATCCTCGCCACTAAGAAGCCAGGGATGACCAAACACCTTCTTTGGTAACGGCTCACCAAGAGCCATAAGGAATATTGGCCAGTAAATTGTGTGGAAACGAAGAATATCCTTACCTATAATATGCACATCTGCAGGCCAGTATTTGCCGTAAAGCTCGCCCTTGGAATCGGGAGTGTAGCCAAGTGCATTGATATAGTTTGTAAGTGCATCAAGCCATACATATATGGTGTGCTTGTCGTCAAAGGTTACGGGGATACCCCATTTGATACTTGTTCGCGATACGCACAAATCCTGAATACCGGGCTTTATGAAGTTATTTATCATTTCCTTCTTTCTGGATTCGGGCTGAATGAAATCGGGATTTTCCTCGATATGCTTCTCTAAAGCCGCCTGATACTTGCTCATTTTAAAGAAATATGCTTCCTCGTTGCCCTTGTGCACCTCGCGGCCGCAATCGGGGCACTTGCCGTCAACAAGCTGAGTATCTGTCCAGAAGGATTCACAAGGAGTGCAGTACCAGCCTGTGTATGAATCCTTGTAAATATCGCCCTGGTCATAGAGCTTTTTGAAAATCTTTTTAACCGCCTCAACGTGATAGTCGTCGGTAGTACGGATGAATTTGTCATAGCTGATGGACAGCATATCGGCAATATCCTTAATCTGACCTGCAATACGGTCAACATATGCCT
>JAZNVB010000038.1:0-11073 GCA_045592585.1 Clostridia bacterium
TCTGCTCCATAACATTGTCGCTGCTCCATTCGATGACATAATTGCCAAAATAATAAACGCCATATTTATCACAGGCCGCTTTACTAAATATACCAAAATAAAACACAATGTCGATGTTGCAAACATAATCAAAATTGTTAAATTCATATTATTGTTGAGTTTTTCATATATGAAAACAGAAACAAACGCAGTAAGAGATATTGCAACTGTTGCTATTGTAAACAACATTGAAGATTCTTCAGCAGAAAACCCAAGATATTGTGAAATATATGTAGACAACCAAAAAACAACTGTCGTCCTAACAACCCCTGTCAGCATTGATATTATTGCGAATTTTATAATTTTGTTTTTAATCAAAACCTTGACTCCATTACCTTCTCTTTTCTTATTATCATACTGATGATATTTTATAACTCCCTTTTTTTCCAGTAACAAAAACAGACCAAAACACATAATTGCCATTATTACAAGGATAGAGCTTCCGATTAAAAACACATTCTGCCACACAAAAGCAGCAGCAGCTATTCCCGCAAGAGGTGATCCGAAAAACGAAGCAAAGGTATATCCTAAGCTACACCTTGTTGCATATACAGGTTCAGTGTTTTCTGCTACAATTTTCGTCATCGGTCCATAAATCATTGCTAAAAAGAAACCGGTAAACCCATAAGCACTCATAGCTACAGCATAATTCAAAGAAAACAGTGTAAATATAACATTGGTTACACCAGCCATAAATAGACCTATGCAGATCATATATCTCGCCTTGATTTTTTCTCCGATTGCACCATTATGTTGCTATATTTACCCTTGCAAGATATGCAGGACTTCGTCTTGAGGAATGTTTCAGAATTGACACCAATGATGCAATTAAAGCAATCAAAACCAGACAACTCTTCGTCAAAGGCAAAGGCGGACTTACAAGATATGTTCCCATAAATGAAAGCATCCGTATAGAACTTGAAAAACTCTTAAAGGTTACTGAAAGAGGACACAAGTTATTTGTTGATGATACTGACAAAACACATCTGGCAATGAAAAGGTTGCAATGCTTTCTCTCATATCATCGGAAAACCTTTACCGAAAACAAAATAACATTCCACGGACTTAGGCATACATACGCACACGAAAAGTATGACGAGTTTATCCAAATGGGAAAAACAGATTTTCAGGCAAGAAAAATGGTATCAGAGTTACTCGGCCATCACCGTGATGATGTAACAAGGATTTATTTGGCAGGTGATGAAGATGCTTAAAAACTATAAAGACGTTCTATCGGTTGAAGACCTTTGCGAAATACTAAGCATCGGCAAAAATACCGCATATCGCCTATTAAAATTGGGCGAGATAAAAGCAATACGGATAGGTAAGGTATATAAGATACCAAAAGAAAATCTTATTAAATATATAGCTTCAAAATCCGCATAACCACATATTGACAAAAGGAGCAGTACGCATTAAAATTAAATCAGACAGATGTGTACTGCTCTGAAACGATTAAGAAAGGAGTAAATATGAAACAGATTACAGGAAGAGTAGATACACGCCCTGATAGTAAATACTATCAGATTATATTAAATACAAAACCCAAAAGAGTTATAAGCACTAAAATCCCCATAAAAGGCGGCAAGAAATCTGATGCAAATAAAATGCTGGCTGACATTCTTTACAAATACAACTATGAACATATAGATATTACACGGAAGATCGACCTTTGTGAATACCTGAAGGAGTGGCTTGATATTGTTGAAGGCACAATACAGTCAACAACATATGATTCGTATAAGAAAGCCATTAATGCTCAAATTATACCGTACTTCAACAAGCATAAAGTTGCCCTTCAGGATTTAACAGGAAATGATGTGACACTTTTTCTTAAACACATGAGAAAAAACGGAAACCACAAAGGCGGCGGCTTGAGTATTAAAAGCGTTAAGATATACCGCGGCGTTCTTTCAAAAGCTCTTGCTGATGCTGTTCGTCAGGATATGATACCGAGGAATCCCGTACAGAACAGTATGATGCCTGCAAGCACAATAGATGACGTGGTTCAGCATGAAACCTATACATTGTCTGAACTACAAACTCTGCTTACTTCTGCAAAAGAAAAAGACAGTCACATATACTTATTTTTAGTGTTGGTTGCACTTACCGGCTGTCGAAAAGGTGAGGTGCTTGGAATTACATGGGACAAGGTTGATTTAGAAAACAAAACCATATTAATTGTCCAAAATCGTACGGGTGATACAAAGGAACTGATGTATTCAATTAAGAAAGTTAAAACTAAAACCAGTAACCGTATAATACATATTTCAGATGAGCTTGCTCTTCTTCTTAAAGAAGAATACGAGCAACAACAGCAATACAAAAAATTATTCGGAAAAGAATACAAAAACAAAATTGATGCTGTAATACGAAATATTGACGGCGGCTTACCTTCGCCAAATCACATAAACGATAAGGTATACAAAGCAATGAAAAATGCGGGTGTGAAGAAAATAACCATACACGAACTACGTCATACCTATGCAACTATTTGCTACGAAGAGCTTGACCTTGATATAAAGGATATTTCGAGAACACTGGGGCATTCAGAACTCAGAACGACACAAAATATCTACATACATCAAAGTATGAATACGTCAAAAATGTTATCGGACAAATTCTCGTCAGCACTTGCAATATAAAGCTCAAAAAGAACAAAGCGGCTTCGCCGCTCGCCTTGCGGCGGTCGAAGTAATGACGCTTTGTTTGCCCAAGTGCATTTCGGCAAAGCCGAAAATTTTGCACGGGTAATCTAAATCTTGTTTTTGTATAATAGGAAATTACGCAATTTCCTATTATATAAAAAAAGCTACGTTTTGAGCTACGTTTTGGACACATAAAAAGCGAAAGCCCTAATAAATCAAGGCTTTCGCTTGGTGGAGGGAGATGGATTCGAACCATCGAAGCGAGACGCAACAGATTTACAGTCTGCCCCCTTTGGCCACTCGGGAACCCCTCCATAAAATTGGAGCTGGTGATGGGACTCGAACCCGCAACCTGCTGATTACAAATCAGCTGCTCTGCCAATTGAGCTACACCAGCTTGCCATATTAAATTCGCTGACCTTGCGACCAGCAAAAACTATAATACCACAAATGAGATGGCTTGTCAACACTTTTTTGAATTTTTTTTAAATTTTTTATTATCTTTATATATCGCAGATTTTTAAAGTGAATTTTCCATCGTCTGTTTCAAGAACACCATAGTGTCTTGATGCACTTCCCGGATTAAAAAAAGTAATGCCGTCAAGCACTTCGCTGAGAGCCGTATGTGTGTGTCCAAAAATGCAGATATCTGCACAGGTTTCCCTGCCCTTTTGCATCAGTTTGGCAAGAGAATACTTAACGCCATAATTATGACCGTGTGTTAAAAATATCTTTACCCCGTCAAATTCAAAAATTCTGTCATCAGGAGCAGTTCTGTCCCACCAGTCATTGTTACCCTTAACATAAGCTACAGCTAACCGAGGGTACGCCGCCTGCAAATCCTCAGCATCGCCCACAACATCCCCCGCATGGATGATTAAATCAATTTTACCTTCTTTCACAATTGCTTCCATCATTGGATTGAAACTACCATGAGAATCGCTGAATATAATTGCCTTCATAACTCTTCACTGCCTTTCGCTTATTTATTTTATCACAAATAAAATTTTTTGTCACTATTTTGTTTTAATGGCATATACTGTTTAATGGAATAAAAGATTTTTTGGGAGGAGAACAACCTTTATGAATATTCAGGATATGATTTCAAAAATGTCGCCCCAGATACTTGCTCAGGGGCTTAAACAGCTTAGCGGAAGTCTTTCACCCGAACAGCTTAAACAAGCCGAGGCCGCTATAAAATCAATGTCTTCGGGGAACGCCGCAGAACAGTTGAAAAATCTGGATGCAAGTCAACTTACCAAAGAGTTGCAAAACAACCCCGCCCTTGCAAAACAGCTTGCACAAAATCCACAGCTAATGGAAAAGCTTAATGAAATAGTCAGAAAAAAATAACCATTAAGGAGGAACGGTAAGATGGAAGAAACACCCGACTTTTCATCTGCATTAGAAAAAGTTCAGGAAATGCTTGCATCAGAAGACGGTCAAAACCAGATACAAAATTTTATTGGCATGCTTTCCTCATCTGCTGAAGAAAGCAATCCAAAATCCGAAAATTCCAGCGGACAAAACATTCTGCCTGATTCTCTGTCTGCTCTTGGCAGCAGCCTTGACTTTGATACTATAGCAAAAATATCCGGTATTATGCAGGCAATGAATGCCCAGGAAAATAATCCTGCAAATGCTTTTCTTCTTTCCCTTAAGCCGTTCCTTACCAAAAACCGTCAGAAAAAGCTTGTTCAGGCATCAACGTTGCTGAAATTAACTTCGGTTTTAAAAGCATTTAAAAACCCAGAAAAGGGAGGTGGGTAAAATATATCGGCGTTACAATACTGTTCAGCATAATACAACCCAAAAGCCTGCCGCTACAGGACAAAAACCGAACAACAATTCTATAGAAACCTCTGCCCACACCACCCCTATGCACAAGCCCCAGCAATCACCACAGAGCAACAAACCATTGCCACATCCTAAGGAAACGGCCAATATAAAGCCTGCAGGCACTAACCCTGTTAAAGCATCACCCAAGCAAAAAAGCAAGGACAAAACACCTTATGGGCCGCTTTTAGGGTTAATTCCCCGGCACATCTATAACCCTGATACCAAAAAAATTCTTGGGGTGCTTTCCTCTGAGGATTTACTTCTCATTGCCCTGATTTTTTTGTTTCTTGAAAGCAGCGATGACGATAACCCCCTGATGGTTCTTGCCCTTGTTTATGTTTTACTTGGAGAATATATTGACTTTGGTGATTTTGCATTTTAGGCATATCTTGCCCGGAATTCACATAGTAATATACAAAAACTCTTGTGAAATGAGGTATAGAAAAATGTCTGTTAAGCTAAAAAAGGAGCACATGCACCTTTCGCGTATAATTTGCTCCCGATACTGTCAGACCACCGCAGAATGTGATGTTATCGTTCCCGATGTTAAACCCGATGTGCTGAAGGTCCTTCGGGTGAGTTCTGATGCCTTTATTACCCAGAAAACCCTACAGACAGACAAGGTTTTTATTCAGGGTATAATAAGGCTAAATATTCTGTATATCCCCGACGGCAGTGTTCTGGGCTCGGTGAAGTCAATAAACTGTACTCAGGATTTTAACCACACAATTGATGTCAAAGGTGTAAAGCAGGGCATGAATCTTACTGCCGAGGTGGAATGTGACACCCCTGAATTTACTCTTGTAAACAGTCGAAAGCTGAACATTCGCAACAAAATCGGTATGAATATTAAGGTAACTGCAGCGGCGGATGTGGACATAGCAACCGCTATCGACGGCAACGAAAATGTGCAAACCAATCTGCAGCACCTTAAAATCTGTAATTCCTGCTGTGATGCAGAACGGGATATTACAATCCGCGAACGGCTTGAGGTGCCGGCCGGCAAGCCCGACATTGGTGAAGTCCTTAAAATTTCCGTCAAGCCAGTCCCGGCTGAGATAAAACTGCTTGACGGCAAGGCTATTGTCAAGGGTGAGCTTAAGGTATGCACCATGTACTGCGACAACGCAGAGGACAGCTCTGTTCAGTGTATGGAACACGCTATACCCTTTACCGAAATTCTGGAGGTTGACGGCGTTGCCGAGAATATGTCCGGCGAGATTGATTATATTATAAAAGACATCTGCCATGAAATCAGCCGTGATGGTGACGGTGACAAGCGAGTGCTGAATGTTGAAATAACCGTTGCTGCCTGCCTTAAAGCTACCGAAATTGTAGAATGCGATGCTATATGTGATGCATACGGGCTTAAATGTGAGCTTGCCATTGAAACCGACGAATGTTTTATGGAACAGCTTATCGAAACTGCCCACACTACCATCTCGCAAAGGGAAAGCATCTGTGTTCCTGACTATCTGCCCGACATATATCAGGTGTGTGATTGCAGCGGTGTGCCAAGCATCGAAAATGTCACAATAGAGAAGGGCACAGTAATCGTTTCGGGCTTTACAACCTGCAATCCTGTTTACCTGACAGGCGATAAAGATGTTCCTTTGTCCGGCTTCAGTCATGTTTTGCCTTTCAGCCACACCTTTGAAATTGCAGATGTTACCGACACATCCATCTGTGATGCCAAAGCAGAGCTTGAGCATCTTAGCTATACAATATCCGGTTCCCGTGATATCGAGATACGGTCGGTTATTGCACTAAGTGTTAAGGCTGTTAATTCAGACAGTTGCAAATATGTATCATCAATTGACTATGACAATGAGGCCCCTGCGCCCTGCGTTCCTTCAATGGTTGTATATTTTGTACAGCCGGGCGATTCTCTTTGGAACATTGCCAAAAGATACCGCACCACGCCCGATGCCATTCTTGAAGTTAACGGCAACGAAAATGAGTGTATAAAACCCGGAAACAGAATTTATATCTTTAAGTAAAGAACAAAGCAGCTTCGCCGCTCGCCCCAGGCGGCGGTCGCAGCATTATCGCTTTGTTTGCCCACATGCATTTCGGCAAAGCCAAAAATTTTGCATGGGCAATCTAAATCTTGTTATTGTATAATAGGAAATTACACAATTTCCTATTATACAATAAACGGTCTTGCAAAATTATTTTGCAAGACCTGTTTTTTCACATTCTGTCATCACTATTCCGTCTTTTTTTGCCACATAAAGTTCTACATCTTTACCGACTGTGATACCGTTACCTGCGAGGCACAGCTTTGTGGTTTCAAAGGCTAAATCGGGATAATTGTTCTCGGGGCTTATGTGCCCCAAAATTATCTTTTTTGTTCCGTTTTTCACCAAGTCCCGTGCAGTCAGAGCCGCATCATCATTACAAAGATGCCCTTTATCGCCTTTTATACGGCATTTAAGCTCGTAGGGATATGTACCTGCCTCCAGCATAAACAAATCGTAGTTGGATTCAAGAAGGATTGTGTGGCTGCCTTTCATTTTTTCAAACAGTTCCTCAGACATAATGCCTATATCAGTAGCAACTGCAGCCTTATAACCGTCACATTCAAAGGTATATCCCACCGGCTCGGCGGCATCGTGAGGAATTCCAAATGCATTAACCGTTATATCGCCTATTTTAAACGGAATTTCCTTATCGAAAACCCGTCGGCAGCCGTCAGGAATTTCACCCACCGAATTTTGCATGGCAGACCATGTTCCATAGGTGGCAAAGATTGGAATGTTATATTTTCTTGCAACAACCCCCACACCCTTTGTGTGGTCACTGTGTTCGTGAGTTATTACCATTGCGTCAATTTCATCAGGGGAAAGCCCTGCCCCACACATTGCGTCGCACAGAATTTTTCCGCTTATTCCGCAATCCACAAGGATTTTGGTATTCTCACTGTATACAATTGTTGCGTTGCCTTTGCTGCTGCTCCTTAGGGAGCACATCTTTAATTCTGTCACAAAACTTCCTCCGTCTTTAATTTAAAAACCGCACCAAATTTCTTTGATGCGGTACTTTTTATGCAGTAACTTCAAATTTGCCTTTTTCGCCATCTATACGGCGTGTAATCTGTGCACCAAGTCCACGGAGCTTCTTTTCAAACTCCTCATAGCCACGGTCGATATATTTTAAATTATAAACCTCGGTTACGCCGTCTGCCATAAGTCCTGCAATAACCAACGCCGCACCGGCTCTTAAATCTGTTGATGAAACGGGCGAGCCTGTAAGCCTTCCGCCGCCCTCAACAACCGCAATTCTGCCGTCAACCGACACATTTGCACCCATTCGTCTTAGCTCCTCAACATACCTGAAACGATTGTCCCACACATTTTCGGTAACAATGCTTGTTCCTTCTGCTCTGGTAAGCAATGTAAGCATTTGTGGCTGGATATCTGTAGGGAATCCGGGATGTGGCATTGTTGTAACATTTGCTTTTTTGAGTTTTGCACCTGCTTTAACTCTTAAACTGTCATCATATTCCTCAATTTCAATACCCATTTCAAGTAGCTTTGCAGAAATTGAATCCAAGTGCTTTGGAATAATATTCTTTATCAGAACATCACCGCCGGTGGCGGCTGCCGCAATCATAAAGGTTCCGGCTTCAATCTGGTCGGGAATAACCATATAAGTACCGCCATGAAGGGATTCCACACCTTTGATTTTAATTACATCAGTACCTGCACCCTTAATATTGGCGCCCATGCTGTTAAGAAAGTTTGCAACATCAACAATGTGCGGCTCTTTTGCCGCATTTTCAATTACGGTTTGTCCGTCAGCCATAGCTGCTGCCAACATAACATTTATGGTAGCACCAACAGACACTTTATCCATATAAATGCTTGCACCGGCTAACCCTTCGGAACGGATGTCCACAATTCCGCCTGCCTCAACCGAATACTCGGCACCAAGGGCAACAAAGCCCTTAAGATGCAAGTCGATTGGCCTTACGCCAAAATCACAACCGCCCGGCATAGCAACTCTTGCTTTGCCAAATCTGCCAAGAAGAGCACCCATAAGGTAAGACGAGGCTCTGATTTTGCTGACCATTTCATATGGTGCCTCATAACAATCAAGATTTTTGCTGTCGATCTTAAGAACACCTTTATCAATAAACTCGGCATGACCGCCAAGCTGATTTATTATATTTATAAGAACATATATATCACTTACCGACGGCACATTTTCAATAACACATACATCATTAACCATAAGAGCCGCCACAATCAGCGCAACTGCAGAATTTTTTGCACCGCTGATTTCAACCTCGCCCTCAAGCCTTGCACCGCCAAGAATAACATATTTCTCCATTTTTCACCCACCCAAAGATTTTTTCTTTAGTAGTCTGATAGTAGTTATCCAAATATTCTAAAAATTCACATATAATTCGGTCAAAAGGATTTTTACTCTCTTCCAATTTAACATTGTATCATAAACTTTATATAAAATCAATCCCTGAAAAAGATTTTTTCAAGTATTTTCCGCTAAACCGGAATTTAAACCACTATATTTAGTAGTATCCGATTTTGCCTTGTTTCATACTTATGCGTCCGTTTGTTTTGTCAATCATATCCGCTTCAAAGGCCGAAACCTGAGAAACCGGCACCAATGCCGAGATTTTAACATTTTCGGCATAATCGGTACCGCTGATTTCATAGCCTTTTGCACATACCTCACTTTGTATTTTACCCAAAAGGGAATAATCACACTCCACTGTTACCTCGCAGCAAAGAGTCATTGTCACAGGCTGTGCCGCCTCGACTCCCACCTTTGCAGACTTTGAGTATGCGTGAACAAGACCACCTGTGCCAAGCAGAATTCCGCCAAAATATCTGGTTACAACAACGATAAGATTGGTTAACCCTTCCTTTTTTATCATATCAAGCACCGGAACACCCGCCGTACCTGCAGGCTCGCCATCGTCGCTGTATCGTTGAATATTGTTTTCTTCTAAAATATACGCATAAACGTGATGCCTTGCATCCCAATATTTTTTCTTTATTTCTTCAAGAAAGGCAATTGCCTCTCCTTCGGTTTCAACAGGCTTTACATCGGCAATAAATCTTGAACGTTTTTCGACAATTTCATCGGTTGCTGTTTGTTTTACCGTTTTATAGCTTTCCTTCATTGCACGATTGCCACCTTTCTTTTGTAATTTTTCTTATTTTATCACATATTATGCCGTGGTGCAACAGTTTTTTATATAATAGGAAATTGCGCATCTCCTATTATACAAAAAACAAAATTCTAATTGTCCGTGCGATATTTTCTGCCTATGGCAGAAACGCACATGGACGAAAAAAGCTCTATCCTTTTCTGCTCGCCGCAGGCGAGCGCCAAAGGCGCTTTTTTATATCATTAAAATCCGCACCATAATAATCGCCATTGCCATTCCCACAAAATCAGCAACCAATGCCGATTTAACCGTGTGCCGGACATTTTTTATTCCCACCGCGCCAAAATACACCGCAACAGTATAAAAAGTAGTTTCCGTTGAGCCCATCATTACTGACGCAATTTTGCCCGCAATTGAATCCGGCCCGCAATTCTTGAAAATATCATTTACAATGGCAATTGAGCCGCTGCCCGACACAGGCCTTAGCAACGCAAGCGGCAACACATCAGGCGGCACTTTTAAATAATTTGTCACCGGTGAAAGGACCTTTGCCAGAATATCTAAAGCTCCCGACCCCCGAAGGGCGGAAATCCCCACAAGCAAACCAACAAGGGGTGCCACTATCTGAAGAGTGCTTTCAAGACCTGATTTTGCTCCCTCGATAAAGCTTTCATAAACATTTGTGTGTTTTGCAAGGCCAAATACAATAATCCCCACAATCATCACCGGTATCGCAAACGAAGAAACCAAATTTATCATAGCCGATTTTTACCTCTTATCTCAAAAAACTTTGCCGCCAGAACTCCCATAACAACTGCACATACACTGCAAATCCACACAGGAACCACAATTCCCGACGGATTTGATGACCCGAACATCTGCCTGAGAGAAATAACCGTTGCAGGAATAAGCTGAATAGATGCGGTGTTTATCACCACAAACATACACATCTCATTGCTTGCCGTACCTCTGTGGCGGTTTTCCTTGTCAAGCTCCTTCATCGCCGCAATCCCCAACGGCGTTGCGGCATTGCCCATTCCCAGCAAATTGGCAACCATATTCAACACAATTGCATTCAGTGCCGCCGAATCTTTTTTTAATCCGGGAAAAATAATCTTTGTAACCGGTCTTAAAAGTTTTGCAAATACCGATGTCAGACCTGAATTTTCGGCTATTTTTGCCAGACCCGACCACAAACACATAACTCCCAGCAAGCCTATGCAGGTCTGTACTGCATTTCCTGCTCCCTCCATTGCTGCAGCGGTAGTTTCTTCTATCCGTCCGGTGAAAATTGCCACCGCAAAGGATATTAAAATCATTCCACTCCATATATAATTCAGCATTTCCTTCACTCTCTTTCAAAATGCATATATGAAAAATATATTCGGCAGAATGCTTGGCAATGCA
>JAZNVB010000039.1:0-4285 GCA_045592585.1 Clostridia bacterium
GTACCAATATTGGAAAAGAGAACTTATAAAATTATACCTATCCTATATACCAATCATAGGCAGATTTTTTAAATAATAATATTTCTGTAAAATTCAAAATGAAATGCGGTGATAAATATGAAAAAACGCCTGACAGGCCGAATACTAAGTCTAATTATAGTTCTGTTGACAGCATTGCAGGTGTTTGCAATCAGTGTGTCAGCAAAAGATAATGTTTTGTCACTATATAAAAACAAGCCGGAGGATAATACACCATTTAATGTTGTTAATATGTTCCCCGGTGATTACATAACACAGAATTACAATGTAAGAGTTTCATATAACGGTTCCATCAAGGTATATTTTACTGCTGATGTCCGAGGTGGATATGACAAGCTTGCCGAGGTGTTAAAATGTAAGGTTGTTATGCCCGACGAAAGCAGACTTCTTTATGACGGTCTTATGAAAGATATGCTCGATCTGGAACATTCCGTTTCGGCAGTAAAAAAAACCGAAGATTTGAAATACGAAATTTCTGTATATCTTGATACAAGTGTAGGAAATGATTACAAGAATAAACAATTGGTTGCTGATTTCAAATGGTGGGCATATACCTCTGACGAAGGGCGCCCCGGAGGGAGCAAACCGGTAATAACTCCCGATGATGACGATGATGACAAAGTAACTCCGCCTGATAGTGGCAACCCTACAACTCCGCCGGATGATGGTGATGAACCGGTTGCTCCGCCTGATGAAGGAAATAATGAACCTGTTGCACCCCCTGGCGGTGATGAACCGATTGACACAAACCCTGACGGACAACAGCCATCGCAGGAGGATGGTGAAGAACCTGCTCCGGAAGATGGTCAAAGACCCACAGGAGAGCTTATCGAACCTCCGCGTACAGGTGATCTTGCAAACCCGGTTTTATGGATTATATTTATTTGTATTTCACTTTTTGTCATTCTGTTAATTATATTTTTCAGGAAGAAGAATGGTGAAACAAATGAAGAAAAAAATCCTGTTATAAAAAAACTTACTCTTTGTATTGTGATAATTGTAATTCTAGCAATATGCTTGTGCATCACAACGTTTGCGTTGGTATATTCCGTTGTAGCTGTTGACGAAAATATTTTCTCAACAGGAACGGTTGAGATAAACCTGAATAACGGTGAACCTATTATTACTGAGGATGAATTTTTGCTTGAGCCGGGAATGACGGTTGAAAAAGACTTCTTTATCGAAAATGAAAGCTCGGATGAGGTATATTACAAGATTTACTTTGATAATGTAACCGGCGGACTTGCAAAGGTTTTAAATGTAAAAATTTTTGATAAAGCAAGAGGCACAAGTTTATACAGCGGAAAAGTTGAAGGTCTTATAAGAGAAAATTGCGACAGTGCAGAGCTGGGGCTTAATGAAACACGAATACTTACGGCAGAATTTCACTATCCCGAAGAAAGTGGAAACAAAACAAAAAATTCGTGTATGTCCTTTGATATGTGTGCTGTGGCAACACAAAAAAGGAATAATCCTGGCAGAGAATTTGATTGATAAGGAGATATAAATAATGAAAAAAGCACTTAATATAGTGAAAAACGTTTTGGTCTGGACTATTTTTGCAGTAGCCGTTGCTATGATGATATTTACAATAGTTTCGGTAAACACCTTTGATCAGAATAACAGAAGCTTGTTTGGTTATAAAAGCTTCACCGTAAGAACGGATTCGATGAGTGCAACAGACTTTGATGCCGGCGATATAGTATTTACCCAAAATGTTGACCCCAATACACTTAAAGAGGGCGATATCATTGCATTTGTTTCGCAAAGCGAAGAATATTACGGCGAAACAGTTACTCATAAAATTCGTCGGAAAATCGTAAGTGAAGATGGCGAGCCTGCTTTTATTACATACGGTACAACAACCGGAGTAGATGACGAAACACCGGTAGAATACGGAGACATTTTGGGTAAATATAAAGGAAAGATACCCAATGCCGGAACATTTTTTATGTTTCTTAAAGAACCCATCGGATATATTCTTTGCATCTTTATTCCGTTTTTACTGTTAATCTTATATCAGGGGATTATGTGCATTAAGCTTTTCCGCAGATATAAAAAAGAACAAATGGAAGAGTTGAATGCAGAAAGAGAAAAAATCGAAGAAGAACGCAGGCAGGCGGCAGAAATGATGAAAGAACTGCAGCAGCTTAAAGAACAACTTTCAATGCAGGAGAGTCAACCCACAGACAATGATTAGGGGGCAAAAATGATAAAAATTAAATCAACCCAATTGGCACTTGTCAGCAGCATAATATCATTACTTTTAAGTTGTGCAATGCTTTTGGGAACAACATATGCCTGGTTTACAGACAGCGTAGCAAATTCAAATACACGTATAGTATCAGGAAACCTTGAAATTGATCTTTTAATGGATAAAACAGAAGAGGGAAGATATGTGTCAATAGCAGACGGCAAAGGAGATATCTTTGCCGAATCAAACGGCGGTGACGACGTAATGTGGGAGCCGGGCAAACTGGAAATCGTATATCTGGCAGTTGAAAATACAGGGAATCTTGCACTTAAATACAATATAAAGCTTGATGTTGAAGGCGAACTTGCAGGGGCTCTTGAATATGCGGTTTTAGAAGGTATGAAGGCAGAAGACATTGCATCAGCAAGCTGGGAAGCAATCAAGGGAAGACCGGATGCACAAACAGGAAAACTAAAGGCTGGATTGATTGATATTGTTCCGGAGGGCAAGCTTAAAGAAAAAAAAGACAAGGATTATTATGCTGTTGCAGTTTATATGCCCGGTAATGCCGCATATAAGTTCCAGGGTAAGAGTATCACCGTTGACCTTACGCTTGCAGCAACACAGACTTCTTTTGAGAAGGATAGCTATGGCAACCGATATGACAAGGATGCTGAAATTTCTGACTCGTCAGACGAGATTGTCGTAGATGACAGCGTTGTTACAGTTAACAATGCAATTCAGCTAATGAAGCTTAATGAAATCCTTGCAGAGAACCAGAAACAAGCAGCGACAATTGAAATAGTCGAATTAGGCGCAGATATTGATATGACAGGTACTGTCTGGACTCCCGTAACAAACTGTAATATCCGAGAGTTCAACGGAAACGGTCATACAATTTCTAACCTTACGATTGAAGGAAATGGCACAAATACCGCTATGTTCTCCGTAGTTAATCCTGAAATGGATAAATTTACGATTAGTAAGCTGACCTTTGATAACGTAAATGTTACCAATACTACCGGAAAATACACGGCTGTTGTGATTGGTTCCACAACTGTAAATACAGAACTTAATGACGTAGACATAAAGAACTCCGAGATTGTTGGTATGGCTCATGCAACATCATTGATTGGCTGTATTGATAACGAAGAGGTCAGTCAGATTATTGTAAAAATAAAAGATTGTGAGGTTTTGGATACAGAAATTGTATCAAATGTTACCAACACAAGCTCCCGTGGTGCATCAGGTCTGTTTGGACGGCTCACAAATGATATTATAGGACCTCAAAACGGGCTTTATAATGATGTTGAGCTTATCTGTGAAAACTGTGCACTTACAAAGGTAACGATTACAACTGCGGGTAAGAATGCCGAAATAGGCTTTAAAATCAATACCGGCTCGGTGGAGTACCTGCGTGAATATAAGGGTGTGACATTAACTGATGTTACTGCCAAGGATAAATATCAAATTGCTGTGATTTAACAGATAATATGCAAACGGTATATACAGCAAAATGCTGTTTATATAAATTCGTCTGATGACAATGACATAATTAGGAGGTAAAAAAATGACGAATAGTAAATCAACAAAGAGAGCATTGCTTACAAGCAGCATTTCACTTGTACTTTGCTTTGCAATGCTTCTCGGTACAACATTTGCTTGGTTCACAGACAGTGTTTCAAGTGTAAACAACATTATCAAATCAGGTAATCTGGATGTAAATCTTTATTACTGGGACAACAGTATGGCAACAGGAACTAATGTATCTCTTGCTGACCCTGCAAACAAGGATCTTAAACTGTTAAAAAATGTTGACGGCGAGGAAATCCTTTGGGAACCCGGTGCAACAGGCATTGGTCAGTTTGAGGTTGCAAACGAGGGTTCTCTTGCACTTAAGTATAAGCTTATGCTCAACTTTGCAAATGCAACAGCAACACCTGAGGGCAAGACCCTTGCAGATGTACTTTCTGTTTATGCATTTGCCCGCAACGGCAAAACCGGCGATGATGATAAAATGGAAGATGCTAAACTGGAAGAATTGAGAACAAC
>JAZNVB010000040.1:0-53648 GCA_045592585.1 Clostridia bacterium
TAGGAGATAAAAAGATCTCGGATATTTTAGCAACAGAAAATGGTGACCAAAAACTAATTGACACCATAAAGCCCACCCTTTCTGTTCCAATACATTACTATGCAAAAATGGATTTAACAGCAGTAAAAGAAATAGTTGATAATGTAGGTGGAATAGATTTTGAAGTGCCTATGGATATGGTTTATGATGACCCCTATCAAGACTTGCATATTAACCTGAAAAAAGGTGTTCATACCTTAAATGGTGAGGGTGTTTGTCAATTATTACAATTCAGGCGTGGATATCCGGAAGGTGATTTGACAAGAGTTCAAATGGGACAACAATTTATGAAAGAGTTTATTACCCAAAAGCTTAATAAAGAAAATATAGATAAAGCGCCTAAGATATTTAAGATGATTGCTGGTAACATAAAGACAAATTATCCTATGAGCAACCTGAAACAAGATATGAAAATAATAAGTGCTATCAACAGCAATAATATTGTTTTTGAAACTATTTCAGGCAGAGTTGCTATACATAATGAAATACCTGTGTATGAACTAGATCTAGACAATCAAGCAAGTAATAACACAATCTCCTTTATATGGCCCTCTGAAAGTGAAACCATAAGTAATACTTTTGGTAAAAAAGTACACCCTATTACAGGTGAAGAAAGAATACATAATGGAATAGATATATCTGCATCTGAAGACTCACCTGTAGTTTCTTCAATCAAAGGTAAAGTAATAGACACAGGATTTGACAAAGAGTTTGGAAACTATATTATAATTGAAAATGATAATGGGGTAAAAGCATATTATGGTCACTTATCTGCAATAAAAGTTGCAACAGGTGATAAAGTCAAGCAAAGAGAAGTTATAGGTAAAGTAGGAAAAACAGGAACAGCAACAGGAGCAAATCTACATTTTGAAATACAGATAAATGACAAATACTATAATCCAGAGCTATTTTTCACCAATACAAAAAATTAAATCAATTTATATATAAAACTTGCGAGGTCAGTGAAAAACACTGACCTCGCTTCTTAGCTGCTATTTCTTCTTACTTTTTGCGGGGATTTCCTCGTATTTGCAGTCTTCATTAAAGCAGACAAGCTTAATGGGGCCGCGGCCACGGAAGGGGCGTTTTTTCATCAATATTCCGCCACATTCGGGGCACTTCATATTGGTTGGCTCATCCCAGGAAATAAAGCAATCTGTACCCTTTTCACAGGTGTAGTACTTTGCACCCTTTTTAGACTTTTTAACCTGTACCTTGCCGCCGCAATTGGGACAAAGGGCATCAATTTCTTCAACAATTGACTTGGTGTTTTTGCACTCGGGGTATCCGGGGCAGGCAAGGAACTTGCCAAATCTGCCCTGTTTGTAAACCATCATTCTGCCGCACTTTTCGCAGGGAATATCCGATACCTCGTCCTGAACTTCTATCTTGCCTATTGCATCTTCTGCATCGGCAAGAGTTTTTGCAAAAGGTCCATAAAAATCGCCTATTATTTCCTTCCAGTCTTTGTTGCCTTCTTCAACGCTGTCAAGCTTTTCCTCCATGGTGGCTGTAAACTCAACATCAACGATATTGTTAAAGTGTTCCTCCATCAATGTAGTAACAATAGTTCCAAGCTCTGTGGGATAAAGTGACTTGCCATCTCTTGCCACATAGCCTCGGCTGCTTGTGATTGTGGTAATGGTTGGAGCATAGGTGCTTGGGCGGCCAATGCCGTCCTCCTCCATCTTTTTAACCAGCGATGCCTCGGTATATCTTGCCGGAGGCTGTGTGAAATGTTGTTTTGGTTCCACCTCTTTTGCAAGCAAAGCCTGACCCTCGGTAATTGAAGGGATTTTACCTTCCTTCTCCTCGGCAAAGTCCTGACCTTCAACATAAATCGCCATAAAACCATCAAACTTCACATTGGCGCCGGATGCCTTGAGCAAATATTCACCGGTTGTAATATCCGCCTGAACGGTATCCATAACCGCATCAGCCATCTGGCTTGCAAGAAATCTGTTCCAGATAAGTTTATAAAGCTTGTACTGGTCTGCCTTGAGAGATGCTTTAATCTTTTCAGGATCGAATTCCATGGATGTGGGGCGGATAGCTTCATGCGCGTCCTGCGCCGACTTTTTGGAACGATAAAACTTGGGTTTTGCAGGAACATACTCTGCACCAAACCTGCCACCGATATACTTGCGACACTCTGCCTGCGCTTCTGTGGCAATTCTCAGCGAGTCGGTACGCATATAAGTAATAAGACCTACACTGCCGCTGCCCTTAATATCAATACCCTCATAAAGCTGCTGAGCTGTTGCCATTGTACGTTTGGTGGTAAAGTTCAGCTTTCTTGCCGCTTCCTGCTGAAGAGTACTTGTTGTAAAGGGCGGTGCTGTATATCTTTTCTTTTCGCTTCGTTCGATTTTGCTTACCGTATACGAAGATTCCTTCAGTTTTTCCACAATACCTTCAACAGTTTTGCCGTCACTAAGCTTCATCTTCTTTGAATTTTTACCGTGGAACTTTGCCATAAAAGGTTTTTTGCCTTTTTCGTCGGTAAGCTTTACATCAATTGTCCAGTATTCTTCTTCTTCAAAGTTCTCTATTTCACGTTCACGGTCAACAATCAGCTTGGTTGCAACAGATTGCACTCTGCCTGCACTCAGACCCTTTTTTACCTTTTTCCAGAGAAGGGGGCTGAGCTGGTATCCCACAATGCGGTCAAGAACACGTCTTGCCTGCTGTGCATCAACCAAATCGCCGTCTATTGCCCTTGGCTTTGTAACAGCTTCTTTTACGGCTGTTTTTGTAATCTCGTTAAATGTAATACGGCACTTATCCTTGGGGTCAATATCCAAAAGATTTGCCAGGTGCCAGGATATTGCCTCGCCCTCGCGGTCAGGGTCGGTTGCAAGAAATACTTTTGCCGAATTTTTTGCATCCTTCTTGAGCTTTGTAATCAAATCGCCTTTGCCGCGTATTGTGATGTACTTGGGTTCAAAGTTGTTTTCAAGGTCAACTCCAAGCTGACTTTTAGGAAGGTCACGCAGATGACCCATAGAGGCTGTAACCTCATACTTTGCACCCAAATACTTTTTTATAGTTTTTGCCTTTGCAGGCGACTCAACGATAACAAGATTTTTCTTCTTATCTGCTGAGGTTTTTTCAACTGTTTTAGCCATATGCTCACCTATGCTATAATTTAATATTTAACCACAACATATCTGTTGCCGCTTTCCTGACGAAGAATACCCCGTATGCACAACACAGTAAGACGGGTGCCCAAAACAGCCGGGGCGAACCCCAGTTTCTCTGCAATTTCCTCGGCATCGGCAACACCGCCGCAGCTTGTGATGAAATCGAGAATTGCTCTGTCTTCCGCAGAAAAGCCTTCAAATCTTTTAACTTCCTCCTTTTGCAGAGGAAGGGTTTTTTCAAAATATTCTGTCTTTGTTTCTTTATAATATTCAAGTGGCCGATTTATTTTGTCAACAATCATTGCTCCCTCACTGATTAAGCTATTAGGAAGCTCCGCCATTTTCACCATTGGATTTCCGGGAACAGCAAAAACATCTCTGCCATTTTCTGTGGCAAGTCTTGCGGTAATTGCCGTACCGCTTACCAACTCGCCCTCTACAACAACAGTTCCCTGGGACATACCTACAACAATGCGGTTTCGCTGTTGATAAAAATAAGGCTTTACCACCGTTCCCGGCGGCCGTTCAGAGATAACCGTTCCACATTCAAGTATCTCATAATACAGCTTTTGGTTTGACCTTGGATATATTGTATCAACACTTCCTGCAAGAACAGCAACAGTTTTGCCGCCTGCATCAATTGCACCCTGATGTGCCTCGGCATCAACACCCTCTGCCATGCCGCTAACAACAACTATCCCCTCTGCTGCAAGACTTTTGCCTATTGCACGGGCTGTGGTCTTGCCCTGAAGTGTAGGTTTTCTGCTACCCACAACCGACACACAGAGATTGTTGTTCAGGTCTATTTTCTTTCCCTTAGCGAATAAAATACGGGGTGGAGAATTTATATGCTTCAAAAACTTAGGATATTCCTCCGAATCCCGATCAATAATTCTTATATCATTGTTGCTGCAATAATCCATTATTTCCTGAGCCCGTTTGAAATATTCAACCTCGCCTATCCTGTCTGCGATTTTAGGGGAAACCCCTGCATTTTTCAGCTTAAAACGGTCTGCCGTATTGGAAGAAAACCTTCTTCCTTGCTCTTCAAACAAAACAACAGCTTTTTCGACTGTTTCAGGCTCGAAATCACACATGGTGTGCAGCCACAATTCATACAAAATTTCCATAATACTATTTCCAACAAATAACTTACTTTTCCCTGCAGGTTTTTATCCAATGCATGGCAATTCCTGCAGCAACCGCCGCATTAAGGGACTCTGCAAGCCCATCCATAGTGATTTTAACACGCATATCCGAAAGCTCAAGCAACTGACGGCACACGCCGTGAGCCTCGTTGCCTATAACAACGGCAGTTTTGCCTTTTACCGACATTTCTTCAAGAACAGTATCGCCACCGGGTGTTGTTGAAATCACACTAAAGCCCGATTTCTGCAAGTCTTCAATATCGGCAGGTTCGCACCCGATTTTAAATTTCATTCTGAACACCGAACCCATGGTGGCACGAACCGTCTTGGAACTATAAATATCAGCACAGCCCTTCATAAGATAAATCCCGTCAAAGCCCAAAGCCTCTGCCGTTCTTATAACCGTGCCCATATTACCGGGTTCTGAAACGCCGTCCAGAATCACAATGTCCCGTGCGGCTTCAGACAAGGTAAATTCCTTATCTGTCATATTTATAACCGCCAGAATTCCCTGGGGAGTATCGGTGTCGGAAATGTCTGCAAACATTTGCTGTGACACAACAAACACTTTATCGCATACACTCTCGGCAGTTGTCACAATCTCTGCCTCTTTTTCGCAGAATTCCCGGGTTGCAACTATACAAAAGATGTCATTGGGCACATATTCAAAAGCCTCAAGAACAATCTTTCTGCCCTCTGCCACAAACTTCCCATGCTCGATGCGGTTATTCTTCTTTTTTAATGCCTTAATAAGTTTCAAGGTCTTGTTATCTTTTCCTGTTATCTCAAGTATCATCTTGCCCATCCCCAGGAACCTTCTTGTATTACCTTCCTGACTTTTTTCATAAGTTTAAGAGTTACAAAAATCAGCAATGCCTGAACCGGTGCAAGTAAAATATGGAGTGAAATGTTGCGTACCACCACTGCCAATATATCATGCGTCAGAGTTTCGGCCTCAAACATAGGAACAAGTATAATATTGCACACCACACTCACCAAAAATTTTGCCCACAGGCACCTTAAGTATGTTGTTTTTCGCATATAAATAATTCTGCCATAAATCATGCCGCTGATACCTGCAACCATCAACGAGCTGAGGTTGAATGCCTCGCCCTGATGCATAACAAAAGATGTTGCATACTGTATAATACCAAACGCACCTGACAAAACAGGTCCAAACAGCTTTGCCGCAAGGGGCATCGTCACAAGACCCACATTTATGCTTGTTACCGAACCTATCCTTAGCGGGGTTTCAGAAATAAAGGCATATATAATCAACAATATTACTGCCATAAAATAATTTTCGGGCCTTTTCAGTTTGTTAATCACGTGATGGTGTCTTATACAAATCAAGTAAATCAGCATTGCAACAAATACTGCAGCAACTACCCAGATATTTAAAATACTCAAAGGTCTGAGTATCGGATGAAGTTTTAATGTGACAGGGTAAACAAACTCCTCTATATCGGTCAACATTCTGTTTATACCGGCGACAACGTTATATTTAAAGTCTTCCCACATAAGCATAATATCCTCCGGTTAATTTCTTTATTGTGCGAAAAAGTTATACCACGATTGCAGTATAACTTTTTTCATACACATATTATTTTACCTTTTCAACGAGTTTTGCGAAAGCAGCAGGGTCTGCAACTGCAATTTCTGCAAGCATCTTTCTGTTGATTTCGATACCGTTGTTTTTAAGACCGTTCATAAATCTGCTGTAGCTGATACCGTTTGCACGAGCTGCTGCATTGATACGAGCAATCCAGAGCTGTCTGAAGTTTCTCTTCTTTTGCTTTCTGTCACGATAAGCATAAGTAAGAGATTTCATAACTGCCTGGTTGGCTGTTTTAAAGAGTTTACTTTTTGCTCCTCTGTAACCTTTAGCTAATTTCAATATTTTTTTACGTCTTTTTCTTGTGTGCATAGCACCTTTAACTCTTGCCATGATAAAGACTCCTTTCTTTTCCTAATCAATTATTGCGAAACACTTCGCTGTAAAAAGCTCCGCCACCTGACGGAGGTTTGCGGCACTTTGCCGCAATCGGGGATTACCCTTTATTTGTAGGGCATCATTGCTCTGATAGTAGCAGCATTTGCCTTTGCAAGATAACCTGCTCTTCTGAGCTTTCTTTTTCTCTTTGTTGTCTTCTTGTTAAGGATGTGACTTCTGAAAGCCTTACCTCTTTTGATTTTTCCGTTCTTTGTAACGCCGAAACGTTTTGCAGCGCCTTTGTGTGTCTTAATTTTAGGCATCTTTTATTCTCCTTCCATAAATAACTTTTAAAGCCTTTGTCCTAACTGACCGAAGCCTTATGCCTTCTTGGGTGATACAAACATAGCCATACTTCTGCCTTCGAGTTTAATATCCTTTTCAACAACGCCAACCTCTGCCATAGCATCCTTCACTCTGAGAAGAAGCTCCTTGCCGCTGGCACTGTGAGCAATCTCACGACCACGGAAGCGTACAGAAACTTTAACCTTGTCACCGGACTTTAAAAACTTGATTCCCTGATTAACCTTTGTCTGGAAATCGTGCTCGTCGATATTGGGGCTAAGACGAACCTCTTTAACGTCAATAACCTTTTGGTTCTTTCTTTGCTCCTTTTCCCTTTTGGCGATTTCAAACTTGTACTTTCCGTAGTCCATAATTTTGCACACGGGTGGTTTTGCCTGAGGCGCAATCTTAACAAGGTCAAGACTGTGCTGATCAGCCATTGCAAGTGCATCCTTGCCTGAAACCACTCCAAGCTGCTCGCCCTCGGGACCGATAAGACGGACTTCTTTGTCTTTGATTTCTTCGTTAATCATCAACTCTTGCTTAGCTATACCTAAACACCTCCAAAAAAATTTGCACTGTTTTACAAAATAAAAAAGTGCGGAGAAAGCATAAATCTCCGCACTCAAAAAACAAACTCAAAACCCTGTTGCCGTAAGCTAAGGGGAGAAGCGGACCTTCTGCTTTACCGTGTAATTCTATCACACTTTAGTCCCTTTGTCAACTATTTTTTTACATTTCTATAATCTTTTTTCTAAAAAAAATCCCTTTTTTCTATTGAATATTCCAAAAGAATGTGGTAATATGTAAAAGTTAGAAAGGTTGTGTTTATTTCAATGTACAAACTTACAAACTCGGTTCTTGAAACAATCAAGACCTTTTGCATGTCAATACTATGCTCGGTGATTTTTTCACTGATGATATACAGAGATACCGTGCTTGCTGTCAGAATTGTTTGCTTTGTGCTTAATCTGGCAGCTTTTATCCTGTTTTTACTTTTTTATTACAAAAACTGGTATCGGGCTTTTATGCGGGCTTTTTCACCCGGTGACTATTGGGTGCCGGCAATATCTTCATTTACAATTTTCTGTGGTACTTCAAGTTACCTTTACATCTTAAAAGCCGGCAATATCTACCGATGGTTCTTTCAGCATACCAGATTTTTAGAGCCTATGCTTAACTCTGATTATGTGTTTCTCTCCTTTATTCTGTCACAGTTGTTAACATTTGCGGTTTTGGTTGCAATTCCCATTATTCATTCTGACAGAAATTAAATTCTGGCCTCACATCTGTATATAGGCTGTCCTTTTTCGGAAAACAGTTTTTCGTATTCGGTCATTACATTACCCTCAAAGCCACTGTTGTGCAAATCGAGGGTAATGTTTTTTAATTTCAGTCCAAAATCCGCAAAAGAATTCAGCGAAAATTCAAACAGTCCCCTGTTATCTGTTTTAAAATGGATTTCTCCTCCGTCTTCAAGCAACCGCTTATATATTGAAAGAAAGTTCTCGTGGGTGAGCCTTCTTTTTTTATGTCCCGACTTTGGCCAGGGGTCGCAGAAGTTAATGTAAATACGCTGAATTTTTGTTTTTGTTTCCATATCCCCAAGGACACCGGCATCTCCGGGAACAAACCGAACATTTGTAAGCCCCAGTTCCTGAACCTTTTCCATCGCCAGAACTAACACATCGAGATTTTTTTCAAATGCAATATAATTAACATCGGGGTTTCTTCGCGCAGTTTCGCTGATAAAACCGCCCTTGCCGCAGCCGATTTCGATGTGCAAAGGCTTGTCCTCGCTGTATACCGCCCTGATATCGTTTTTATATTCCATAATATCTTTTATCATAAGCCCCGAACAACTTTCCATACGTTCTTCGCGGTGTTTTTTTCTTCTCATTCGCATAATACAGTGTCCTCCATAAGATTCTTTACTGCCCCTCAAATGCTCAAGAGGCAGTAAAGTTTATTTTACCAAAAATTCCACAAACTGTCAATCAGTCATTAAAGGTAAATGCACTGTAAGTATCGGCAATAATGTTCCACAACTCACGATCAATTTTTCCTGACGGAATTTTACCGTAATACCTTTCCACATCCTCTGCTGCCTTTTTGGTATCCTTATCAAAAATGCCTGTAATTTTGGGCATATGGATATTGGGGAATATTTTTGCAAGACGTCTTAGCATTATCTGCAGAATATATATTTCCTCAAAATCATCGCCCTCTTTTATATTTGGGTTATCAACAGGATACACAAAAACCGGATTTACATATTTTTCTGCACGAACAACATTGTCATACTCCTCTACTATCCGGGTCCAGGTTTCAAAATCCGCTTCACCTGTTGCAGGTAAACCAAACCTTTTTTGAAAGGCACTTACAGCTTTGCGGGTTTCGGGTCCGTATATTCCATCGGGATTTACCTGCGGAATTTCTTTTATATATCTTGACAAATACCTTAGATATGTCTGCAGTTCATAAATATTTGCCTTTTCGTCACGGTGTGAAAAATACAAGTTATTATCCATTTAACTGCCTCCCTTGCCCATTTATTGCGTATCCCGGATACTGACCCGGTGTTTTCAGGTCGCCATTCTTTAAATTGAAATATGTGTCTTCAATCAGCTTCCACAGACCCGGTCCCACAAATCCCTTGGGTGGAAGTCCCTGATCCTCTGCAAAGGCATCAGCAGCATTTTGGGTCTGTTCATCAAAGGTGCCCGTAATCTCCACGGCAGGAACATTTTTATAAACGCCTGATATAAAGCCAAGCCTTGTCTGCACCACCCTTACCGCATCACCCTGACTGCCCAGAACCAACGGAGTTCCGGGATAGGGTGCGTAATCTTCGGCAATAAACTGCGGAGGATAACTCTCTAAAATTCCCAGATATGTGCGGTTAAGCTCGTTCCAGGTGGTTTCATCAACCACACCGGTTTCAGGAAGGCCCTTGGTGCGTTGAAAACTGCGTACCGAATTTTCGGTGGCTTCGCCGAAAATTCCGTCAATATTAACCGAAGGAACCGAATTATTATATACCGCAATAACTGCCAGATAATACTGAATAACACGCACAGGATTGCCTGTATCCCCACGTCTTACCTGGGTGACAAAATTCTTTGACACATCTGCAAGGCGGATGCCCTCGGAATTAAGTGCCCCAAGCCGTGCCACCGCCACAAAAATAGACTTTATTCTGTACCAGGTTGCCTTGCCGATAATACCGTCAACTGTCAGATTGAAAATCTCCTGAAACTTCCTGACCGCATCCTCGGTTTCCTGACCGAATGCCCCGTCAACCGTTGTTATTTTAGGAATAAGCGGGTAATCTCTTGAAATCCGGTTAAGCTGGTTTTGTATTGTTCGCACATCCTGGCCGGAACTTCCAAGGCGAAGAGGTGTGCCGGGATAAGTTTCGGTTACATTTTGTATAGGTGCATCCTGAACAAGCTCGATATCATTGCCATAGTAACGGGTGAGAATATCATATGGCCCCAATCCCTGATTGGCAAGCTCCACCGACCCCCACTGGGAAAGCCCGTTGCAGGTCACCTCTCTGCCGTCACAGAAGGCGGCAAACAACGGCTCAATATTGCCCTGACGACGAATATAATCATTAAAGATTTCGTCCACAATCAGACTTATATTTTCAAAAACGTCACGGTTTTTCACAAAGGACTGGTCAAATGCCGTTGAATTTGTTATATCAAAATCATAGCCACGGGAACGGTACCATTCGGTGTAAACACGATTTAAGGCATAGGAAATCTGGGCATAAATATTTGCGCGCAAGGCACTTTCGGGCCAGGTGGGATAAATCTCACTTGATGCAACATTCTTTATGTAATCCGCAAAGCTGACGGTCACGTTTTCGGCATTGGAATCCGGTGCTCCAAGATGCACTGTTATTGTTTCGGGAATATAGGGTCTGCCTATCATTTATCCTGCCTCCTTTTACTCATTTTCAAAGGGCTCTTCCTCGGTAACAGTAATCACCTTGCCCCTTTCGTCGCCCTCTGAAAGCGGTATCATCAATACCGACTGAATTGATTTTTGCCCCTCAAACACCGGAACATTAACATTTTCGGTGGTGATATATCCCGGATAATCCACACGGATGTTATACTTAAAAAATCTGGTACCAATATCATCGGGGGTCTGTGAATTTGCCGCAGGCGGTGCAGGAACTGCAACAATCTCTGTTCTTCCGCTGCGGTCGGTTTTAAGAACACGTATAAGCTCCTCGCCGCCGTCGGTAACCCTTGAAATAATCACATTTGCATCGGGAATCGGTATGGCCTGGTCTGCGGTAGATACCTGCACAAGAATATATCCGTCCATCTTAACACTCCTCATTTTTTTATTACCTTACATAATATGCCGCAAACGCTGATTTGTGCATAAATACATAAAATTTGCAGAATGGGAAACAGTATTGTAAACAGGAGGTTTTGCAATGCTTATCACCTTTATCCGCACAATTATTATATACTTTTTCACCATACTCTCTTTGCGTATGCTTGGCAAGCGTCAGATTGGCGAGCTTGAGCCATCGGAGCTTGTTGTAACAATCATAATCTCAGAAGTCGCCGCAGCACCCGTTCAGGACCCGTCGCTGCCAATACTTACCAGCCTTATCGCCATTGCTCTGCTTCTTATTCTTGAGGTTTTGCTTTCGTATGGTGCATACAAAAATTTTACCATCCGCAAAATCTTTTTCGGTACTCCCAGCGTATTTTACGAAAAAGGCTCAATCAATCAGACAGAAATGGAAAAGCAACGGTTTAACCTTAACGACCTTATGGAAACCGTACGGAATACAGGTTCAACCTCCCTTTCGGAAGTTGAATATATCATAATGGAAACAAACGGCAATGTGAGCGTTATTCCAAAAAATGACCAACGGCCTGTCAGTCTTTCGGATTTAGGATTGGAAAGTTCATCTCCCATTTTGCTCAGCTATGTTATAATTGATAATGGTCATATAAATCACAACAACATAAAACGTCTTGGGTTTAACGAAGAATGGCTTATTGCCACACTGAAGAAACATAAAATATCAAAACCCGGCCAGGTATTTTGCATGACGGCAGACAAGTCGGGAGAAATTGTAATTATTCCCAACGACAAAGGAAAGGGTGAAAAATAATGAAGGCATTTATATCCGCTATTGCAATATTTACAGCAATCTGTCTTTTCATCGGCATACACGCCTTTATTATGGTATCTCTTGCCAATGACATTTCGGCAGAGTGCAAACAGGTTCACTCCCTTGCCAATGTTGACCGTTGGGATGAAACTGTCAAAAAAATTGACCTTATCCGAAAGCTATGGGACAAGCGGCGAACATGGGCATCCCTGACCATATCCACAAAAGAAATCGAACAGATTGAAATATCTCTCACCCAAAGCCGGGCCTATGCCGAGCTAAAACAAAAACCTGATTTCTTTGGAGAATTTATAATGTTTGAAAAGCTTGTGGAGCATATTCCTCATCAGGAAGGCTTTCATATTGAAGAAATTTTGTAATGTAAAGCTAAAAGACGATTGGCAAATTCACCAACCGTCTTTTGTATTTATTCAGTATATTCTAGAAAATCAATACCCCCAACAGGGCGTATTCTCATAAGTCGGCAACTTCCCTCACCAAAGATACCGTCAAGAGCCGCCTTATATTCTGCCGACATTCCCTTTGGAACGAATGCCTGAATAGTTCCTGCAAAACCACCGCCGTGAACACGGCAGGCACCCTTGCCTCCTAATACTTTTCGGCTTACTGCAAGGCCCAGATTAACCGCCTGCTCAACAGGTTTCTTGGTAGAATAAATGTTCTGCAACAGCCTCTCAGACGACTGACCCGACTCATCTACAAGTCTTAAAAACTCATTTATATCCCCTGACTTCAGGGCATCAAACTCTGCCCTTGGACGCAGATTTTCGTCAAAAAAGTGCATTGCACGCAAACCAGCTCGGTCGCTGCACACCTTGCGGATTTCGGGAAGCTTTGCCCAGAATTCATCAATGTCAACCTGACGCAGATACTCCTTGCCAAAAAACTCTGCTACCGACCGCATTTCAGCCGGAACAGCCGAATATTCGTCAGAAAGGTCTGCGTGGCTACCCTTTGTATCAGTAATAAACAAATCATAGCCAAGGGTGTCAAAGTCAACACTACAGCTTTCAATAAATGGATTTTCTGTGTCATTAAAATCTATAAAAACAAATCCACCCACCGATGACACCATCTGGTCCATAAGTCCGCTTTTTTTGCCAAAATAGTTATTTTCAGCATACTGACCTATCTTTGCAATTTCCACGGCACCTGCGTTTCCTTCATTATAATATTTGTCAATTATTGTACCTATAAGAGTTTCAAATGCAGCCGATGAAGAAATACCGCTGCCTGCCAGAACATCAGAGGTTGCGTACATATCGAAGCCGCCAACCGATATACCCATTTCAGCAAATTTTGATACAACGCCCCGGATAATGGCCGCCGTGCCATTGTCGCAAGAATTTGGTGCGAGGCTGTCAAGATTTACAGAAAGCGGTTTGTAACCCTCCGACAAAGCATTTATCACACCCGATTCATTAAATGCCACCACTCCGATAACATCCACATCCACAGCCGCAGCCAGAACACATCCGTGCTGATGGTCGGTGTGGTTGCCGCCGATTTCGGTTCTGCCGGGTGCTGAGAATATGTATATTTCATCATTTTGAGGATATGTTTCAGTAAATTTTGCTACCGCTTCGGCATATCTCAACTTTTGCTTATCTACTGCATCGGCACCGTAAAGACATGATATTTCCTTATCATATCTTCCATTATTTAACTGCATTAAAAAGTCAGATTTTTTCACAATAATTTCCATAGCCTTTCTGCCTACAAATAGTAACTAAAAATATACACGCATCTTATTGTGGGCAGATAAGGCGTGTAGTGGAAATTACGCACATCGCCATTTCGTGCCTTATGGGCACGAAAGCTTTGGCGGTGCAATAAACTCCGTCGGAGGATTAACGTGAAAAATCACGTTAATCCTCCCTTCAATAAAACTTCTGTGTCAATTAAATTCAAATGCATTTTATCATATTATCAGCGCCAGCGCAATAAATAATCTAATAATTATAAAAATTTTTTTTAAAGCCCTTGACTTTATCAGTTTAGTGTGCTAAAATATTGTTCAAATGACCGAAAGGAATATGTATTATGAACATCAGAAATATGCTTCGCAATACAATTGAATATTTCTTTTACTTTATCAGCCTTAGCTTTTTCTTTAGCTACGGTTATTTTTACTTCGGAAAAAAACAAAAGTATAATGGGCTGATATGTTTACCAAGCGTTTAAAGCTTTAATCTTGAAACTTATTCAGGGAGCTCGTTATACTGACGGGCTCCTTTTTATTTTTATAAAAGAAAGGTATGATTTATTATGGTAATTGTAACAAAAACATCAATACAAAAGGAAAAGCTGAATGCAATGGTGGAGGATTTCCGTGGCAAAGGCCTTGAGGTGGATATTATCGAGGGTACCGGCAGTATCGTCCTTGGTCTTATCGGCGACACGCATCAGCTTGATGCAGACCGTCTGCTTCTTGACCCCGATATTGAAAGAATTATGCGTGTTCAGGAGCCTTTTAAAAAGGCAAGCCGCAAATTCCACCCAGCAGATACTGTGGTTGAGGTTGGCGATGTAAAAATCGGTGACGGAAAGAACTTTGTGGTTATTGCAGGTCCCTGCAGTGTTGAAACAGAAGAACAAATACTGACAGTTGCAAAAAGTGTAAAGAAGAACGGTGCAAAAATTCTTCGCGGCGGTGCATACAAGCCAAGAACATCACCCTACTCCTTCCAGGGCTTAGAGCTTGAAGGTCTTGAGCTTTTAAAGGAGGCACGCAAGGAAACAGGTTTGGCGATTGTTACCGAGATTATGTGTCCCTCGCTGGTTGAGGTTTTCAACGAAAATGTTGATATTATTCAGGTTGGTGCCAGAAACATGCAGAACTTTGACCTGCTTAAAGAGCTTGGCAAAATCAACAAGCCCATCCTTCTTAAACGAGGACTCTCGGCAACAATCGAAGAGTGGCTTATGTCGGCTGAATATATTATGGCAGGGGGCAATCACAATGTTATCCTTTGCGAAAGAGGTATCCGCACCTTTGAAACCTACACACGCAACACCCTTGACCTGAGTGCTATCCCGGCTGTAAAAAAGCTCAGCCATCTGCCCGTTGTTGTTGACCCATCCCACTCGGCAGGAATGAGCTGGATGGTGGAGCCTTTGTCCTTAGCTGCAATGGCAGTTGGTGCCGACGGCATTATTGTAGAAGTTCACAACGACCCAAAATCAGCACTTTGCGACGGTGCACAGTCACTTGACCTTGACCAGTATGCATCACTTATGACCAAGCTTGGAAATATAAGTGTTCACTTTGGCAAGGAATGTTAAAAAAATCTTTTCGAGGTATTATTTATGGAAGAATCCGGTTTTAAAATAGCAATTATAGGTCTTGGCATCATCGGCGGTTCGATGGCTTATGCCCTGCACGGTTTTAAAGGTGCAAAAATTTGCGGTTGCGACATCAATCCCGAAACTCGAAGAAAGGCACTTGCAGCAAACGCAATTGACGAGGCTTTTGAAACTCCCGCCCCTGCAATCGAAAATGCTGATTTGGTAATACTTTGCGTATTCCCCGAGCTTATAGCAAAAATTATCAGCGAGAACCAAGCTGCATTTAAGCACGGTGCAGTAATTACCGATGTGTGCGGAGTTAAAACCAAGCTGTCAAAGGATATTGCCAGTGTTCTGCCCCAAGGCACCGCCTATGTTGGCGGACATCCCATGGCAGGCAAAGAAACTGACGGCTTTGACAGTGCATCGCCCGACCTTTTTAACGGATGCGGATACATTGTAACCCCAACAGAAAGCTCCACCCCTGATGCAATCACTATTGTGGCAGATATGGCAAAGCATATTGGTGCAACCAGGATTACCTCGGCCTGCCCTGAAGAGCACGACGGAATTATCGCTTATACCAGCGACCTGATGCACGTTGCGGCATCATCCCTTTGCCTTGAGTATAACCACGAAATGAATCTTGCATATTGCGCAGGAGCATTCCGCGACTGTACCAGGATTGCAAACATAAGTCCAAAGCTGTGGAGTCAGTTATTTATCGAGAACAAAGACTTTTTGCTGGAAGAGCTTAATACCTTTATAAACTCTGTAACCAAATTTAAATGCGCCATAGAACAGGACGACAAAGCAGAGCTTGAACGACTTCTTGCCACCGTAAAGGAAAACAAACTTGCAATGCAGGCAAAAGAGCCGGAAAAATATTGAAATTTACGTCATTCTATGATAAAATATTAAGATAGCATTTCAGAAGGAGTTTTTATAATGCATACATTGCGTATAAACCTGCCCGGCAGGGAATATGACATAAAAATCGAAAAAGGAATTCTGACGGGTTCCGGTGAGCTTATTGCCGCCATTCACAACCGGTGCAAGGTTGCGGTTGTGACCGACAGTAATGTTGCGCCCCTTTATGCCCACACACTGCTTGAATCCATAAGCAATTGCGGATTTGAAGCATCGGTCATCACAGTTCCGGCAGGAGAAAGTTCAAAATCTGTTGAAATGCTTACATACCTTTACGGTGAAATGCTTGATTTTGGCATCACCCGAACAGATTTAATCGTTGCCCTTGGCGGCGGTGTGGTTGGCGACCTGACAGGTCTTTGTGCCTCCACTCTTCTTCGTGGAATTCCCTTTGTGCAAATTCCCACCACATTGCTTGCTCAGGTTGACAGCAGTGTGGGCGGCAAGGTTGCGGTTAACCTTCCTCAAGGAAAAAATCTGGTTGGTGCATTCTATCAGCCAAAGCTTGTTATTATAGACCCCCTCTGCCTTGAAACCCTTCCCGACAGAGTATTCTCAGACGGTATGGCAGAGGTTATCAAATACGGAGTAATCCTTGACGAAGACCTTTTTTCAAAAATCGAAAATGCTCCCTCACGCAAGGGAATTATGGATATTATTGAAGATGTAATATATCGGTCATGCGACCTTAAACGAATGGTTGTTGAAGAAGACGAGTTTGACACAGGTATGCGTATGATTTTAAACTTCGGGCACACCTTTGGCCACGCAATCGAAAAAAAATATAATTTTTGCGACTACACCCATGGCGAAGCCGTTGCCGCAGGTATGGTTATGGCGGCAGAATACGGTGAAAACTGCGATATTACCCCCATTGGTACATCGGGACGTATCGCAGACCTTTGCGGAGAATTTAATCTGCCCAGGCGGGTAGAGATTGATAAGCAAGCCCTGTTAGACGCTGTGAAGGTTGACAAAAAGGGCGAGGGAAATATGGTTTCACTTGTTATTCCCGAAAAAATCGGAAAAGTTATCCTTAAACAAACACCAAAGGACGGTATCTGGATATGGTAAAAATCACTCCTCAGGTGCTTTCGGGCACGGTTAAGGCACCGCCTTCAAAGAGCTATGCTCACCGTGCGGTTATTGCCGCCTTTCTTTCGGGAGAAAAATCTACAATTAAAAATCTGCACTTATCTGCCGATATCACAGCAACTCTTGACTGCGCCGCACAATTGGGTTCAAAATGGAAATATAACCACAAAAGCAATACTGCAACAATCGAGAGTGGCAAGATGCCCTCCTCTTGTGCTTTGCTTGATTGCGGCGAAAGCGGCTCTACCCTCCGCTTTTTTATCCCCATTGCAATGGTAATGTGTGATAAGGTGCAATTTACCGGTCACGGAAGGCTTATGGAAAGGCCTCTTGACCCCTATTTTGAAATTTTTAAGCAGAAGAACATAAAATACTCTCTGAAGAATGAAGTTCTTACGATAAAAGGCAAGCTCACCCCGGGCACATATGAAATTGACGGATTGTTGAGCTCGCAGTTTATAACCGGGCTTTTGTATGCCCTGCCCCTTCTTGAGGGTGACAGCGAAATAAAAATCAAGGGCAGTCTTACATCACGGGCATATATTGACATTACCCTTGATGTACTTAAAACATTTGGCATAGAAATCAAAAACGAAAATTATTCTTCCTTTATCATAAAAGGAAATCAAAAATATAAAGCTAAAAGCTACACGGTTGAAGGCGATTTTTCAAATGCCGCCTTCTGGCTGGTGGCAGGAGCTTTAGGCTGCGACATTACCTGCACAGGTCTTAACAAAAACAGCTTGCAGGGTGACAAAGCAATAATTGAAATTATCGAAAGCACCGGAGCTGCGGTTGAACGTATCGGCAAAGATTCTCTTTGTGTGCACCCTTCTGCAAATATGCACGGAATATCTGTTGATGCAGATTCGGTGCCCGACCTTGTTCCCATACTTGCCGTTTTGTTTTGCTTTTGCAAAGGCACAAGCCGTATTGAAAATGCCGGCCGTCTTCGCATAAAAGAAAGCGACCGTCTGGCGGCAATCACCGCCGAGCTGACAAAAATGGGGGCTGATATCACAGAAGGTCAGGACTTTCTGGAAATTAACGGTAAACAGATTTTAAACGGTGCCGAAACTTCCGCCTGGAATGACCACCGTATTGCAATGGCAGCAGCAATTGCCGCCCTTCGTTGTGAAGGTGATGTTTTCATTGACGGGGCAAAAAAGGCAGTTAAAAAATCATATCCAAACTTTTTTGAAGATTATAAAATGTTAGGTGGTAATGCAGAATGAATACATGGGGCAGCAAGCTGAAGGTCAGTATTTTTGGTGAATCCCACGGTGAGGCAATCGGTGTTGTTTTAGACGGAATTCCGTCTGGCATCACAATTGATACAGAATTTATCCGCCGTGAAATGCAGCGCCGTGCGCCGGGCAGAGATAAACTCTCAACCCCACGGAAGGAAGCCGACGAGGTTGAAATTCTGTCGGGTATTTTTGAAGGTAAAACCTGCGGAACACCTGTTTGCGGAATTATACGCAACACCAACACACGTTCAAAGGACTACACTCCCAATCTTCTCCGTCCCGGCCACGCAGACTTTACTGGATTTCAAAAATACGGAGAATGCCACGATTTTCGTGGGGGCGGACACTTTTCGGGCAGAATTACCGCACCGCTGGTTTTTGCAGGGGCTATTGCAAAACAGGTTTTATCCTGCAACGGAATAACTGTTGGTTGTCATATCAAATCAATTCACGGCATCAAAGAACAATCCTTCCTTGACTGCGAGCTAACCGCCGGTCTTCTTACCGAAATCTCTGCAAAACCCTTCCCGGTAATGGATGACAACACAGGCAATGCAATGCAGAAGGAAATTACCGATGCGGCAGCCCACAAAAACTCGGTTGGGGGCATTATCGAATGTGCAGCAGTGGGCATCAAGCCCGGTTTTGGCTCGCCATTTTTTGCATCGGTTGAAAGTCTGATTTCTTCAATGATGTTTTCAATCCCTGCAGTTAAAGGAATTGAATTTGGCAAAGGCTTTGATCTGTGCAATATGACCGGATTCGAGGCAAATGACCCATTTGCAACCGACGGAAAAAGGATTTTCACCGAAACCAACAACAACGGTGGCATTAACGGCGGTATTACCAACGGTATGCCCATTATATTTTCGGTGGCAATCAAGCCAACCCCATCTATTGCCAAAGAGCAACGCACCGTTGATACAAACACAATGACAAATACCACCGTTGAAATACACGGCAGACACGACCCCTGCATTGTGCAACGTGCGGCGGTTGTTGTGGAATGTGCTGCGGCACTTGCGATATTGGAAAGCAAATTGATTTAAAGAAGAAGGTACGTATATATGAACGATCTTGAAGCTCAAAGAAAAAAAATAGACGAAATTGACAGCAAGCTTCTTCCTCTGTTTCTTGAAAGAATGGAATGCAGCAAGGCTATTGCCGACTATAAAAAGGCAAACAATCTGCCCGTTCTTGACAAAACAAGGGAAAAGCAAATCCTTGACCATAAAATGTCTTTGGTACAGCCTGACAAAGCAGAAGCTGTTCGGGATTTCTTTTCTTCAATAATGTCAATCAGCCGAGGGGCTCAACGAACAAGGCTGACCAACGGCAAACCGAGCCTTGACATGAGCAGTATCTTTGACAACGGCAGGCTGAAGGATGACCCAATGGTGGTCTTTCAGGGCGTTGCCGGTGCAAACAGCGAAACTGCACTGATAAAAATTTTTGGCGACGATTGCAGGCGTTTAAATGTTATGACCTTTGCAGAAACCCTTAACGAAGTTGAAGCAGGCAGGGCAGATTACGCAGTGCTGCCCCTTGAAAATGCTTCAACCGGTGTTATATCAGGTGTTTATGACCTTTTAGAGACCCGTGACTTTTATATTGTGGGCGAGGTTGATGTTAGCATTGAGCACTGCCTGGTGGCACATCCCAACGCTGAGCTTTCGGATATAGAAACCGTTTATTCCCACGAACAGGGTTATCTGCAGTGCAAGGAATTTTTTAAAAGCTATCCCAAAATAGAGTTTCAGGCATACTATAACACCGCAATGGCGGCAAAGCTGATTGCCGGTATGGGTGAAAAATCAAAGGCGGCAATTGCCGACCCAAGATGTGCCGAAATATACGGCCTTAAAATTCTTGCCCGGAACATAAGCACAAGCGGCAACAACGTAACACGTTTTGCGGCAGTTGCCAAACGGGGAATACTGAACGAAGACTGCAACAAAATCAGCCTTCTCTTTACCCTTCCCAACGAATGTGGTGCTCTGAGCCGTATTCTTTCGGAATTTTCACTTTCCGGTCTTAATCTGCTGAAAATTGAATCACGTCCCCTTCGCACCAAAAACTTTGAGTATATGTTCTTTGTAGATTTTGAAGGAACCCTGCTTGACGAAAAAGTTCAGCGGGTTATGGAAACGGTAGCCGAGAACACATCATTCCTTAAAATATTAGGCAACTATTCTTGTGCAAAGGAGTAGGTTCTTTAATGCAAAACATCATTCTTATCGGGATGCCCGGTTGCGGCAAAACCACAACGGGCAAGCTTCTTGCAAAAAAACTCAATATGGATTTTGTGGATTGTGATGAGGTGTTCACCCAAACCGTATCCCCCGATATTGCAGCATACTTTTCCCAATACGGCGAGGACAGCTTCCGCCGGAAAGAAACCGAAATACTGCGGCAACTTTCAAAAGACACAAACTGTGTAATTTCAACCGGCGGCGGTGTTGTGGAACGACCCGAAAACAAGGGAATTCTTCAAAGCTGCGGTGTTGTGGTTTTTATTAACCGTCCACCTGAGGATATTGTGGGCGATGTTGACACATCATCACGCCCCTTGCTTGCAGAGGGCAGAAACAGAATTTTTACACTTTATGAAAAAAGGATTTCCAAATACAAGGACTTTTGCAATATTGAAATCGAAAATAACTGCGCACTTGATGCGCTTACAGATAAAATTATAAATGAGGTGAACAGTTACAATGGCTAATAAAATTATGGTAATCAACGGGCCTAACCTTAATATGCTTGGCATCCGTGAGCCGGGAGTTTACGGAAGTAAATCCTATGCCGATCTGGAGGCATATATCGAGGATTACGCCGCAAAAATTGATGTGGAGGCAACAGTTCTGCAAAGCAACAGCGAAGGCGAAATTATCGACTTTATCCACCACGCTTTAGGTAATTATGACGGAATTGTTATTAACCCCGGTGCATACACACATTATAGCTATGCAATACACGATGCACTTTCATCGGTTAATATTCCTGCAATCGAGGTGCACATTTCCAACATTCACAAGCGCGAGGAATTCCGTCGCAAGTCAGTGACGGCGCCTGCCTGCATTGGTCAGATTTGTGGTCTTGGATTCCGCGGCTACCTTCTTGCCCTTGACTATCTTAAAGAAGAGGTAAGTGTTATAAATGAAGACTAATCTTGCAGTTATCGGCGACCCCATCGCCCACAGTCTGTCACCGGTGATACACACCACCGTTCTTCAGGAACTGGGCATCGACTGCGATTACGAAAAAATTCGTATAGTAAAGGGCGACCTTTCTTCCTTTCTCACCTCAGATAGATGCGCCGAAATTTCAGGTTTTAACCTTACTATGCCTCACAAGCAGGACGTTATCCCCTATCTTGATTATATCGACCCTGATGCGCAAATTTTTGGTTCAGTAAACACCGTCAAGGTGAAAGACCATCAACTGTGGGGTTATAATACCGACGGTCAGGGATGTCTGCTTGCCATTGAAAGCATGGGACACAGCTATAAAGACAAAAATATTGTTATCCTTGGTGCAGGTGGTGTTTCATACACTGTTGCTCTTAAAATGGCTCTCGTTGGCGCCGGTTCGGTTACAGTTTTAAACAGAACGCCCTCCGGTGCTTTGGCACTTGCCAAAAATGTCTACGATAAAACAGGTGAAAGTATAACCTGCGGCAGCCTTAATAATGCAGAAATTGCCAAACACTGTGAATCCTGTGACATCCTGATAAACTGCACTCCACTTGGTATGGAAGGCATTGACTGTGACTTTGAAGATTTTTCCTTTTTGAATGCCTTGCCAAAGGGCGCACTTGTTTATGACCTTATCTATAGACCTGCTATGACAAATCTTTTAAAGATGGCTGACCGTCTTGGTCTTGACACCCTTAACGGTCTTGATATGCTGATATATCAGGGGCTTTTAGCCGATGAAATCTTTCTTGACAGGGCCCTTGACTTTCCTTATTTAAAGGCAAAAATTCAGGAGCAGATGAAAAAAATATAATTTTTTAAAAATAATGCTTGCATTTGCATAAATTTTATGATACAATAGACAATGCTGATTTAGCTAACAACTCTAAAGAAAGAGGTGAAATATAGATGAAAGCAGGAATACATCCCGATTATAAGGAAACAACTATCAAGTGTGCTTGTGGTAATGTAATTGAAACAGGTTCAACAAAAGAGAATGTTTCTATCGAAATTTGCTCAGCTTGCCATCCTTTCTATACCGGTAAGCAGAAGTTGGTTGACACAGGCGGTCGTGTTGACAAGTTCAGAAAACGTTTCGGTCTTGAAGCAAAATAGTTTATTTTGGCTTACCGAACAAATACTAAGGAAATGTCTTTTACGGATGTTTCAAATAAGTTTAAAAATTAAAATTCTACACCAAAAAACAGCCGGATTTTATCCGGCTGTTTTAATTCATTGTTCAATTCTTAAAATCCTATGTATCTTAACCAGTTCAGCAAAAGCTGGGTCCACTGTGCATCATGGGCAAGAACCTTTTCATCTTCCGTAGTATCTCCTTTGCATACACCAAGACCGTGTATACCGTGAGGAAAGATATGCATTTCAACATCAATATTGTGCCTTTTAAGACTTGATGCATATTCATAGCTGTTGAGGACAGAAACACCTCCGTCTGCTGCTGTGTGCCAGATAAATGCCTTGGGTGTTCTTTCGGAAACCAGCATATCAGGCTGAAAACCTTCGCCGCAGCTTGCGTGTTTTTCAACACCCAAAAGGTTTTGACCTGTGCCAAAATGTGCAATACCCTTGCCCAGAATCCGGATTACCGGATAGCATAAAATCTGTGCTTTGGGAATAAAATCTTCTTTTTCTATTTCGTCCTGCACAACCTCGCAATCAATTTCATCAAAGTATGTAGAAACAAGTGCCGCCAGATGACCGCCTGCCGACGAGCCCATTACTGCAATTTTGTCCTTGTCAATGCCGTATTTTTCTGCATAAAATCTTGCAAATTTTACGCCACGCCTTGCATCAAGCAATTGGCACGGAAACCTGTGGGGCGATACACGGTAATCAACCACAAATGCAGTAATTCCATTCTCTGACAGATATTTTGCATAACCTTCGCCCTCGTGGTTTGCCCTTACTGCATAACCGCCGCCGGGAAATATAACAACTGCTCCGTCGGATGCTTTATTATCCGGAATATATGCTGTTATCTTTGGCACTTCCTCACACATTCCGGGAACATTATTCCATAAATCAAAAATTTCAAATTTCAACACCTTTCACCTCAAAAGTATATTAACACAATAAAGTTAAAATGTAAACATTCATTCCATATTTTTCTTTACATAAAAATTCCTTGATTGCACAAAATAGCAGTGTAAAATCAAACAAAAGGAGCAAATTATATATGAAAGCAACAGGAATTGTAAGACGAATTGATGACCTGGGCAGAGTTGTAATCCCAAAAGAAATCCGACGCACCATGCGAATCCGTGAAGGAGACCCCTTGGAAATTTATACCGAAAGTGATGGTACTGTTATATTTAAAAAATACTCACCAATTGGTGAGCTTGGAGAATTTGCAAGCCAGTATGCCGAGGCCCTTGCCCACACTGCAGGAATTCCTGCCTGCATATCCGATAAGGATACAGTAATCGCCGTATCAGGAGTATCAAAAAAGGAGCTTATGAACAAAAAAATTTCGGACGATATCGAAAAGGTAATGTCAGAAAAAAGCACCTATGTTCTTAAAAACGGTGTTAAAAACATCTCTGTATCCGATGGCAACGATACCTTTATGGCAGGTATTGCCGCACCGATTATATACGATGGCGACGCAATAGGAACAGTAATGTTTTTATCCTCACCCGAAAAGGACAACTTTGGCGAGCTTGAGCAAAAGCTGGCAGAATCTGCAGCGACGTTCTTAGGAAAAACAATCGAATAAACTAAGGGGATGTTAAAATAGTCCGGACCGCAAAAAGACAGGGCAATCAATAGACTCAACCTGCAGATTAACGAAAAAAATATTATAAATGTTGAAAAATCGCATATTTTATGCGATTTTTCCGCTTTTATTGTCTTTTTGCTACGCACAAACCTCACCTCTCGGTGTACACAAGTACACCTTCGGGTATCCCAAAGCTACTGCTTTGGTTCGGTTTGTGTGTTCCGAATCAATTTTACCTATCCCCAAATGGAAGGCTGTTTAAAAACAAAGTTTTTAAACAGTCCCGTTCTTTTTTCCGCAGTTATTCGCCGAATTACAAATCTTCAGGATGTTTATACGCGATTCGTAACTATCCCAGATAGTCGATTGCAGCTAAAGCTGCAACACTGCCATCGCCAACGGCTGTGGTTAACTGACGAACTGTTTTGTTGCGGCAATCACCTGCCACAAAAACACCCTCTATATTGGTGCGGCAGTTCTCGCCGGAGTCAACATAGCCACCGTCTGTAAGATTGATAATACCCTTGAAAATCTCGCACTGCGGAATTTGTCCAACAGCCACAAAAGCACCGTCAACGTCAAGTGTTCGTTTTTCGCCGGTCTTTACATTTACAACCTCAACACCGCGCAGGCCGCCGTCGTTTATAAATCTTTCAACCGTGCAGTCAAGAACACATTCTATATTTTCTTTTGCGTTGAGTGCACGTACAAGACGGCCTTCCGCACGGAATTCATTTCGCCTGTGCACAATATACACCTTTTCTGCAATGTCCGAAAGGTAAATGGCATCCTCAACGGCAGTATTTCCGCCGCCGATAACCGCAACAGTCTTTTTCTTATAGAATGAACCATCGCAAACTGCACAGAAGGAAATTCCCTTGCCGACAAGCTCGTCCTCGCCTTCGGCACCAAGACGGCGATTTTTAACGCCGGTTGCAATTATAATGCTTCTGCCTTCGTATCGGTCAAGGTCGGTTACAACAGTTTTGGGATTGCCGTCAACGATTTCAACAACCTCTTCATACTCTATTCTGCCGCCCAGAGATTCAACCTGAGCTGCAAGGTTGGCAGCAAAATCTGCACCGCTCATCTTTGGTGTGCCCGGAAAGTTTTCTACCTCGCTTGAGAGGGCAATCTGTCCACCAAGGCCCAGCTTTTCGATTACTACCACTGTTTTCTCGGCCCTTAATGCATAAAGAGCCGCAGTAAGCCCTGCAGGGCCGCCGCCAATTATAATAATATCATACATATTCTTCATCCCCCACTAATAAGGAAACGGCGTATAACCCCGCCGTTTCCCATTTGAACTTTATCTTGTGCTTTCAACGTATTTTCTGATTTCCGAAATACCTGCAAATTTTTCAAAGCTATCTCCCGATTTAACAATCAGGGTAGGTGCCTGACGCACACCATAGCCTTCTGTCAGATTTACACTTTCTTCGGCATCAATAACAGTATAACCAATTCCACTCTTATCTAAAACAGCCTTTGCCGCTTTGCAGTTGGGGCAGGTTTTGGTTGTAAACAGCATAATGCCTGCATCACAACCGCAATCAGCTTCTACCGCAGTAACACCATTTCGTTTGAGAACGGAATTTTCAATGTCATACAGCTTTCTGTCCTTATATTCCTGAGATTTACCATCATTCCAGTTGCTTACAGGACGGTAATAACCTGTAATACGGCTGTAAACCTCTGTTCTGCCGCCGCAGATAGGACACTTCATCTGCTCGCCGATAAGATAGCCATGGTCCTTACATACCGAGTATGTAGGTGACAATGTGTAGTAGGGCAGCTCATAATTTTCAGCAATCTTGCGCACCAGGCTTGCCGCTGCCTTACAATCGGGAAGCTTTTCGCCCAGAAATGCATGGAATACCGTACCTGATGTATACAGAGTATGAAGCTCATCCTGCATATCAAGAGCATCAAAAATATCTGCAGTACAGCCAACAGGAAGATGCGAACTGTTTGTGTAATAAGGTGTTTCTCCCTCTTTTGCAGCTGTAATGATGTCAGGATACTTCTTTCTGTCGTGCTTTGCAAAACGGTATGTTGTAGACTCAGCAGGAGTTGCCTCAAGGTTATACAAATCGCCGTATTTTTCCTGATAGTCAGAAAGTCTTTCACGCATATGGTTGAGAACCTTTTTGGTAAATTCACGTGTTTCTTTGGTTGTCATATCGCCGCCAAGCCAATTTGCATTAAGACCAACTTCGTTCATACCGATAAGACCGATGGTTGAGAAGTGATTTGCAAATGTTCCAAGATAACGCTTGGTGTAGGGATAAAGTCCCTCATCAAGAAGCTTTGTGATAACCTCGCGCTTTACGCTGAGTGAACGTGCAGATATATCCATCAGCTTGTTTAATCTCTTGAAGAAATCTTCTTCGTCTTCTGCAAGGTATGCAATTCTTGGCATATTGATTGTAACAACGCCCACAGAACCTGTACTTTCGCCGCTACCGAAGAAGCCGCCTGATTTCTTTCTCAGTTCACGAAGATCAAGACGCAATCTGCAGCACATACTGCGGATATCGCTGGGTTCCATATCGCTGTTGATGTAGTTTGAAAAATAGGGTGTACCATATTTAGAGGTCATTTCAAAGAGAAGCTTGTTGTTTTCGGTCTCTGACCAGTCGAAATCCTTTGTGATTGAATATGTGGGAATAGGATACTGGAAACCACGGCCGTTTGCATCGCCTTCAATCATAACCTCGATAAATGCACGGTTAACCATATCCATCTCGGCTTTACAATCTTTGTACTTGAAATCCATTTCCTTGCCGCCAACAATTGCAGGAAGCTCTGCAAGGTCTGCAGGAACAGTCCAGTCAAGAGTGATGTTTGAGAATGGTGCCTGTGTTCCCCATCTTGATGGTGTATTCACGCCGTAGATAAAGGATTCAATGCACTTTTTAACCTGCTCGTAGCTGAGGTTATCCACCTTTACGAAAGGTGCAAGATATGTATCAAATGAACTGAACGCCTGAGCCCCTGCCCATTCGTTTTGCATAATCCCAAGGAAGTTAACCATCTGGTTGCAAAGTGTTGAAAGGTGACTTGCAGGAGCAGATGTAATCTTGCCCTCAACACCGCCAAGACCTTCCTGAATAAGCTGTTTCAGCGACCAGCCTGCACAGTAACCTGTGAGCATTGAAAGGTCGTGAATATGGATATCGGCACTGCGGTGTGCATCAGCAATCTCATCGTCATAAATTTCGCTGAGCCAGTAGTTTGCAGTAATAGCACCTGAGTTTGAAAGGATAAGACCGCCAACCGAATATGTAACGGTAGAATTCTCTTTAACACGCCAGTCGTTAATCTTGAGGTAATTATCAACAACCTGCTGATAGTCAAGAACAGTTGACTGCATATTACGCATCTTTTCGTGGAGCTTTCTGTAAAGGATGTATGCCTTGGCAACATCCGCATAGCCTGCCTGAACAAGCACCTCTTCCACACTGTCCTGAATAGCCTCTACATTAACTGCATCGTTTGTAATCTTTGGCTCAAAATCTGCCGTAACCTTTAATGCCAGAAAATCAATTATGTTCATATTATACTGTCTGTTCTGTGCTTCAAATGCCTGAACCATAGCATCGCTGATTTTGGATAAATCAAATTCAACCAGAGAATTATCTCTTTTTCTTACTTTATACATAATTCCATCTCCTTATATTCTTGTCATCTGTGACATATATTATAATAGCGAACGGTGAAACACGATTGTGTTTCAATTTGCGAAAATCGCAAATCCTTTGCAAACATTCTGTTTGCAAAGACCGTACCTATTGCAATCAAGCGTAGCTTTCAAACCTAAAGTTTGAAAGTTGCAGAACAAGTTCTGCTAAAAATGGCGTAATGCCATTTTCTACTACATTGATTATAAGAAGCTCTCGCCTCATCCTCTACAAATCTGCACCCCGCACACAAGTTTTGGGAGCATACTCTCTTGCCGTATCAAGCAAAATCTTCAGTTCCTCATTGTCGAATTCCTGAAGTCCCCTCACCATTACTCTTTCTCCGTCACGGAAGGGCTGAATAAAATATTTTTCATTCTCACCAATTATTTTCGCAATTTCAGCAATATCTTCCTTTGTGTGAAAATCCTTGACCACCGTTGTCCGGAATTCGTGGGGAATACCTGAGTCTTTAAGGAACTCTATACTTTCCTTCACTGTATCAAAGGTAATTTTTTCGTTACCGGATGTCTGCCCGTACTTGCCGGGAGCATTCTTTATATCCATAGCAACATAGTCGCACAAGCCGGATTGAACAGCCGATTTCAGTCTTTCGGGGAAACTGCCGTTGGTATCCAGCTTGAGTTTATACCCCATAGCCTTAATCTTTTTAAGAAAATCAAGTGCCTCTGCGGTCATCAAAGGCTCACCCCCTGATACGCAAACACCATCTAAAACACCCTGACGCTTTTTTAAAAAACCAAAAAACTCTTCCTCAATTATTCGGTCGGGAGATTTTGCTACTGCGAGGTCGGCGTTGTGACAAAACGGGCACCTGAAGTTGCAACCCTCCAAAAACACCGTGCAGGCAACATATCCGGGAAAGTCCAGCAGAGTCATCTTCATAAGTCCGCCAATTTTCATATTCATTCCCCTCCGATTGCCCATTTTTTCATTTTTATTGCATTTTAGCCAAAACACAATATATTGTTTTCATTTTTTATCAAAGGCGCTAGATATTGTTATTATACATTAACCCCTTATAATTGTCAATACCAAAAAACAACATTTTTTGCCATCCATTTTTTTACAACCTTCAAACCCTTGTCCTATGGCACTTAGGGGGATTTTACTTCCGATAAATTTTTAAAAATTTGTCCGTTTTTGAGTAAAATATTCACATTTATTGTGTTCAAAAACAGATATTGACATACAACATATTGAGTGATATAATATTTTTCGATAACTATATATTGTGGAGCACACTTATGAAAAAACGATTGGCAATTGGTGTTCTTGCACACGTTGACTCGGGAAAAACCACTTTATCCGAGGCAATTTTATATCTTTCGGGGGAAATCCGTACCCTTGGCAGAGTTGACCGCAAGGATGCCTTTCTTGACACAAATGAAATAGAACGCAGCCGCGGAATCACCATATTCTCCAAGCAAGCAACATTTTCATACGGAGAAACAGATTTTACCCTTCTTGATACACCGGGGCACGTGGATTTTTCAGCCGAAGCCGAGCGGGCACTCAGCGTCCTTGACTATGCCGTTTTGCTTATCAGTGCCGCTGACGGAATACAAAGTCACACCGCATCGCTGTGGAAAATTCTAAAGCAGTATAATATTCCTGCCTTTATATTTGTTAATAAAATGGATATGGACGTTGCCGACAAATCAGCCTTGCTGACAGAAATAAAGGACAGCCTTGGTTCCCCGTGCATTGACCTTGCTTGTGCCCTGACCGAAGGCGGTGCCGAGGCCGAGTCTTTGGCTGTTTGCAGTGACAGTCTGATGAACGAGTTTTTTGAGATGGGAACATTTTCCAGCGAAGCAATCACAGATGCTGTTGCAAAACGCAGGCTTTTTCCTGTATACTTTGGCTCTGCGCTAAAAACCGAAGGGGTTGCCGAGCTGCTTTCAGCCTTGGACATATATACCCGTCAGCCCTTATGCCGAAGCGAATTTGGGGCAAAGGTTTTTAAAATTTCCACTGATGAAAGGGGCAACCGCCTTACACACCTTAAAATTACAGGTGGCAAGCTGTCGGTTAAGGATATAATTGACGACGAAAAGATAAACGAAATACGAATCTATTCAGGATTAAAATACAAAAGCGAGCAGGAGGCTTTGCCGGGCACAGTATGTGCCGTATCAGGGCTAACCAAATCCTTTCCCGGTCAGGGTCTTGGTGCCGAACAGGATAATTCTGCCTTTACCTTTGAGCCTGTGTTTTCATATAAGGTTAAGCTGGAAGAGGGTTATGACATAAACACCGCCCTCCGCAATCTTAAAAAATATCAGGAGGAAGACCCCCTTCTTCGCACCGTATGGCACCCACAGCTTGGCGAAATTCATATTCATCTTATGGGCGAGGTACAGTCCGAAGTGCTGAAAACCATCCTTAAAGACCGTTTTAATATGGCGGTTGAATTTGAACAGGGCAGTATTATATATAAGGAAACCATTCAGAATTCTGTTCTTGGTGTGGGACACTTTGAGCCTCTGCGTCATTACGCAGAGGTCCACCTGATGCTTGAGCCCGGGAAGTCGGGCAGCGGAGTGGTGTTTGACAGCAAGTGCAGCGATGATGAACTTGACAAAAACTGGCAGCGGCTTATTCTTACCCACCTTGAAGAAAAAACACATCTTGGTGTGCTGACAGGCGCACCCATAACAGATATAAAAATCACTCTTGTGGCAGGTCGTGCCCACAAAAAGCATACCGAGGGCGGTGACTTTCGTCAGGCGACCTATCGCGCAGTACGTCAGGGGCTTATGCAGGCGGAATCTGTTTTGCTTGAGCCTTGGTACAGCTTTACCCTTACCCTTCCCATATCAGCTCTCGGCAGAGCAATGACCGATATACAGAATATGGGAGGCAAGTTCACCCCACCCGAAAATCGTGACGATACCTCAATTTTAAAAGGATATGCACCTGTTCAGGGGCTTTGCAATTATTCCGCCGAGGTCCGTGCCTACACTCACGGCCTTGGGATTTTGGAATGTATGCCCGCAGGCTATGAGCCCTGCAAAAATCAGTCTGAGATTGTTGAAGAAATTGGCTACAACCCCGAGCAGGATTTGGACAATACTCCCGACTCTGTTTTCTGTGACCACGGAGCAGGCTTTGTTGTAAAATGGGACGAGGTTCACCAAAATATGCATATCGAAGACACACGCAAAAAAGCCGCCCAAGAAATTACAGCGGCACAAAATGTGCCAAAACGCAGTTCAAACTACGCCGACGACGATGAACTTATGCGTATTTTTGAACGCACCTACGGCAAAATTCAGCGAAAGGCACATAACAGCTTTAAATCGCAAAAGCTACCCGAAGCAGTTGCAAAAAAATACAGAACTCCAAAGGAAACCAAAGGCGAATACCTGTTGGTTGATGGATACAACATTCTTTTTGCCTGGTTTGATTTAAACAATGCCGACAACGAAACATTGGACGTTGCCAAGAATTATCTTATAACCCGACTTTCAAACTATAAGGAAATGCGCAGCTGCGAAATTATAGTTGTTTTTGATGCCTACAAGGTAAAGGGCGGTCTTGGTAGTTATGAAAGGGTTGGCAATCTGGACGTTGTATATACCAAAGAAGCAGAAACCGCCGACACCTATATCGAGCGTACCGCAAGGGATATCAGCAAAAAAAATTACACAGTAAAGGTTGCAACATCTGACCGATTGGAGCAGGTTATTATCTTTGGCGACGGCGCCTTCCGTATTTCTGCCGACGAATTTTTAAAGGATATTGAGCTTGCAGAAGAAAAATTAAATGACATAATGGAAAATCTTCAGGAGCATCAACCCCTTACCGAAATAAAATTTAAAAATACCGGCAGGAATTGATTTCTTCCTGCCGGTAAACTATTATCCCTTTTTCGAAATAACTTCATAGATTTTTCGAATGTTATCATATATAAATTCCGGTTTGATATTGCTGTTTTCAGCATCCTCAGCCGTAGTTTCTCCGCTTAATACCAGTATAGTACTTATTCCTGCATTCACACCGCAGGCAATATCAGTATAAATTCTGTCCCCGATAAGCACGGTTTCATCTTTCGAAAATCCGGTAGCTTTCATCGCAAGAAGAGCCATATCCGGCTGGGGCTTACCGATGAATTTGGGGGTTCTTTTTGTCGCTGTTTCAAGAATCTGCGCAACAGAGCCACAATCCGGAACATAACCATACCAGGTAGGGCATACCCAATCAGGATTGGTGGCAATATAATCCACACCCCTGCCAAGCAATATGCATGCATCCTCAAGCTTTTGAAAGGTGAGCTCTGTATCAAACCCCATACATAAGCAGTCAATATCGTCTTCCAGTTTATCGGTAATATTAAACCCATTCTTCAAAAGTTGTTTTCTGAACGAAGCTGTACCAAGGGCATATATTTTTTTATAGTTCTTATCTTCAAGATAAAGTATTGTTGCATCTGTTGAGGTTAAAAAATCCTTCTCTTCGGCATCAATCCCCAGGTTTTTCAGCTTTTCTATGTATTTTTCTACACTCTTTGAAGAATTATTTGTCAAAAACATATACCTTCCGCCACTTTCTTTTACATGGCTTAAAAAGTCAAGAGTTCCGTCAAACAACTCGTTATCAATGTAAATTGTACCGTCCATATCCAAAAGAAACAGTTTTTTATCATTTAATTTATTCACGATTTTACCCCCATAACGTTTCCTTGCCGGTAGATACAGCAAATGCACCGCTTTTGAGAATTTCAACCACTTCGGCCTCGGTTTCTATAAGTCCTCCCGCAATCACCGGCACACTGACAGCCTCCTTTAACCGTTCAATCACCTTGGTTATATTTCCCGGCATAACCTCTATCATTTGTGCCTTTGATGCTTTAAGGGTTTCTATTGTTGTGCAGATTGACTGGGAATCAACAATAAAAAACCGTTGTACTGTAAAAAGTCCCTGCTCTCCGGCGCATTTTATGATGCTTGTTCTTGTGCTTATAATTCCATCAACGCCCAGCATTTTTATATACTGAATTCCGCTTTTATCTCTTCCTATTCCATCAGCCAGATCAAGATGCAAAAAGCATTTCTTTCCTGCATTATGCAGGATTTTTATATCCTCACCCAATGTCAGTATATCAGTCGAAAGATGAAACACAATTTTAACTTTTGAAGCTGCAGCCCGCAAGAGCTCTTCATGAGTTCTCACCGCCGCAATCACTTTATATTCGTTAGCCATATCATTATCCTTTTATATTCTTGCAACCCCTGTTTCTTTTGCAACCTTTATAACCGCCCTGGCAACCGCAGGTGCAACCCGTTTATCAAGAGCAGAAACGATAATGTTTTCCTCGCTTATTTCATCATCGGGGATAAGTGCCGCCAACGCATAAGATGTTGCAACCTTCATTTCTTCGTTTATGCACTTTGCTCTGCAGTCAAGAGCTCCACGGAAAATTCCCGGAAATGCAAGAACATTATTGATCTGATTAGGAAAATCCGACCTGCCAGTTCCCACAACTCTTGCTCCTGCTGCCTTTGCAATATCAGGCATAATCTCAGGGGTAGGATTTGCCATAGGAAACAAGATAGCATCGCTTGCCATACTTTTAACCATTTCAGGCGTAACCAGATTGGGTGCCGAAACACCAATAAATACATCTGCCCCCCGCATAGCATCTGCCAATGTGCCCGTTTTACCTTCATTATTGGTAACCTTTGCGATTTCTTCCTGAGCACTGTTGTTGTTGGGATTGCCCTTATATACAATGCCAAATCTGTCGCAAAACGTAAGATTTTTTACTCCCATATTCATCAGGTGTTTTCCTATGGCAATGCCGGCAGAGCCTGCACCGTTAATTATAACCTTTACCTTGTCAATCGCTTTATTCACAAGTTTAAGGGCATTTATAAGTGCCGCCGCAACAACAATTGCCGTACCATGCTGGTCATCGTGGAATACAGGAATATCACAAATCTCTTTAAGTCTTTCTTCAATTTCAAAACAACGGGGTGCCGATATATCCTCAAGGTTTATTCCGCCAAAGCTCCCCGAAAGAAGGTGTATTGTGCGAACAATTTCATCCGTATCCTTTGATTTTATACACAGGGGAAAGGCATCTACATCCGCAAATTCCTTAAACAAAGTGCACTTTCCTTCCATAACTGGCATACCTGCCTCCGGTCCGATATCCCCCAGACCAAGAACAGCTGTTCCGTCTGTAATAACCGCAACAAGATTAGAACGACGAGTCAGTTCATAAGATTTGTCAATATCATCTTTTATTGCAAGACATGGCTCAGCTACGCCTGGAGTATATGCCAAAGATAAGTCTTCTTTTGTATCAATTTTTGCACGGGAAACCACCTCAATCTTTCCCTGCCATTCATAATGCTTTTTTAATGATTCCTGTCTGATGTCCATAATTTAGTCCTCCCATGGGAACTTATACTGTGTAAGTCCCAACTCATCTCTTACTGCTATAATTTCCTTCTGTACCGACTCGTTAATGGGAACACCGTCTTTTCTTGCCAAACGGATATCATATTCCTTCTCGCCGGCAGTATATATGCGTTCTGCACCGGGAGCCTTTTTGGAAGCACGCATGCTTCGGCAAATCTCTCCAGCCTTCTTGCGGGCAACACTCTCACCCATAAAATGCTCGGTATCAATTGCTATAAACCAGTGTCCAAGCTGATACGGACGAATATTGCCGTTTTCATCCTTGCCGTCAAGGTCTTTTCCATATGCACCATCCTGAAGAATTGACGAGAAAAACTCAACCGCCAGCGCAAATCCATAACCTTTATAACCACCAAGAGCTTCACCTATTCCACCAAGGGTTGTCAGTGCTGCAGAACCTGTACGTATTTTTTTCAGAGCAACGCCCGCATCACCCTCAATAGCTTCGCCATTGATTCCGATGATTGTACCCGGATGAACATCCTCGCCTATTCGTTCATAATATTCCACCTTACCATTTTGGGTAATTGATGTTGCACAGTCAAAATTAAAATCAAACTCTTCATCCGTAGGAACCCCGATTGTGAAGGGATTGGTACCAAACATACCCTCTACGCCGTGTGTAGGAGCAACAGAAGGCCGGGCATTTGTTCCGGTCATACCAATGCAGCCTGCACTTGTTGCCATGGATGAATAGTATCCTGCTATACCATAGTGGCAGGAATTGCGAACAACAACCATACCCATGCCGTATTCTTTTGCTTTTTCAATAGCCATTTTCATAGCCCTGTAGCCAATAACCTGACCCATGCCGTGATGACCATCCACAACCGCAGTTGTGGGAGTTTCTTTTATAATTTCAAAATTTGTTACCGCCTGTTGAATTCCTGCTTTGATGCGGTCAAGGTAAACAGGTTTAAATCTGTTTACACCGTGGGATTCAATCCCTCTTTTATCCGACTCCAAAAGCACATCTGCACATATTTGGGCATCCTCTCTTGGCACCCCGTAACCAACAAATGCATCTGTAACAAAATTTGTAATAGTTTTCCAGTCTACAATGTTTGTTTTTATCATTTTTTCTCCTCCAATTTTCAAAAAAAGAGTGCACTTATTCCATAAAATAAGTGCACTCCAAGACTCTGGCTATACTCATCTTAACATACTTATGTTTGTTTGTCAATAGGCATTTTGAGTAATGCCTCCATATTTGTTGCCACCAATTTGCCAAAAAGCAACACCCACCAACCGGTAAGTGCTGAAAAAAAGCAATTTTGCTTTATCTCTTTGTGAACTGTCACGACGTTAAGAAAACAGTCCACCGGACTGTTTTTAGTCGGGAGCGCCGAGGACTTGTTTCGAGGCACCCGAAGGCCGAAAAGGGGTAAAAAACAGCACCCACCAACCGGTAAGTGCTGAAAAAATGCAATTTTGTTTTTTATCTCTTTGAGTTTTTAAGAGCCCTCCAAAATACATTTAAAAGCCTTCTAAATCGTTTAATTTCGTTTGTTTTGTTTATGCTTTCGTTGAATTTTTACCCATAAAGTTCATTTTTTGTGTCGTTTTTAATACTGTTTTGTGGCAAATTTGTGGCAACCCGCTTTCTGCAATTCCGTTTTTAGGTATCCTTTCTCAAAATCCCAAGATATTCTTCATAAGCAAATACCCGATTACGGTTTGCATTGTTTGTCTGCACAAGTATTCCGCATCCTTCAAGTCGCTTTACGCTTGCAGAAACAGTACTGAAAGCAAGGGATAATTCTTCTGCTGTTTTCCCAACATCTATAATAGGATTTTTTTCAAGATAATTGAAAATCTCTTTTGCAGTTTTTGAAGCTCTGCCCATTTGCTCTATAATTGCAATATTCTTATGGTGCAATTCCGATAATTTGTTAATTGTCTCAACTGCATCTTCCGATGATTCTTTAATTGCACGAAGGAAGAATTTTATCCATTGTTCGTAATTATTCTTGTTTCTTACCTCACTCATACGATCATAGTATTCAATTCGATTGTTTTTAAGGTAGTAGGATATATACAATGCCGGAGTATTCAATCTTTTTTTCTCCAGCAGGAACAGAGTGATTAACAATCTTCCTACACGGCCATTCCCGTCCAAAAACGGATGTATTGTTTCAAACTGATAATGAATTAAAGCTGCCTGAATCAACAAATCCAATTCATCGTCTGAATTTATATACTTTTCCAAATCAGACATTGCAACTTCCATATCCGCAGGATTTGGCGGAATGTATCGTGCATTTTTTAATGTACTTCCTGTAGCACCAATCCAGTTTTGAGAATATCTGAATTCTCCTGGATTTTTTTCCTGACCTCGTACATCCTTCATTAAAACCTTATGAATTTCTTTTATAAGTCGGTTGCATAGCGGGAGAGACTTTAGTCTTTCCAAAGCAAACTCCGTCGCTTTTATATAATTTATTACATCAGCTACATTTTTATTTGCATTTTTTTCAATCAAAGGATCCAACACATCTTCCAGAGTTGCCTGAGTTCCTTCAATCTGTGACGACAACAATGCCTCTTTACGCACATACATAGACACAAACAAATTCATATTGGGAATATAACTTGACAATGTATCTAATGTGGCTAAAGCCTTAGTCGCATCTGTGAGTAAGGAAATCATTTCTGTATCCATATCTATTTTTATCGGTAAAGAAGCTGGACGAAATGACCTATATTCAGCTTCTCCACTTAAATTTGTAATATATTCACCGGCTCTTTGCATGTCATCACCTTCTTATCTCGAAATTTCAAATATATTTTAACCCATTTATTTTGATTTGTCAACTAAAATCAAAATAAATGGGTTTTGTATTTTTATTTCTTCACTTATTCTGTGCAAAACATTTAACTCTATCCTTTTACTGCGCCAATCATAACGCCCTTTACGAAGTACTTCTGGATAAAGGGGTAAAGAAGCAGCATAGGTACCGAGGAAATAACGATGGTTGCATAAATAACACCTTCGTTTGAAAGGGTCTGTACCATGGACATATCCTGAGTTGTGTCAAACGTTTCTTTAAGGTCAACGATAATCTTTTTAACTACAACCTGCAAAGGAATCATTGCATCGCTCTTTAAAACGATCATTGGCCACATATATTCGTTCCATCTGCCAACTGCATAGAACAAGGTGATGGTTGCAATTGATGCCTTTGAAAGGGGTAGATATACCTTTGTAAGAATCTGCATCTGTGATGCACCGTCGATTTCGCAAGCTTCTTCCAGGCTCTTTGGAACTGAGTTAAAGAAGTTCTTAAGCAAAATCATATTGTATGCACTTACAGTTCCGTGGAGCAGAATTGCCCATCTTGTGTCAAGTAAGTTCAAATCTCTCATATTGAGGTAGGTGGGTATAAGACCGGCACCAAACCACATGGTAACTGTTATCATTATATCTATAAACTTTTTACCGGGAAGGTCCGGCTTTGACAGTACATATGCACCCATAATGGTAAGAAGCATTGAAAGCCCTGCACCGAAGATGGTGTAGAAGAAGCTGTTCAGATATGCAACCCAGATTGTGCTGTCTGTAAATACGTACTCGTATGCAGCGATGTTAAAGTTAACAGGGAACAAAATAACGTGTCCTGCTTTGATTGAGTCGCCTGCACTGAAGGATGCGGATATAACGTATACAATCGGATACATGATTAAACAAGTTAACAAAATAAGTCCGATATTATTGCAGATATAAAATATTTTTTCGCCTCTTGTCTCTTTCATATTACCACAACCCCACTTTCGTAACTTTGCTACTGATATAGTTTGCTGCTGAAACCATTATCAATGAAACAATTGAATTAAAGATACCTATTGCTGATGAGAAGGAATAGTTACCCTCAACCAGACCGTAACGGTATACGTATGTACTGATTGTATCAGCTACTTCGTATGTTGCAGGCTGGTAAAGAAGGATGATTGTTTCTGCACCTGTGGAGAGCATACTACCCATTCTGAGGATGAGCAATGTAATGATTGTAGGTGCTATACCAGGAATGGTAACATTTAAAATACGCTTGAATTTGTTTGCACCGTCGATTGCCGCTGCCTCGTAAAGCTCGGCATCAACTCCGGCAATAGCCGAAAGATATACGATGGTGCTGTAACCAAGCTCCTTCCACAGACCCAAACCGATGTATGTGGGTCGGAATGCCTCGGGCATTGTTGCAAAGAAGAAGTCTTTGCCTGTAATCAGCTTTGCAAACTGAGTAATAATACCGTAGCCCGGTGCCAGCATATTAATGATAATACCTGCTGCAACAACCGTTGAAATAAAGTGAGGCATATATGTAAGAGTTTGAATAGATTTTTTCAGTCTTGCATTTTTAACTTCGTTCAGCAACAATGCAAAGATGATTGGTGCCGGGAAGTTAATAAGCAAACTCCATACATTAAGCATAATAGAGTTTCTGAAAAGACGTCCAACAGTTGGAGTCTTAAAAAAGTTAGCAAAGTGCTTTAAACCAACCCAGGCACTTTCGCTTATACCTTTGTAGGGGCTGTAGTCCTGAAATGCAATTACAAGACCTGCCATAGGTTTATATACGAATATTACGAAATAAACCACAATCGGTAAAATCATAAGGTAAAGCGGAAGATAACGTGACATAAAACGTTCACGCGTAACTTTGGGTTTGGCTATCTTTTCCAAATTTACTTTTGACATAACACATTTCTCCTTAAGATATATTCAATGCTGCAAAAAATAGTAATTTTCTGTTAAAAACTATGTCAGATAAATTCAATGGTGTAATGTCAGACTATCTGAATTTATCTGACATACTTTTAATTTCCCGAAAAATACAGACAAATGGTTTTAGGTTGGCAGGTACGGGCGGGGATGGAACCCCGCCCCTACAACACCAACTCAATTTGTCAATTTTCTGTAGAGCCTAAAGTCAATTACTTATATAAGCCAACGGGAGCAAGAGTGTCATTGCCGTTTAATGTGAATACGCGTACTTTTGCAGCACCTTCTTCAGCAACGGGAACGTTGTATGTCTGCTTCTTGAAATCTCCGTTTGCATAATCAATTGCATCAAATTCCTTTACAGCAAGCAATCTGTCGCTTGAATCGTAAACTGCAATGATGTTTATAAGTCTGCCGTCAACACCTGATGTATTTGTAGCACCTGTTTTGATTGTAACACCGCCGTCCACAACATCATACTCTCTGGCATATACATCTGTACCAAAGTTGCCTGAATCTTTTGGTTGTTCTGTGTAAGAATTGCAGATTTGCCATCCTCGGAAACCTCGATTTGCGCATAGGTGTGCATTGACCACATAAAGTCGGTTGGCTGCTTTGCAACAAAATCGTCCTGAATTTCGAGAATGTTGTTAATCTTATCCAGTTTAACACCGCGAAGTGCACTCTGGAAGATGTTGTTGGTGTCTGTCATATCAAGCCACGCAAATGACGAAGTATCGCTGAATTCCATCTTGATAAATTCCGAGCTGCCCGTCATATCATAGGAGCCGGCAGTTCCGGGATCCTGAACATTGATGAACTGACGGTTTGCAACAACGGTGTTGTGACCCTCGCCCTTGGAACGGTAATAATGGTTGCCGGTGAGACTTCTGCCGTTGGGCCAGAATTCTTGTACTCGGGTTCTATCATAGTGGCCTAGGTCGCGAAGGTTGTAGTTGTCACGGGGAAGCTGCATGCCAAAGCGAACACCGCTCATATCAAACTGAACAGAGCCCATATCCAGATGACCATGGGGGTCTTTGGCTGCACCGCCGTGGAGGGCAACTGCCGTATCTGCCATCGACCAGCCGGTTTTAAGAACAAGGGTGGATGAGGATTCAACAAGGATGTCCTTTTCAAAAACATCAAGACCCTTTTTGTATTCTTCGGTATCAAATACCCAGTTTACAACGTCGTGTATGTCACCCGACTGACCCATCTGGTCCTTGCGGAACTGGGCAAGGGTTTTGTTATCTGTCTGGTCGGCAACGAACATCAGCAGCGAAACAATCGCGCTTTCTGCCTGACCATCGCCAAATGCAAAAGCATTGGTGGCACCACGCATCTTGAAGGGGAATTCCGCTGTCTCCATCATACCGGGGGTATCAAGCATTCCCCAATCGGTACCCATTGCTGTCTGCATAGCTTTAAACTCCATCGGGAAACGGCTAGCCGCATAACGCCAGTAGGAGAGACCTTCCGAGTATTCACCATCGGGGAAGTAAGCGTAGTTTCCGCCCTCGATAGAGCGCATACCTGCACGAATTACATCCCGATAATATTCGGGGTCCTGGTCATACAGAGCAATTGCCAGCACCATATAGCCGCCCTTGATGGTGCTCTGATTTCCTTCGCCATCTGCAAAGTCGTGATGACTGCTGTACATCGAGCAGGTTACAACATGCATCAAATCGTAGAATATATTGCGTCGGCACATCTGCTCTATAAAATCACGTTCTTCCTCGGTCCAGTCAATCCAGTCATATGCATACGCCAGACCCCAGCAGCCTTCACCGGTTCTCAGGTTTTGATTTTTAAAGCACCAGTCGGGGAATCTTTCGGTATCATTGATATTCTCCAGATGGCGCCACACTGCCGCCTTGTACTCCGCTTTTTTAGCTTCGTCCTCGGTAAACAGATAGCCAAACGCCAACGGTGTAAAAACTTTGCCGTCCAGGGTGGTCAGAAAGCCCGAACACGTACCGTTTGATTCCAGGTGCGTTTCTCTCAAGGGTTGCTCAAGCGCCTTGTCAGCAGATGCAATCAGGCTGTCTACAGTCTGTTTCAGCTTGATATCGGTTTTCATACCCTCTTTTATTTCGGCAATGCGTTCCTTGGTGAAGCCGATACGGGGATGCAGATTGTCGGGGCTGTGGGTTTGCATTGCCGTGTCAATCTCTTCCTCGGTTGGTCTGTAATAAAGGAGCATATATATAACACGCTCGTAGATGTTTGTTTCAAGAGTCTTCCAGTCCCAACCAAAGCCAACGCCGTCGGCTATATAGGGCATTTGCCAGTCAAATTCGTTGGGCTTGTCAAGCCAGATAATATCGCCCTCAATATAATATTCCTCGCCAAGAAATTTGTAAAGAATATCAATATTCATACACGCTGTGCTGTCTTGCATTTCAACAGGATGGTCAAGCTCTGTCTTTACTCCGTTGACAAAATAGTAGCCTGCGCCTGGTAAAAGCTTTATAGTTCTGCCTTCATAGCTGACAGTAATGCTCTGGTCGGCATCGTTCCAGTCAACCTGCGCCCCGAAGCTCTCGGCCACGGTGCGGAGAGGAACCATAAATGCATCGTCCATCTTGTATACCTTGGTAGGAAGGTCAACCCTGTGTGCGCCGTCAAAGTATTTAGCCATACCGTTTACCAGAAAGCTCTTGCCCTCGCTTCTGAGAAATCCCATATAGTCAAACAACGTGGCACGGTTCGCTTCAAATTCGTGGCCAAAGTAAAAGGAGCTGTCACGGTACTTTTGCCATTGTGCATCGATTACCTCGTCGTCAACAAGCTTGTCGGCAACATATATGCGCAGGTCGTCGATGAACAAGGAGCTGTACACCCCTTCTTCATATGAACGCGGAAGATAAAAGGTAAGCTCACTGATGTTTGTGGTATCAGCAGGCAGGGGTGCATCCATCGGCACGCCGTCAAAATACAAGGTGCCCTTTTTTGTTATTATATCAAATACATAATCAACTCTGTACCAGGTGTTGATTTTTATATTCTGTGCAACAAGGGTGCCATCCCGAAAGTAAACATCATCGCCGACTATGGTGATAAAATTCCAATAGTTTTTACTTTGGGCATAGTTTACATCACGGTAGATGCTCATATTGCCATTTACTGCGATGCGCTTGTTAATGTCAAAATTGTCTACCTGAAAGGAAAAGCTGAAAACGCCATAATCCTTCATAGGATAATACATAAACAGAGTACGCGCCATACCTTCCCCTTGATCCTCTATCTTATCCGGGTCAAATCTTACTGCCATGTTGTCAGGGTTTCCGTCCTTTTCAAGCTTAACAATCTTTGTGTTCTGGAAACCGGTGTCATACTGAATCTCTTCTTGTCCGGAATTACCCGAAATCTCATGAAAGGTAAACACGCCCGGGTTGTCGCCGACTTCGAAGTCATCAAAGTTGTTGTTTTTGTATATGTAGTAGGTTTCTTCTTCGGCTGCGAGACAATTGGCTGCACCACAAATCATTATCAATGTCAGAAGGATGGAACAAATTATTTTCTTCATAGCTAATACATACCTCCATTCTATATATTATTTTTATTATTTGCTGCCCCATAATTCAATGGGAATGTGTTGGGGAGCTACCGTACTTTCGTAGGGTTGAATTGCAACCGTCAGCTTAAAGCGCTTGATATTTTTGCCCATAGGGGTTCTTATCGCCAGCTTGTTTATACCTGTGTTGGCAGTTTCAACCTTAGGCTTAAGAGTTGTGCCATGGGTTTCGTCAAATGCTGCCGGAAGAATCTCAAACTCAAAGTCACTGCCGTTGTCGTCAACAATCGTCACCTTAATCTGTGCGGTGCCTGAGGCAAGATATACCGTCTTTTTGTCTTCAGAACGGGTGATGGTGGGTGCCTGAGTGTGCATTGACCACAAAAAGTCTGTTGCGGTATTTGCCGAAAAATCATCCTGAATATAGATAATATCGTTTGCCTTATCCAGCTTTATGCCGCGCACAGCACAGTCATACACAGTGTTGGTGGCTGTCATATCAAGTATCGCATAAGATACACTGTCGCCAAAGCTCATATCGGTGAAGGCAGAGCCTGCTGTTCTGACCATATCATAGGATCTAGAGTCAGTGGACTGCAGCGTGTTTGTCACACTGCGGTTTGCAACCACCGTGTTGTGGCCCTCGCCCTTGCTGCGGTAGTAGTGACTACCGGTAAAGCTGTAGCCTTCGGGATAGTTTGTCGCGGTATTGCGGTCGTATGCGCCATAGTCACGAAGGTCATAATCTTCGCGTTCTAAATCCATACCAAAGCGGATACCCTTCATATCAAACTGGAAGGAGCCAACATCCATATGACCGTGGGGGTCGTTGTTGGCGCCGCCGTGGAATGCCACCGAGGTATCACTGCTGTTCCAGCCGGATTTCATAACAACTGTTGAGTTGATTACATTATATATATCCTCGTCATAGATTGCGGCAGGGCCATCAGTATACTCTGCGGTATCAAATACCCAGTTGGCAACATCAACCGTTGAGGGTGATGTGAGGGCACCATTCCGCTTTCGGAGCTCAGCAAGAGTTTTGTTGTTTGTCTGGTCTGCACAGAAGGTCAGCAGCTGTACAAAGGCTCTTTCGTCCTGGCCATCACCAAATGCATAGGAATAGATTGCTCCCTGCATCATAAAGGGGAACTCGCCTGTTTTTAAAACACCGGGGATATCTGTAATGCCCCAGTCGGTGCCCATTGAGGTCTGCAGACCTTTAATTACACGTGGCAGATAGTCAGCGGCATAACGCCAATAGGAGACACCCTCGTCATATTCGCCGTTGGGGAAATATGAAGCAGTTCCGCCCTCGGTTGCCCTTAATGCACCACGGATAACGTCCTGATAAAATTCAGGGTCGTGCTCGTACATTGTCATTGCAAGCATCAACACACCGCCGTTGGTGATAAGTGCCTGATTCCCCTGGCCGTAGCATATTGTGTGTTGGTATTGTTTTAAACTGCAGTTGTATGCGTGCAGAGCGTGTTCCAGAATATTGCGGCGGCACGCAGCCTCAATCATATCACGTTGTTCCTTTGACCAATCAACCCAGTCATAGGCATATGCAAAGCTATATGCCAATGTTGAGCCTGTTTGGAGAGCATTGTGTTTGTCGAAATGGAAATCGGGGAACTGCTCCGGGTCACAAAGATAGGTCAGGTGATGAAGTATGGCATCTTTGTATTTTGTGTCGTCGGACATCAGATAGGCAAATGACCATATCTGAATGGGGTCGGATATACCCATATAGGTTGGATCTTTTTTCGGAGAACCATATGTGTAATCTGTAACATAATCTTTGTGATTTGGGTCAAGGTAATTGTTAGCCTTCGAAATCAGTCCTTCTACAACAATCTCTAAATCACGATCATAGCCCTCAGCACCGGGAACTATACGTTCCTTTATTATATCTGCGGAGTCTTTTGTAAATTCAATACGCGGATGTACTCCCTTTAATATTGCGGCATCAAGCTCCGCATCTGTCGGTCTTTCATATAAAACCACGTGTAATATACGTCTGTAAAGGTTATCCTCGATTGAACTTTCGCTGGTTCCCAGCAGCTCGGTGCCATCTAATGTTAATGGCATATGCCAGTCAAACTCTGCCGGCGGGTCAATCCACAGAATGTCCTTTTGCTGTGTGTAGCTTTTGCCAAACAAGCTCAACAAAACCTCAAGCTGCATACAGGCAACATCGTTAACCATTGACACGGGACAACGCATTTTTCCAACCTTGCCGTCTGAATAGTAGTTGGCATCACCGGGAGTAACCGTCATTGTTTTGCCTTCATAAGTTATTGTTACCCTTCCTGTATCAGGGTCAATTTCAGCTTCGGCGCCAAGTGCCTTTGCCATATCAAAGACGGGTGCCATCAGGATGCCGTCGTCGTTGTAATGGAGTGTTGCACCCAGTGTCAGGGTGTGACTGCCGTCAAAAAATCTGTTTGTATTGACAATGGTGAACCTCTTGCCGTCGCTCTTTAAAAACGCCATATAGTCATAATTTGAAGCAATGCTTGATTCAAATTCATAACCTGTGTAAAAGGAGCTGTCGGTGTACTTCTTCCACTGTGCATCAAGCACTGCATCCGAAAGCACCTGGTCTGCCTCGTAAATACGCAAATCGTCAATATACCACACGTCGCCGGCAGTTTGTGTCAAATCAAAGCGTACTTCATAAATATTGACTGTATTTGCAGGAAGTGTCACCGCCTTTTTTGCTCCGTTAAAGCAAACATCGGCAGTTCCTGCAGGAATATCAAACGCAAAATCTATATCATACCATTTTTTTGCCTCTACCGTACCAAGCTCCACCTGGGTACTGCCGTTGCTGTAGTAGGCTTTGCCATTGCTTATGGTAATAAAGGATTTCCAGTTGTCCGCTATATATCTTGTATCACCATTTTGGGGATCCTCGTTGTTGACAAGGTCAATATGTCTGTAGTAAATTGCATTTCTGCCCAATCTGATATTCTTTGTCTTTGTTGGATCCTCTACCATAACCGAAAAGCTGATAACGCCTTTATCCTTGATAGGATAATAGGTAAAGATTGTACGAGCCGTACTGAGGTATGTTCTGTCGCTGCCGTCAGCATTTGTAATGTCGTCGTTAGCATCAACATTGCATTCGGGCGAATCAAGGTCAGGCTCCAGACGAACTGCCTTATTGTCTGCATTTCCGTCTTTTTCAAGATTTACAATTCTGATATCCTTAATTGCTTCAAGACGCATTTCCTCTTCATCATAAAAGCCCATACCCTGACTCCAATGATAAATAAATGAACCCGGCACCTCGCCAACCCTGTGGTCCTCGAAATCATTATTCTTATATATAAGGTAGGAATTTTCTTCTGCCGCCAGACAGCTTGTTGCTCCAAGGAGCATTAAGCCTGCCAGAAGCAGCGAGTAAATTGTTTTTTTCATATATTGCCTCCGTTAAATTTCGGCCATCAATTCGGTGGTATTCCGCCGCCCATTATGCAGCGGCGGAACCACTTTGTGTTTGTAATCTTATTTTATGCTCAGATATCTGTCATAAGCTATGTTCATAAGGTCAATAAGTCTGTCTGCTCCAAGCACCTTAACATCATTTATAAACTTGTCATAGTCAGCCTCGAAGTTTGCCGAGCCAAGGAGCCATTTTTGGAAGAGTTCATCATAGTGTGTATCAATTGCGGTCTTAATAGTCATATATTCTTCTCTCTCTGCTTCAGTCATCTGCATATGTAATGTCTGAGGTATCTGTTCTGCAAACCAGTTGCCCTCTTCATACATCTTCATACCATCAGCTGCAATCTGGTTCATCCACTGTGCTTCAGCCTGAAATTCCTGCTTATAACCAATACCCATCCAGCAACCAAATTCACGGAGATATGTCTGAGGACTCTCCTGCGAAAGAACCTCTTCGGTGAATTGAGGCTTGCCGTCTACCATTGTATGATGCTTGCCTTCTACACCAAAATTGATAAGAGTTGAGCCTTCATCTGACAGCCAGAAGTCAAGGAACTTGCAGGCTTCTTCAAGATATTCTGTACCGCTGTAGATACCCCAGCCGTAGTTGTTTGATGCCGGACGGCTATTCAGTACTATGTTTTCGGGAGGTGCAAAGGGTGTAAACTTGAAGCCGGGGATATTCGTAATTGTATCATTGTAACGAGCAGTTGATGAAAACCAGTCATTTGTCATACCACCGATGTTATCCATAAGCATTCTGTCGCGGGGTGATGTTGTAACTGTTACGATTTCCTTGTCAAGAAGACCTTCGTTGTACCACTTGATAATGTTCTGCATAGCTGTTTTGTATTCGGGGTCAAGAGGACCAAAACAGATGTTGCCGTCTTTAACATAGAAGCCCTGTCTTGCGCCCCAGAGAGGGAAGAATTCAGCAAGCTTGTTGGTTGCAGAGCCGAAGTAGGGAACCTCGTCTGCAATGCCGTTGCCGTTGGGGTCCTGAGTTTTGAAGGCCTTAAGTACTGCATAGAGTTCTTCTGCATTTGTGGGGTTTTCAAGACCGAGCTTTTCCATCCAGTCTTCTCTTACAAACCAGCCGCCTGCTGTTTTGCCGGCCTGCATAAAGGGAATATAATAAATATGGCCATCAATTGCGGTAATATTTCTCTTAATTTCCGGGTTTTCTTCAAGGAGCTTTTTGAAGTTGGGCATTATATCAAGGTGCTGGTCGAGCTGAACAAATGCACCTTCCATACCAAACTTTACGAACTGAAGTTCGTCCTGTGTAAATACAAGGTCATCAATTTCGCCGGATGCAAGCATCAGGTTAAATGACTGTGTAAGGTCAGAGTTGCTTTTTGAAACTGTTGTTTTTGCAAAAATACCTGTCATTCTTGCCGCTTCTTTAAATATTCCGTACTGACCGTCTTCATCCTTGGATGCACGGAAGAAGTATGTAAGCTCGATGGGTTCTTTTGAAATAAGTACGGGTGAATTTTTGTCTACCTCAAAGTTTGCGTTGCCTTTTTTGCCGCAACCTGCGCATGAGATTACCATAATAACCGCAAGTGTAAGCATTAAAACTTTTTTAAACATATTTTTCATTTTTAAACCCTCCGTTTTATCTGTTTAAATCATAATTATTATAGAAAATTACCACCGTATCACTGTTTTGGGGTATTCCAAGAATCTTTGTGTAGTTTTCGGGGTCCTGCTGATAGTCAACAACGTTTTGTGTGCTGCCTAAGAACACCTTTTCCTCGTCGTCATCATAGAACATAAAGGTAGCAGCCTTTTCGTTAACCCTGCCTGTACCCATTGCGTGAAGACTTAAAAGCAGCTTTTTGTTGTTGTTGGGAACACCAAGGCTCAGGTCTTCTTCAAAGAATTCAAGGCCAAAGCCGTCTGCAGGCTTGTTATATGTGTGCAGGAACAGCATACTGGTTTGATTTTGGGTGCCCTCAAGATTATTTGTTCGGTTTGGCGCCATATTGGGGTTGATGTTGCCTGTTTCGCGGTCAAATGCCTTTGCCATCTGGATAATCTCGCCTACGGAATTACGATGAATCATAGCAACGTCGCCTGTGGTAAAGCCCGGTTCTTCGTTGGGGTCGTCTTCAATCGCCTTTCGGGATTCTATAACCTCGGCAGAAATCTTTTCGCTGTCTGTTGTGTATGTCACAACTGTTTTCTCACTCAGGCCGCTTACCACAAAATCTACGCCGCCGTCACTGTTTAAGGTCTGATAGGTTTCGTCTACCAGTAAAACCTTACCTGACACCAGAACACTGACAGAGGTGTCACCTTCTACGGGAGCATCATTGATATAATTTACCAATGCTATAGGAACAATTCCAAACTCACTGCTTGTATAGGTTTCAATTTGCCTGCCTTGAGTTTTGTCCCAATCGTAAAGACTGTAACCTTTGACAAAATACATTTTTTTGTCTGCTGTTTCCTGGTCTTCAAGAGGTATATGGAAGATTGGATGTGTGTTTGTCATCATAAAGTTATCTGTATAGTATGGGTGAGCCTGTGTGCTGCCTCCGGAATTTAATACACCCTGATAACTATTTGCCTGTGACCTGAAACGCGGTGTTCCGTAGCCGGCATTGGAATTAAAGTTTGCAAGACCGTCACGCTTGAAACCATATTTCAGATACAGAGGGCTGTTTTCATCCTCCTTGTTAACGGTGTAGATGTGGGTAAGGTTGCCCTCGTCATTAAGCTTAAAGCCTATAAACTGCGAAACCTCGCCATCACCTGCCAGCATATGCTCTTGCTTGATGTTGGAAAGTGTGGTTTTAAGTGAAGCTATATTCGCCGACTTGCCGTTTAAAATTATCTTTTTCTCGTCTGCCGCCTTGTATGCTTTAATTTCGCCATCGGTAGCCAGAATTCTTACACCAAGTATAACGGTTTCATTAAATTCGGTTTCGGTTGCTATATTAATAAGGTAACCAAGTGAAACCGTTTCGCTTGCGGTAGTTACCCAGACTGCATAATATCCATCCATTGTAACGATTGATACCGCGGTATTTGGTTTTATCAGCGCCTTGTGTTCTGCACTCAAAAGACTTGTGTTGTACTTTTTGCCGTCATCAGCAACAAATTCGTCTGTATACAGGCTGGTTGCTTTGACTGCAAGAGCTGAGCCAAGAACATCTATGTTCAGCTTTTTACCGTCTGTGCTTTCGGCATAGCCGATAACAGTGCCGCTTGTGATGGCTGCAAACTCTGTTTCTTCACCTGTTGCAGCAACCGCTATACCAACATATTCGTATGAATCAAGGTCAATAACCTTGTTTTCAAGAAACAGCTTGTTCTCTGCAGCTGTTATTGACTTTACCTTGTCATAGCTGTAGTTTTTAGCTATAACAACATCTGCTTTGTTATTGCCATCGTTATCAATAAATGTAAGCGTACCCTCAAAGCTGTTTATTGCGTCTGAAATATTCAGAGTAACTTCACCGTTGTAGAACACAACCGCCGAAGAATCCAACGCAATGTCCTTCTTTTTTCCTGATTCGTTATAATAGGTAATCTTGCCATCTGCATATCCGTCAAAATCAGGCTTTGAAACCTTGATTTCTACGTTGTCCTCGGTAGGAACAACAGACAAAAGATAGCCCTCTTCTGCCAGCTTGTCATATCTGTAGTAATACTCAACCTGATAGCCAAAGCTTGCATATACATCATACACACCATTTACAAAAAGCTTTCTGCCGCTGATGTATACTATGTCGTCTTCGATTTCCTCTGTTCCAAATGACATTGTTTTGTTGTTTTCAACAACACCTTCGTCAACATAAATATCGTGATATTCGGAGAGAACTGTTACATCCTCGTCAACCTCAAAGTCCACAACATCGCCTGAAATGCTCTTCATTTTGCAAATAGGTGCATCAAGCGCTGCGTTTACCATGTTCAAAAAGTCAATTCTTGTTGCTGTTTCGTTAATGCCCTTTGATACGGCATTTGCAATTTCAAGCTCTGCCGCAACCTTTACATAACCTGCAGGATAACCGCCGTAGGCTTCTGCCTTCCAGCCGTAGCCAAGAGCTACAACAAGTGCTTTATAAACGTGGGCAATTTCCATTGGGTCGTCGGGGTTGAACATACCTGCACTGTCGCCTGTCATAATTCCAAGACCGCTAACATAGTTTACTGCTGATATATACTCCCGATACTGGGGAACATCATAAAACTTAATCTCGGTTAAGGCACTGCCGCCGGCCTCCTTCATACCTAACATATTACTTATGACAACTGCTGCTTCGCTTCTTTTTACGTCATCATTATCGCCAAAATACTTCTCGTCATCAAACTGTTCAAAAATACCGAGTGTGCTGAGTCTGTCCACAAGCTCTTTGGTGCTCTTTTCGATATAAATCTTGTCGTCTGCCGCCGCAAAAGAAACTGTTTGAATCAGCATCAGCATTATAAGTAATGCAGATAATACCTTCTTCATAATTCTTCCTCCTTGTTTAGTTTAATGCACGAAGCATATGTACTACCTTTGCTGCCTCTGCTCTTGTTGCAAAGTCATTAGGTGCAAATTGATTATTTCCTTTTCCGTTTATTATTCCAAGGCTGCTGAGTACATCTACCGCATCCTTAGCATAATCTGAAATGCTTGCCGCATCTGCAAATGTTACTGCGCCTGATGCGTCTACCTCTACACCAAGGGCCGTAAGCGCTCTGTAACAGATTGTTGCCATATCCTGTCTGGTTATCTTGCCCTCAGGATTAAAGCTGCTTTCCGATACACCTGTTACTATTCTGTTTGCTACCGCTGATGCTACATAGCTGTAACTCCAGTGGCCCTCAGGGGTATCTGCAAAGCTTGCTGTTGCATTGCTGTCTGTAAGGCCAAATGCTCCAACTATTATCTTTGCAAATTCTGCTCTTGTTACATTATCTGCCGGTGCAAATACGCCCTGGCTCTTGCCGTTGATTACTCCGTCTGCTGCAAGAGTAAGGATTGCATCCTTTGCCCAGTCGTATCCACCAAGGTCTGTAAAGCCGAATGTTACGGGCTGTGCCGGGGGCTTTACAAGTCCGCCTGATACAGAAACGTTTTCTCTGTCGCCTTTGTTTGAAACATTGTTGTTGCCGCCACCACGGTTCATATTATTATAGATGGTTTCTGCATTTGACTTCATTGTTGAAATCGATGCTATCGGGCTCTTAAACAATTCTGTCTTGAATGCTGTAAACTTTGACATACCTTCATACTTTGTTAAATCCATCAACAGATAGTCGTTGTTGTTTGAAAGCACCGACCACTTTTCGTTATCGGTTGATACCTTTGAAAGCTCGTTAATAATTACTGCGTCGGCAAGAGCAATCTTGAATGATGCATCTGTTGTGCAACGTGTTCCTCTCATCTTTGCAAGTACTGCTGTCTGTTCGCTTGCTTCATATGCTGCAAATACTTCGCCTGCATTAACTGTAAGTGTATCTGCAAGTCCGCTTTCTGTCATCATTGCATAAAGCTCTGCGTTATCGCCCGATGTCTTTGAAAACTCCTGCAGGAACAAACCGTTGTTGTATGCTGTGCGGAATGCTGCAAAGCCTGCATAGGGCTTGTTGCTGTCAACATATGCCTCTAATACTCCGCCTGCTGTAACCTCCAGTGCATCTACAAGCAAAATCTTGTCAACTGTGGTTGACCCAACTGTCTGTGACAATGCTGCTGCAATTCCGCTTCCGTTTACTGCTGCAATTGCACCGTCTACCTCGGCAGTTGTTGATTTGTAGATTGTACCGGGTTCTGCTGCATCGCCTGCGTTAACTGTGATATCCAGATCACCGCTCAAGCCTTCCAGAACATTAAAGGTGAATGTATACTCACCCAAAGCATTTGTTTCTGTCTGTCTTGTGTAAACAACAGAGCCTTCGTTTTCTACCTTCAGGGTAACAATCTGTCCTGCTACCGCTTCGTCTGTTTTGCCCGAAAGAGTGAAGTCTGCATTTCCGCCGGCGTAGTCAATACGGTATGCAAAACATGTTGTTGCCATTACCGCAAAACACACCAAAACCGAAAGTGTCCATTTCAGGCATTTCCTTGCTCTTGTGTTTTTCATTTTCATCCCTCCGGAATTAAATTTTTTATATACATCCTTGCATTATAATTCTTACTTTACTTCGACAAGATCTTTTTTAACGATTTCTTCAATAGCCTTTATAACCGCACGTCCGTGCTCGGGCATTACTATTTTGCTTTCTTCTCCCTTAAGGAATTTAACAAATTCTTTAAGTTGTTCATCAAACAAGGATATGCTCCTGCAGTAATCCTGCTCTACAAACTTGCCGTCTTCGGTAACATAAAGCTTTGTGCCTACAACTTTTACAGTTCCGTTTGTAAAATAAAATGCTGATTCATCTTCGCTGGGAACATTACATCCAAATAATGTAACCGCAGCAGAAATTCCGCCTGAAAGCTCAATTAACATCTGTACATTTGCATCAACATCATCATCTGTAAGAGGGTTTGAACGAATTGAATGAATTTTTTCAACCTGGCGTTCTGTAAGGTAAAACAGTTTATCAAAAACATGAGCGCCGTAATTCATACAAATTCCGCCACCGGAAAGTTCCTGCTTTAAAAACCATCTCGGACGGTCAGGACTTACATAATATGAATTTCTCTTGTCTGTTATCATACACAGCTTGCCGTATTTTCCGCTGTCTATTATCTTTTTAACCTCCTGTAATCTGGGAGAGTATTTCATAACGTGCCCAACAGCAAGTTTTGCTCCGCTTTTCTCTGCTGCTTCTATCATTTTGTCACATTCTTCAACTGTGTTTGCCATTGGCTTTTCGATCAGGACGTTTATTCCCTTTTCAAGAAAATAAACAGTTGATTCACAATGGAGAAAGTGGGGAAGATTTATGATAACGGCATCCATCTCTACTTCTTCTGCCATTTTTTTGTAATCGGTATAGCATTTTGCACCGTGCACCTCTGCAATCTCTTTAGCCTTTGCTTCATCAATATCCGCAACTGCCACAAGGGTACAATCAGGATTATTGTATATAGTGTCAGAATGTGTTTTTCCTATAATTCCTGCACCTACTATTGCAAGCTTAAACATATTTCTTTCTCCTTTCAGTGGTTAAGTTTTCATTTATATTTAAGATAATAATATAGTTTGCGATATCAATTTTGCACGTCTTTCAAGCGAATCAATTTCTGCGTATTCGCCTGTTGTGTGACAAAAATCACCGGTAGTACCAATTCCGCACACTGTCGGTACCCCGGCAATAACAGAGTATGCCGCATCAGAACCGCCGCCGCTTGTGCAGTAATTTTCGATTTCTTCAAGCTGGTATTCCTTTGCTGCTTTTTTGATGCTTTCAAAAAGTGCAATGTTGCCTTCGGTTTTTTCCATAGGCATTCTTTCGCTGTCAATGGTAAATGTCGAAACTGTTCCACCAATATAATCGGTAGCTACTATCTCTTTGATTACTGCCAAGGCTTGTTCTTTGTCCTCAGCACATTTAACACGGATGTCAACCTGAAAACTGCA
>JAZNVB010000041.1:0-2073 GCA_045592585.1 Clostridia bacterium
CCTACGCAGGCAGCCTCCATGACAATGTGGAAGCCTCCCTGTACAAGGTCAAGTCCACCATGTGCAACTGCGGTGTTACCAACATTCCCGATCTGCAGCGGGATGCCAAGCTGACTCTGGTTTCCTCCGTCTCCATCGTGGAAGGCGGTGCCCACGACGTCACTCTCCGCTCCAACGTCAGCGGCAAGTAATATCAAAATAACTGTTATGGGGTAAAGTAAAATATCCTCAAAACATGCAAAAAGGGTAAATTCCCGCATCCTCATAAAATATAGCGACCTTGCGTAGATAAGCTATGCAAGGTCGCTTTTTTGTGATACAATCAACTTAGAAAGGCGGTGTAGCAGGCATGAAAAAGTATCTAGGTTCACGAATGACTGCGTATGCTGCGGTTATATGTCCTTTGCTTGTTATTGCGCCTTTGCTTTTTGCGATTGTTGCGCTTTGCTCAGAAATCAGCACGGCAACACTATTGCTTGCTGTATTGTGCTGTAGCTGCAGTGTTATTTATATTATTTATATACAGAAGGAAGCACTTCAGTTATATGCCTGGGGTGTTTTCGAAGAAACGGCTGTTCGGGTTCGTTGTTTTTTACGCAATGATTTTGCGTTGGATTACGAAAAATGCTTGGGTGTTGGGATTGAACACTATAACCACAACGCAATTCACACCAATATTGGCTCAAAAGTCTTTTTCATCTACTTGTCTTATGATTACTATGAAACGAAATACCGTGGAAAAATTAATCTTTGGAAACCAAACGAGAGAAGAATTAAGGTGCAGTTTGATAAAAATCTGTACGAATACTTACTTTCAGTTTTGCCTAAAAAGCAGGCTATGATGCTGCAACAGGATTTTAGAATCTTATTTTCAGAAAAGTGAACGGGCAGCGGAGAAAAAAGGAGAAAAAAGGCAGTTGTGGGAGAATGTGGGAAATTGCCCTTTTGAGAATGAGTGAAGTTACCCTATGACAACGGGCGTACTGTGCTTGCTGTACGCCCGTATTGATTATATTATGGGATTGTGTAATAATAAAAATGATTCGTATAAGGAGGTGTAAAAAATGAAACGAACGAGTTCAGTTCTGTGCAGCATATTGCTTGGTTTTGTTGTTTTATTTCCTCTTGGAATGGCAATTTTGTCATACTGTGGTTATACTTTTGCACCTTCCAGTATGCCTGCTTTCGCAACCACTGTCGCTGTGCTGTCTGTTTGTGTAGTTGTGTTAGATATCATCTACAAAGACACGATCAAAAACAAAGCAATTTGTGTTTTGTTGTTTATGATTATGCCCATATCCCTTATCAATGTATTTATTTATCTACTGAATTACAGACATTTACTGGTGCTTTTGAGTGGTGGACTTTGTGTGTTGTGCAGCAGTTACCTCACAATTAAATATGCAAAACCGCTGGCGCTTAAAATTGTGGCATTGATATTATCTGCGTTGCTGGTTATACCGGTTGCTTTTTTCTATCTCCTTGCAGTCGTGTTCCCCATTGGTCAAAACACTGTTGTACAAACAGTGGAATCTCCTAGTGGAAAATACTATGCAGAAGTGATTGACAGCGATCAGGGAGCCCTTGGCGGTGATACACTAGTGGATGTATATGAGAATTGGGAAATAAACCTGCTTCTATTCAAAATAGAAAAGAAACCCAAACGGGTATATTTTGGCGATTGGGGCGAGTTTGAAACGATGCAGATTGAATGGAAAGATAATAACTGTCTTGTGATCAATTCAAAAGAGTATAAAATTGAATAATGCACTTGGCGTTTAGCCAGAAAAATCCCTGTGCAACACGCACAGGGATTTTTGCTTATCTGTCTTCCCGGAAGTAGGAAAGGCCCAGGCTTTGGGGCGGTTGGTGTTCCCGCTTCTTGCGCATACTGGTGATAATCAGCACCAGCAGGGTCACAACATAGGGGAGCATTTTGAAAAGCTCCTGGGTGGCAGTACCCAAGCCGCGGATATAGTTGTTGGCGTTACACAGGGCACCAAACAGGAAAGAGCCCCAAATTGCCATAGTAGGCTTCCACAGAGCAAAGATAACCAAAGCGATTGCCATCCA
>JAZNVB010000042.1:0-11497 GCA_045592585.1 Clostridia bacterium
TGTTAAAATAGTCCGGACCGCAAAAAGACGGGGAGATTAAAAATTACTCCATATAAAACAGTATAGAATATAAAAAGACTGTTTAAGACGAAGAAAAACCGCACAAAGTGCGGTTTTTCTGTTTTAATGTCTTTTTGCTACGCACAAACTGAAGCCTGACAGTAGCTATCTGAACCTGCCTGAAAAGGCGTAATTTTGGCATATTTTAGCTTGTCGTCTTTGACAGGCGTTAGCCTGCCTACATCCTCCGCACCAAAATCTTCTCAAAATTTCATCCTTTTCAGGTCGGAGAATTTTAAGTGAGCTGATTTTTGACTGAACAAGGCAAAAACGGAGCTAATCCTTATTGGCTTAGCGAGTATTTTAACACAGTTCGGGCGGGAATCAGCCACTTAAAATCAGGTTCGCATAACTGCTATCAGGCTTAACTCTCGGTGTACACCAGTACACCGTCGGGTAGCCCAAAGCCACGGCTTTGGCTCGGTTTGTGTGTTCCAAATCAATTTTAACTATCCCCTGAGTCTTGCTGATTAATAATTTGCTTTTCTTATTTCAAAGTAAGCCTGGGGGTGGAAGCAGGTGGGGCAAACCTCGGGTGCTTTTGTGCCAACTGCAACGTGACCGCAGTTGCGACATTCCCAGATTTGAACTCCGCTTTTTTCGAATACTTCCTTTGCCTCTACGTTGTGAAGAAGGGCACGGTATCTTTCTTCGTGAGCCTTTTCAACAGCGGCAACTGCACGGAACTGTGCGGCAAGGTCGGTAAAGCCTTCTGCCTCGGCATCCTTTGCCATGTTATCGTACATATCTGTCCATTCGTAATTTTCGCCTTCTGCTGCATGGAGAAGATTCTCGGCAGTATCACCAAGCTCACCAAGGTGCTTAAACCAGAGCTTTGCGTGCTCCTTTTCGTTGTCGGCAGTCTTTAAAAAGAGCTCTGCAATCTGCTCATAGCCTGCTTTTTTTGCAACCGATGCAAAATATGTATATTTGTTTCTTGCCTGAGATTCACCTGCAAAGGCTGCCCAAAGATTCTGTTCTGTTTTTGTTCCTGCGTAAATATTTTTAGACATAAATAATCCTCCTTAATTTTGTAAAATAATACAAATACATTTTATCACAAAAAGGATTATTGTCAAGGGATTAGAGGAATATTCCTTCAAATTCATAAATATATTTTCCGTCAAGATAGTGCCGCTTTATTGCCCGTTGCAAGCTTGTGTCCTCGGGCATATCGGCATACTCTTTAAACCTGAGCTTAAACACAAAGTTAAAAACATCTGTGCCTTCGGTTTCGCCGGGGAATATGGTGTATTTTTGCTGAAAATTCAGGATGTTTGAGGTAGGACGCAAAAACTCCTTCAGTTGTGGGTCAAACAGCCATGTGTGGCAATGAAAGGCTTTAAATTTAAAGTCGGGATAGCAGGTTTTAAAAACCTCTCGTGCCCTTTGGTAGCTTGCCTCACAAGCTTCAGTTGTCAGGGCGCCGTTTTTGGGAATGTGTACCGAAATTACACTGTCGCCCCGCTTTAAAACCACCTTCCACTCATCCTTTGAAAAGCTTTCGGGAGTGGTGGAGATAACGCCTTTATCCGATGCCCTGTATCCGATAAAGCTGTGGTCGGTTTCCGTAACCTCGGCATAAAGGCAAGTGCCGTCTTCGTCTGCAGGGGGTGTGCCCTTTACCATACCACGTCCGTCGATATATTCGCCGTTAAATAAAACGGCAAGCTCCTTTTTCTTGTTTTCAAGAACGATAATGGGACTATCAAGATTTTCAATCATCTGAAAACGCAGTCTGTCGATGTTTAAAACCTGTGCGTCCACATACAATTGCATATGGTCAAAATATCTTTTGTCAAAGCCCGGTCTGTCAAAGCGTTCTTCAAAGAGATAAACACATAACTCATATTGATGCATGGTGGCTTTTATAATATCTTCGGGAACGTTGTGCGCCTTCATGTTTTCATAAAGGCTTGGGATTGAAGGCAGTATAATCAGCAAGGGAATAAAGTCATAGTCTTTGCTTCTTCCTGTGGGAAAAATAAATTCTGCAAGATGCTTTTTAAAATTCTCCCGGTCTTGCATAGCCTTATATACAAATAGTGCATAAAGGGCAATGTCAGGGTTTTTGCGTGCTAATCCGGCAGCCTCTTTCAGTTCACCGCTGAAATTGGGAAAGCAGTCGCAGACAGAGCACACCTTTTCAATAAACTCCTCTTCAAGAAAGAATACTCCTGATGATTTATATTCCTTTTCTGCATTAAGAAATGCATTGTGAAAACATTTGTCAGGTGTTTCAAGATTTAAATTTTTGAAGAAAATGTTAATTTCCATTTTATACCCTCCCCCAATCACAGACAAATGCGGCAACCGCTTTGGTAAATGCCACCAGCTTGTCACATTCGATAAATTCGTCGGCTAAATGAGCGCCGCCTTCCACATCGAAATCTCTGCCTATACCAAAAGAAAAGCTGTTTTTACTTGAGTTATTTATAAGAATATTCAAATCCGAAAGGCAGGATGCCTCTGTTATCAGTTCTTCACCGATTGCATCTTTGGCACTCTTTTTAAGAAGGTCTATATATTGGTTGTCTTTTGCAGACAAGGCATATCTGAAATATCTTGTCATCGGTTCAATGCTTAAAACACGGATACCTAAAGGTGCCATTCTTTCGTTCATGCTCTCTGCCAATTCCTTTAATTCTTTGGCTATAACCTCTTCGGGCTTGTCGGTGTAGAAGGAAAAGTCAAGCTTTGCCATATTGCGGTCATTGGTGTTAAGACCCGACTGGAAGTTGAGTATCCGCATTGATTTTTCGGGAATGTTTGTTCCGTTGAAATTCTGATTTGCGTCAAGTTCCGCTTTGCGGCGGGCACCAAATTTGTGTAGCTCTTCTTTGGCAATTAGCAGGGCATCCATTGTGGCATCGCAGGTGTCGGACATACTGTCTTTAATCAGGGTCAGGGTGTCACGTCTGCCGCCGCAGGCACAGTTCCAGATACGCATATTTTTGCAATCCAGATTGACTATTGCATCGCAGGGGTATTTAAGACTTGCGGCAAGTGCTCCGTTGCCACCGCCGAATTCTTCGTCAACATAACCCGTAAAGTATAAATCACCATCTAAGCACAGCCCAAGGTCTTTAAGTGCTTTGAATATAAAAAGAGATGTGGCAATTGCATACTTGTCGTCGCAAGCACCTCTGCCATAGATGTTGCCGTTTTTTATTGTTCCCCCAAGGGGGTCGGTTTTCCAAAGGCTTCTGTCGCCTATGGGAACGGTATCGGTGTGTGCGGCAAGCATAATCTTTTTATCTGATTTTCTTCCTTTAAGAGTGCCGGTGATATTGGGACGCTTGTCTGTATTTCTGCCGGGCAGATAATCGCGGTTTTCAAGGATGCCGTCAACCGTGTCGGGACAGTAGATGTCACATTCTGCTCCTGCCTCGGCAAGCTTTTCAGAAATAATGGGCATAAGGTTTGCCTCGTTTCCGTTTGTACCCAGATTTTCGGAATTGGTTTTTATCAGCTCCGAAAGAAGCGAAAACAATTCACTTTTGTTTTCTTCGATATACTGTAATACTTTTGCCTTGTTTTCCAAAAAAATCACTCCTGTTTTATTGTAGTTTTGATGGAGGAACGTTTTTAACCTTCCTTACAAATCTTGAAAAATATTTCGGGTCTGAAAAGCCCGTTTTATATGCCACCTCGCTTACCGAATAATAGCCCGTGTGCAAAAGCTCCTCGGCATATGTCAGGCGGATATTGTTTATGTAGTTAAGGGGAGTATCGTCAAACAGCTTTTTGAACTCCTGCCTGAAATATGTGTCGCTTGTGCCGTACATTTCCGCAAGCTGAGCAACCGACAGACTTGGGTCGCTGTAGTTGGCGTTTATGTAGTCTAAAACCTTTTTCATTTTTGCGGAGGAAGACAAAATACCTTCGGTCAGAACATCTTTTTGCAGCTCTTCAAGCAATTTATAAAAAACCGACGTTGCGGCAAACTGATAGCCGATTTGCTTTTCGTCCCATATTTTGTGAATTTTTTCGAAAAGCTTTTGTGTACCAATGGTATCCCGTGGGGTTATTGAAAAAAAGTCCTCATTGCTGTCGTCATCCATTTCGAAATGTACAACATACAAATGTTCGCCCTTGTGGGTTTGTGTGTAGCCGTAATCTTTGGGAACAAACGCCACATCTCCGCTTGATACGTGGTGGGTTTTTCCGTTGTGTTCAAATTCTGTGTCGCCGTAAACGCGGAACGACAAAGCGTGAAAGGGCCTTGGCTTGGCATAACGTTTATTATTTGTCCAACTTAGCTCCAGGGCTGATATTATGCGTATACCTTTGCTTCCATCCAAAAACACATTTACCACCATCCTTTTTTGTCATACTATCACAATTTTAAAGTAGTGTCAAGTTATGAAATGTCCACTTTATGTTATGAAATGTGAGTTGATTTTGAGAGATGTCAACTATATAATGAAAGTATACACCAAAACATAGGAGGTTTTATTTTATGTCAATTAAACACACAGCGGTCAGCTACTACGGTTTTAACTATGTAGAACATGCCAAAGAAGATTTTAAGGAAATGATTGAACACGGTTGCGACACTGTTATTCTTGCAATCACAGAATTCGATATGGATTTCTGGTTCCCCAACATCAATAACATTGTAAAGCTTGCTCACGATATGGGCCTTCGTGTTATTGCTGATACATGGGGTATCGGCAAGTATTTCGGTGGTGAACAGGTTAGCTTGTTCCTGCAGAACAACATCCATCACAGACAGGTTTCAGCCTACACAGGTGAAGTGCTGAATGCAGCTTGCTTAACACAAATTCATTCCGTGACTATTTCAAGCGCCTTTGCCTGAAGCTTGCAAGGGAGACCGAGGTTGACGGATTTTTCTGGGACGAGCCCCATTATGCATATCCCAAGTCATATGCATCAATCACAGGCGGTGCAGGGGATGACTGGGCTTGCCGCTGCCCCGAATGTATGAAAAAGTTTGAAGAATACTATGGCTATGAAATGCCCAAGTTTATGAATGATGATGTTAAGCAGTTCAGATGGAGAGAGGCACTTTATACTTTAGAGGACACATCAAAGGCTCTTAAAGAATATAACCCCAATCTTGAAATTACCTGCTGCGTACACGCAACACTTAACACATACTACGTAACCGAGCTCCGCGGCTACGATAACTGGGAAATGGTTGCAGCTTGCCCGTATTTTGACGTATTCTCAACAACAATTATCAACTGGGAATTGCCTGAAAGCTTCTTCCGTGATATCACCGAAAGAACTGTTGCTATGGCAAAGAAATACGGCAAGGAGTCTGAACGTTGGCTGATGGGCTACAACAAGCGCCCTGCAGATTTTGCGCAGATTGACAAGGTTGTTGATATGTACGAGGGTCTTGGCGTAGACCGCTTAGCAACATGGACATACCGTGGCGGCTACGGAACAGTTGTTGCCGCAAAAGACCCAATCGAACTTTGGGACAACATCGGCAGAAACTATAAGAGAGTGCTGAAAAAGTAATGATTACCGAAGTTTATTTAGAAAAAATCATCTCGGTGCTCAATGAAATAAAAGAAACCCAGACCGACAAAATGGCAGAGGCGGCACAGCTTATTGCACAGACAATCAAGAGTGATGGCATTATTTACATATTCGGGTGCGGACATTCACATTTGATTGCTCTTGATTGCTTTTATCGTGCAGGGGGCCTTGCAAATGTGAGCCCCATTCTTGATACCGATTTGATGCTCCACAACGGCGGCGCAAAAAGCAGTAAGCTTGAAAAAATGAGCGGTATTGCCGAATCGGTCTTTGAAAGGTATTGCCTGACCGAAAAGGATATACTGATAACAATATCTACATCGGGCAAGAATGCTGTTCCTGTTGAAATGGCTCAGGCGGCAACAAAGAACGGAATTAAAAATATTTCGGTTGTATCCTCTGCCTATTTTGCAGATAAAAAGGATGCCCCTCTGCTTTATGAGTGCAGTGACATCTATATTGATAACTGTGTTCCTCACGGTGATGCGGTTATGGAAATTGAAGGGGCGCAGACCAAAATGGGCAGTGTTTCAACTGCAGCAAGCTCCTTTATACTGCAGTCAATCCTGATGGAGGGGGCAGCTCTGGCAGGAAAAGAGGGTGCAGAAATCCCTGTTTATATGAGTGGAAATATTGATGGCGGCGCCGAGTTTAATAAGTCGCTTATAAGCAGATATATGCCACGGATTAAGCATTTATAGGGGGTGGCTGAAATGGAATTTGAAGGCGTTAAATATGTAGTTTCAAAACCGGCTGATTTCAACAGCGAGTTGGAATATCCAACAGTTATATTTATGCACGGAGCAGGAACACGGGGCGACAATCCGGACAGAGTTTCGCGCAATCCCTTTTTTGCAGAAAACAATGTTTTGCTCAAAAAGGCAATCGTATATGCTCCCTTGTGCGACGAGGATTCCTGGTTTGATATGTTTGAAAGGATTCGCAGATTTGCACGTTTTGTCTATGAACAAAAGAACACCGACAAATTGAGGTTATATTTAGTTGGTGCAAGTATGGGCGGCTATGCGGTGTGGCAGATGCTGAGGTCTGACCCGTGGCTTTATGCAGGGGCTATACCAATCTGCGGCGGCGGAATGTATTGGAATGGTGAACGACTGAAAGATATAAGCATATGGGCATTCCACGGAAGAAAAGACCCTGTTGTGCTGTGTGAAGAGAGCATTAAAATGGTAGAGTGCGTAAACAAAGCAGGCGGCAACGCAAAGCTAACCATCCTTGACGAATACCAGCACAGTGTTTGGACCTATGTTTATAATAACCCCGAACCATTTGAGTGGCTGCTGAACTGCAAAAAAGAACTGTCAGAAAGTAAGGGACAGTCGGGCTTTGATTCGTCAGAACTGTATGGGTAAGGAGGCACAGAAAATGCCAAAAATTTCTGTTATCGGTATATGCGGAAATTCCGTCTTTATGTACGCAGACCACTTTCACCAAAAGGGCGAAACTCTGGTTGCCGACTCTATCTTTGAGGAAATCGGCGGCAAGGGTATCAATCAGGCGGTTGCCGCAAAGAGGATGGGTGCAGAGGTGACCTTCCTTTGTGCAATCGGTGATGATGAAAATGGCAGAAAATCAATTCAGGCGGCAAAGGAAGAGGGCATAAATGCCTTCTTTAAAATCAAACACGGCAAGGCGACACCTCTTGCCTTTATCCTAACCGATAAAAATGGCGAAAACCGCGTGACTGTGCACAAAAGTGCAGAGCTTGATGCGGATGATGTATGTTCCTTTGAAAATGAAATCGCAAAAAGTGATGTACTTTTGCTGCAGAACGAAGTTCCGACAGAGGTTAATGAAAAAGCTGTTGAAATTGCAGAAAAGCATGGCGTAAAAGTAATTTTAAATCCTGCACCAATCAGGGAGATTTCTGGCAGAATTGCAGAAAAGGTTTTTGCAGTAACTCCCAATCAGCAGGAGATGCAGGCGATTGATATAAGTCGCTTTAAAAACTGCGTTACAACTCTCGGAGATGCCGGTTGCCTGATAAACGGCAAGACTGCTGTTCCTTCAATCGAGGTTAAGGCGGTTGATACCACAGGCGCAGGAGATACCTTCAATGGCACTTTGGCAGTTTGTATTGCCGAGGGAATGTCGCTTGAAGATGCAGCAAAATACGCAGTTGCGGCATCTGGAATAAGTGTAAGTAAAAAATATGTTTTAAATTCAATACCTTATCGAAATGAGGTGGAAAGGAGATTAAATGATGAATGATTTTGGTTATTTTGAAAGCTTAATGGAAAATTTCAAAAAGATTAATGAAACTCAGGGCGAAAACATTAAAAAAGCGGCGGCACTTATGTGCGACGCAATCGCAAACGACCGCCTTATCAACGTTTACGGCGGCGGTGGACATACAACTCTTTGTATGGGCGAGATGTTCTTCCGTGCAGGTGGACTTTCCTGCATTAACCCTATTATGGAAACAGGTCTTTCGGTGTTCAATCAGGCGCTTAAATACTTAGAGCTTGAAAGAACTGTAAATTACGGCAGCGCAATTATGAAGTATTATGACCTTAAAAAAGACGATTTGCTGATAATTTTCCATAACATCGGTATCAACCCTGCAACAATTGATGCGGCAATGGAGGCAAAGAAAAACGGCGTTAAGATTATTGCGGTATCAAGTGCGGCTTGGCAGGAGGAAATGCCCGAGGACCACTTTATCCGCCATCCAAACAAGACAAATCTGTTTGACTATGCGGATGTTTGCATCGAGGACTTTAACCCCGTTGGCGATGCTGTGGTAAATGTTCCCGGTCTTGATACACCTATTGCACCGGTATCAAACATTATTGACTTTTACATTGCACACCTGCTTGAAATTGAGTGCGTTAAGCAATGTATCGACAAGGGTATAACACCACCTGTATGGTCAAGTGCAAATACCCCCGGCGGCGACGAAAAGAATGCCGCATACCTTGAAAAATATAAGCCAAGGATTAAAATGCTTTAAGGAGGAATTAAAATGAAAATATTACAGGAAAAACTTGATTTTCTTCTTGAAAAATATTCTGTGGATGCATCGGCTGTTTTAAAGGACAGCAAAACAGTTGTGGTTGACGGCAAGGAAATCCCTCTGCTTTCTCACAGAAACGAAAGAAGATTTGTTGAACTTAAAAATATTGTAAATAATGGTACACTTGTGGGCATCAGCGTTATGCGTGTTGCAAGAATTATTGAAAAGGGCAGCGATTTGTTCTGCGCACTCAAAAGGGAACTGGATTTGTGTCAATGGATATTGCAGAGAAAGATTAAATCTGTTACCGCAATGCAAAACGACAATGTGTTAAATGTTATTGCCACAACTGAGGACGGCGTTGTGTGCACTATTGAGATTTCTGCAACCCTTAAAGCGGGCGAGAAAGCAATCGACAAGCACGAAATTATTTCACAGCGGGGTATTGCCTGCGATGTAGTAGTTGATGCTCAGCTTAAGCAGGATTCAATCTATGTATTCGGCGGCGAAAACAAAAAGTACACAGATGTTGACTTTGAGCTTTATGGCCTTTCAATCGAGGATATTGCGATTGTAAGATGTGCATTTTCTGTTGCACAGAACAAGAACTATGACGAAATTTTATTTGATTGTAACGAGATTGACCTTCTTGCAAAAATGGCTGAAAAATCTGTTGCAACAGAAGAAAGGGTGGTAAGATAATGAAACCTTTAAAAATTGCTATGATGAGTATGACCCACGGCCATACAAGAAAATATTATCAGGTTTTAAAAGAAAATCCCAAGCTTGACTGGGTTGCAGTGTCTACTGCTAATGATGATGTTAAAAAGATATTCTTAAACAGCGTTGAGGGTATTCCCTGCTATGACAGCGAAATCCAGATGCTTGACGAGCATCCCGAAATCGAGGCTGTTGTTCTTGCCAGCGAAAACAGCGACCATCTTCGTCAGATGAAGCTTTGTGCTGAGAGGGGCATACATATCCTTTCTATGAAAATTCCTACCTTTGATATGGAAGAATATGACGAAATGATAAAGATTGTTGATGAAAATAACCTTGTTTGTCAGATAGAGCTTGAAATGCATTATAACCCCGTTATTGCAAGAATGAAAGAGCTTGTAAAAAATAACGAAATCGGTAAAATCAAGTCCTTCAATGCAACCAACATCACACTTTCACCGGTTTGGGCATTCCCCTGGCAGGGTGTTCCCGAAAAGAGCTACGGCAAGCGCGTATCAATCAAGGAAGGCGACAGCCGTTTCCGTGGCGGTGCTCTTTGCGACCATCCCCACATCTTTGATATGATAAGACATATGACAGGCAGCGACTTTGACAGTATCTATGCCGAGGTTGCTCCCAACATCCGTCCCGATATTGAAGAAGAGGATATGCTCTCTGTTATTGGTCGAATGAAGGACGGAACAATCTTCTCACTTGACCCATCCTGGTCAAAAATGGAAGAAAGACTTCCTGTTCCCGGTCCCGGATGGGAGGTATTCCCCAAGAGAATGGAGGTAAATATCACTCTCAACGGCGAAAAGGGAACCGTTATGGCAGACTGCTTTGGCCCCAATGTTTACCACAATGGCTGCCCCAATGACCGCTACACTGTTCAGTATACATACTTTGATGAGTGGGTTGGTCTTATCGACGAGTTTGTTGACAATATAAGAAACAACAAAACTCCTCTTATCAACCTTAAGTGGCACAAAAAGACCATTGAAGCTATGAATGCTGTATACGAAAGTATCACAACAGGCAAGGTTGTAAAGTTCTAGGATTAAAGGAAAAATTGAAAACAGCGACTTAGAAATAAGCCGCTGTTTTTTGCGTAGTAGAGGTTGTTTACAGTTCTTCGGTTTTAAATGCAGAATAGCCTTCGTAATGGTAGCTGTTGTCTATGCCTTTCATATAAAGCTCACGGTCGTTGATTTTATCTGTTAACGCATTTTTCAGAATATGTTTTATCTCTATATCTTTAATCGGGCTACGTTCCATAGCCAGAAGATAGTCTTCCTTTGAAACCTTGCTCCAGTCAACCACTTTGCCAAGCTGTGATTTCAGTATAAGGTCAAGCCAAATGCGTGTTGCTCTGCCATTGCCCTCTCTGAATGGGTGAGCAATGTTCATTTCGACATATTTCTCAATAATCTCGTCAAAGGTTGATTGTGGCATATTGCTGACATTTTTCAATGCGGAATCAAGGTACATAACAGGGGCAAATCTAAAACCGCTTTTCGCAATGTTAACATCCCTGACTTCACCTGCAAAATTGTATATCTCATCGAACAGATACTTATGGATAAACGCAAGCGAAGAGAATGTACCTGCATCCAATCCGTCAAGCAAGCTTTTGTCATAAAGCTCCATAGCCTTTTTTTTGCTGATTTTTTCCTCTTTGCGTGCAAGTTCTGCCGAATCGGTTATTCCAAGTTTATTTTCAAGTGCCATTACAAACCTCCATTACTGCTTAGTTTCTGTAATGATATTTAACTATATTTATTATACCACAAAATCTGCGAAATGTAAAGAAATGAGTATGAATTGCGTATTTCATTGAAAAAAGACTATTCTTTCGAATAGTCTTTTTTCTGGTGGAGATGAGGAGAGTCGAACTCCTGACCCCCTGCTTGCAAGGCAGGTGCTCTCCCAACTGAGCTACACCCCCACGGCTTGAGTTGTTTTCACAACAGAAAATATTTTACCATAAAAATATAAATTTGTAAAGGGGTAAAGTGAAAATTTTTTAGAATTTTTCCAAAAGTTCAATGAATGCCGCCAAGTCAGGCTCGGTTTTGTTGGCGCAGCCGTCCCTGCGGTGCGAACGCACCCGACTGGCATTCGACATTTTTCGCCCCCGTTTTTTTCTATATTTTTTTTTAGTACGTCGGATTACGGATTTTATCCGTAATCTATTAAATGTTGTCCGAAATGTCCGTTTTTTGG
>JAZNVB010000043.1:0-3332 GCA_045592585.1 Clostridia bacterium
GCAAAGGCTGATTTTAATGCAAAGGTTGAAGAACTGAAAGAGAAAAAGGCAGACTTTGAAAAGCTGAACACAGAATTTGAAGCCCTCAAAAGTGCAAACGCAAGCGGTGAAGAGTGGAAAACAAAGTATGAGGCTATTGTCGCAGAAAATGAAGCTAAGGAAAAACAGGCTGAATCAGATCGCATACTTGCAGAGAAAAACGCAGACATTGAAAGGCGTTTTAACGAATGTGTAGGCGATAAGAAGTTTTCTCACGAAGCTATCAAGGCATCTTATCTCAAAAAGTTTGCTGATGCACTTGAAAGTGAAGAATACAAAGGCAAGGGCGATGTTGACATCTTCCACGCATTAACCAAAGACGATGCCACCGCATTTACAGGCGTTACAGCCGTTAAGTTGGCAGGTGGTACACCGCAGGGCGTAGGTGGTAAACAGTACACCTCGAAAGCGGAAATAATGGCTATTAAAAATTATGATGAAAGAATTGAAGCCATTTCAAACAACAAACATTTATTTGTAAAAGGAGATAAGTAAATATGGCAGTTACACCTAACACAACCACTACTGAAAATTTTGATGTTAGTGCAAAAGTAATTGAGTTCGTAGAGAGCTTCAACAATAATTGGAACTCACTTCTTGAAATTATGGGCGTTATGCGTCCTATTCGTAAAGCACCCGGAACTACACTTCGTTCTTACAAGGTCGATATTACAAGAGGTGGCGGTCAGCCTGCTGAAGGTGACGAAGTTGCTCTTTCACAGGCAAATATCACCGAAGTTACACACAAGGATATTTCTCTTGTCGCTGACAGAATGAGAATTACTGCACAGGATGTTGAGAAGTATGGTGCAAATCTTGCAGTAAAGAGAACTTATGACAGTTTCCTTAATTCTATTCAGGGTGATGTTCTCAATGAATTTTATGAGTTTGCTCTTACAGGCGAACTTACAGGCAATGAAGATACATTCCAGATGGCAGTATCTATGGCAGTTGGCAAGGTTAAAGACAAGTTTAAGAAGATGCGTAAGAATTACGGCAGTATCGTAGTTTTTGCAAACACTCTTGATGTTGCCCGTTATCTTGGCGGTGCACAGATTTCTACACAGAATCAGAATGGCGTTGAGTACCTTAAAAATTTCCTTGGTGCTGACACTCTTATTTCTTCTTCCGAAATTCCTGAAGGTAAGGTTGTAGCAATTCCTGCTGACAACATTATTCTGTACTACATTGACCCTGCTGACAGCGAGTTTGGTGAACTTGGTCTTGATTATTACACAAGCGACGGCGAAACAAATCTTATCGGTGCTCATCGTGAGGGCGTTTATGGTAGAGTTTCAGGCGATACTCACATTCTTTATGGTCTTACTCTTTGGGCAGAATATCTTGATGCCATTGCCGTAATCAATGTAGGGGCAGGTGCTTAATCTTGTATAAGGTTATAAAGTATTTTACCGATATGCAGGATAATAATTATGCTTATGACCCCAAAGACCCTGCAAGGAATACATATCCACGAAAAGGGTTAAATGTGTTACAGAGCAGAATTAACGAACTTGCAAGCAGCAAAAACAGACAGGGTTGTCCTCTGATTGAGGAAATTCCTGAAACAGTGGAAGAGCCCAAAAGAAAGAAGTCACCCAAAAAGGCTGACGAAGAATAAACAGAAAGGCGGTTAATCAATGTTGTACTTAACCTTTGAAGAATATGTTGAATTAGGGGGTACACTTGACTATACCGCCTTTACTCGTAATATAGACCGTGCTTGTGCGATGATTGATATTCGTTCACATTCAAGGCTTAAAGACTTTGAAGAGATACCAAAAATAGTCAAGGTTGTTTGTGTTGATTTGCTTGATTATATTTCTACCAACACGGTTGATAAAACCGTCACAAGTAGAAGTCAGTCAGCAGGTGCAGTGAGTGAGAGTGAAAGCTATGCGATAAAAACCGCTGAGGATTATTCTGCAGACCTTGACAGAATATTTGAGCCGTTGGCGGTTGTTAATACCAAAAACGGCATAAGTATCACATATCGGGGGGCGATGTCTTGACAGATTTCTTTGACAAAAAGGTTACAATCTACAACGATATCCCTGCCGACGGTGTAAACGCAAGGCGGTTTGACCGATTTGTTGTTGACAAGTGCAACATTCAAAAGGGCATATTGCAGAATGCAGACGGCACCATTGAAAAGGTTGTAAACGCACAGACGATAACCACCAAAGATGTTAAGCACTACAAGACACCGCTTGAATATGCTTCACTTCCTGCTGATGAAAAAGACAAGTTTTACACAGCGAATGTGAATGATTTTGTTGTATTGGCAGAGGTTGACGATGTTGTTACAACTTCAAGGGAATTTCAAGACTTGCAAAGCAAATACAAAAACAACGGGTTTTCCGTTACTGCGGTCAACGAATACTTACACGGTATGGCGGTTGACAATGTGCAGATAATTCACGCATAAGGGGGATTGAACAATGGATAAATACGCAGTGTTGTTTGACTATTTCCGTCAATGTCCTTATCTCAAAAACCTTATGAGTATTGCGAGTGAGAGCAACAAAGGTAACACCGTTATTCTACCTCAAGGTGCAAGTCCTGTAGTGCAGTATCAAGAACGCTTTGACACCTTGGGTGGATATGAATGTACCATTGAGCCTTATCCGTCAATTTATGAGGATTTTCAGATTAACTGCTATGAGTGGTACGATGTCAAAGACACAAACCCTCCGCAGTTCAACGAAAATGTGTTGACTTATCAAGAGGTTGTCGGTGTTTGTGATTGGGTGAAAGCTCAGAACGAAGCAAATAATTTCCCGGATATTGGAGAAATGATAATCTCTATTGAGTGCAATCCGTTTGTGCCACAAATCCGATATGTTGACCCTGATACAAATACGGTAGGATATTTCATCACAGTTCGTCTGCGATATGTGAATCGCACACAAAGGAAGACGGTGGAGTATTATGGAATTACGGATTGATTTGAACGAGCCACGCATAAGGGATAAGGTTACAAGTGATAGATTTGGGCGTTTGGTGAGTTTGGAATGGAAGAGATTGCTCGATCCTTATACTCCACGAGACACAGGCACAATGCAGGAGTCGGCAATTGTTGACCCTTGGCAGATACACTACAAACAGAAGTATGCAGAGCGTGTATATTACGGCTCAGATATGACTTTCCAAAAGAAAAACCCATATTCCACTTATGAATGGGACAAAGCCGCTGAAAAGGCAGGACAAAAAGACAAACTATACCGCACACTTAACAATGCATTACAAAGCGGTAGATTTTAATTTTATGTAAAGGAGAATTGATATGGCTA
>JAZNVB010000044.1:0-4204 GCA_045592585.1 Clostridia bacterium
CTGGCGCATATTGGTGAAGCATTTTAATCTGCTGCCAACGTTTATATATTCTACCACACCTTTTCACAAAATGCAAGTGTTTTTTTAAAATTTTTATAAATTCTTTCTGTAACAATATTGTAAATATTTTTGCATTTACAACATCGGTTAATTTTGATATACTTAACATAGATTAATTCAACAAATTTCTCAGGAAGTGTTATATATGAAAATAAACAGATTATTAAAAAGAACCTTTGCAGCTATTGTCTGTGCTACCATTGCTTTGTCATCGGCGAGTACATTTGCATCTGTTCTTGGCAGCACTAAAGTAGACGGATACACTCTTCAGGTTGGCGAGGGGCTGGAGTTTACCCACAATGTTTTTTACAGTGACCAAAGTGGCGTAGGTAAACAAAGCGAAAACTATCTCACATATACACCCAACAGTACGGTTATCCCCACCATCACCTATGGCGATACACTTTACGGTGGAAACACCCTCTCAAATCAGGTTTCAACTATGGAAACAAATGGTATTGATGTTCTTGCCGCAACAAATGCCGACTACTTTTCATCCCAGACCCTTGTTCCCATGAGCACCGCAATAGTTGACGGCAAAATTCTTACCAAGGATGCCTCCGGGCAGGACGCTGTGGGAATACTGGAAGACGGCACAGCCTTTATATCTTATGTATATTTCAACTCTGTTCTCACCCGCGAGGATGGCAGCGAGGTTAACATCTACAACATAAACAAATACCGCCAGCCCTATGCTGCATATTTGCTGACTCCCGAATTTTCGGATACAACCCGGAACACCACCAAGGGTTTTGACGTTATTCTTGGCTCAATAGAGGGCGAAATGAAGCTTGGCGAAAAGATTACCGCCGTTGTGGAATCTGTTACCGAAAATTCTTCTGCTATTGGTATTCCGGAGGGCAAGATGGTTTTAACAGTTGACTCCAACGCACCTGAGGAATTTCTTCTTCCCATTTCCACCCTTGCAGTGGGCGAAAAAGTTACCATAAACTTCAGTGCTACCGGCGACAAACGTTGGTCACAGGTAAAGACCGGCATGGGCTCGGTTGGCGGCAGACTGCTGATTAACGGAGAGGTTAATCAATCCCTTCCCACAGGAGCTGCTCCACGCACGGCAATCGGCGTCAAGGATGACGGCAGTATTATTCTTTATACCCTTGACGGCAGAAAATCTGGTCACAGCTTTGGTGCACAGCTTAAAACTTTGGCAAACCGATTGATTGAGCTGGGATGCGTTGACGCCCTTAACCTTGACGGCGGAGGTTCAACCGCCATAAGTGTTCAAATCCCCGGAAACGCATCTTCATCTGTTGTAAACAAGCCCTCCGACGGTAAAGAACGCAAGCTCTCTACACATTTTATATTTACCAATACAGCCAAGGAAACCGGTAATGCTACCCAACTGCATTTGTATCCCAAAACATCATATATCCTTAAAGGTGCCACCATTCAGCTTGATTTAAAGGCAACTGACGGCGGATTCTACCCTGTATCTCTCCCTGATAAAGTGGTATATGAAGTAGAAAAAGATAAGGAAAGCACAGTTTCTAAAACCGGATTATTTACCGCAGAGGACCACGGAACGGTAACGGTTTATGCCGAAAGTGACTCTCTGAAATGCGAAACCACCGTTACCTGCTATGAAACCCCAACAAGCATTGAAATTAAAGATAAATCCACAGGCAAGAATGTAAACGCGCTTTCCCTTGACCCGGGTGATAAAGTCAGCCTTTCCGCTGACGCATACGGCGGCTATAACAAGCTGATTTCAGTCGACAAATGTTTTACTTTGGAGTGTGACAGCAACATCGGCACAATTGACCCCTCCGGCGTATTTACTGCTACAGAAAACTTCGGAGAAAAAGGTAATATCCGCGTTACGGCAGGCGAAAAAACAGTTGAAATACCGGTGACCTTTACCCCAGCCAAGGCCGACGACCCCAAGGCTTATCCCGTGATTGATATGGCTTTTGAAGCCGGCAGTCTGGCAGGCACCATCACCTGCGAATATAATATACTGACATCAAAGGAAGGTATTACTCTTAAAGCAGACGGCAAGAAAGCTGATATCTACTACAGCGAAGAAACCGGCGAATTCACCGCCGACCTTCCTGAAGAAACGCAAAAAATAACGGTATACGCAACCAACGAGCTTGGATATACTACCTTTAAAACAATAACAGTATCGGATGCTCCCTTCGAGAACCCCTTTTCCGACACCGAAGGAAACTGGGCAGAAAATATTTTGAGTTATATGTATAACCAAAAAATAATTAACGGCGACCCTACATCGGGCTCACTGAAATTCTTTCCGCAAAAGCAGATGACACGATCAGAATTTGCTGTTATGATTGTAAACTATCTTGGAGTTGATATTGCAGATTATTCTGATGTAACACTTCCTTACTCAGATATCGAAGACATCCCATTCTGGGCGGTTGACAGTTTTAAAGCACTTTACAAGCTTGATATTGTAAAAGGCAGATATGTCAGTGACACTGAAAGCTGTGCTGACCCTCTTGCATCCATCAGCCGTGCAGAAGCGGCAACAATTGTAGCACGCACACTGCCGCAAGGCTTCTTTAAAACGCCGATAACTGCCCCTGACAAATCGGATGTTGCTGTATGGGCGGAAGACGGGATTTCTGTTCTTTTGAATATCGGCGCTATGAAGGGTTATGAAGACGGAACTCTGCTGCCATTAAACCCCTTAACCAAAGCAGAGGCTGCAAAAATTCTGTACTCTGCAATGTAGGTGTTGACAAATTATAATTTTTGAGTTAAAATAAGGAAAAAGATTATTCCGGTAGGTAAGGCTACCACAGGGATACGGATTGCTGCCGCGAAATGGTGGAGACACAAAAGCCTGACAGTAGCTATTCGAATCTGCCTGAAAAAGTATAATTTTGGTATATTTTAGCTTGTCGTCTTTGACAGGCGCCAGCCTGCCTGCATCCTCCGCACCAAAATCTCCTCAAAATTCCCTCCTTTTCAGGTCGAAGAATTTTAAGTGAGCTGATTTTTGTCGGAGCAAGGCAAAAACGCAGCTAATCCTTTGTGGATTAGCGAGTATTTTAACACAGTTCGGGCGAAAATCAGCCACTTAAAATCAGGTTCGCATAACTACTTTCAGGCTTGGATGGTTTGAACAGGCAATATCGAACACAAGGTATCGTCTAATGCAATTTCATCGCCCTGCGAAGCTAAAGCTCGAACGGTGACATCGCATATTTTGGTTTATTCAAATTTCCCTGTGTCATTGTTCTGCATTGACACAGGGATTTTCTTTTAAAAATACAAAGAAACAGGAGGAAAAGCAGATGATAGAAGAAATTTTGACATTGATAGAAAATAAGGAATTTGTTCGCCTGCGAAGTACTCTGTCCGAAATGAACGCCCCCGATATTGCTACAATGATGGATGAAATCCCCGAAGAATACACTTTGCGACTTTTCAGATTGCTCCCCAAAGAGCTTGCGGCAGATACCTTTGTAGAAATGGACGCAGATACGCAGGAGCATCTTATAAAAAGGTTCAGTGACAAGGAGCTCCACGACGTTCTTGACGAAATGTATCTTGACGATACTGTTGATATTATCGAGGAAATGCCTGCAAATGTTGTAAAGCGAATTCTTCGTCAATCCGACCCACAAACACGTTCTGAAATTAACAAAATCCTTAACTATCCCAAGGACAGCGCAGGAAGTATTATGACAATTGAGTATGTTGACCTGAAAGCGCATATGACCGTTGCCGAGGCCTTTGAACGAATCCGCAAAACAGGTGTTGATAAAGAAACCGTATACACCTGCTATGTAACCGACCAGAACAGACACCTGCTGGGAATTGCCACAGTTAAAGACCTGCTGCTTTGCGACAACTGTGCAAAAATCGGCGATATGATGGAAACCAACATAATCTATGTTGACACCTTTGAGGATAAAGAAGCAGTTGCCGGCTTGTTTAACAAATATGATCTTCTTGCAATGCCCGTAGTTGACAAAGAAACCCGACTTGTGGGCATCATCACAGTTGATGACGTAATTGACGTCATTCAGGAGGAACACACCGAGGATATCGAAAAAATGGCGGCTATGCTGCCCTCCGAAAAGCCCTACCTTAAGACTTCATCCTGGGAAATCTTTAAAAACAGAATTCCCTGGCTGATGCTTCTGATGCTGTC
>JAZNVB010000045.1:0-1638 GCA_045592585.1 Clostridia bacterium
TCATTCTTTACAGGAGGAAGCTCTTTTATGGTTAAATAATAAACATCAGGAAAGCGGGTTTATTTTTTTGAATAAATACGGCAAAAGAATTACCACCCGAGGTATAGCGGGACAGTTGAAAACCCTGGCATCACGTTATGGTATTGATACTGCTGTTGTATATCCTCATTCGTTCAGACACCGATTTGCCAAAAGCTTTCTTGAAAGATGCAACGACATTTCTTTTCTTGCTGACCTTATGGGGCATGAAAGCATAGAAACAACACGCATATACTTACGAAAAACTGCCACTGAACAACGTGAAATAGTTGACAAAGTGATAGATTGGTAAAAAAGAAAGGCGAACAGTTTTTAACTGTTCGCCTTATTTCATTGTGCATTTAAAAGATTTTTGAAATATCCTTCTTTTTGGGAAAGTTCGTCATATTTGCCTTCCTGAACAACCTCTCCCTTTTCAAAAACCAGAATTCTGTCAACATTTTTTATAGTAGACAGTCTGTGTGCAACAATTAAAACTGTATGAGATTTCATCAGTTCCTCCATAGCCTGTTGGATATGTCGCTCTGAAATATTGTCAAGTGCAGAAGTTGCCTCATCAAATATCAAAATATCGGGGTCCCCTAAAACCGCCCTTGCAATAGCAATTCTTTGCTTTTGTCCACCTGAAAGTCCCAAAGCCCCGTCGCCGACAATAGTGTTCCAGCCTAACTCAAGCTCGTTTACAAATTCGTGAACATGAGCAATTTCCATTGCTCTTATAACTTCTTTGTTTGTTGCATCAGGTCTTGCAATTAAAATATTATCCCAGATTGTTCCGTAGAAAATAAACGGATTTTGCGGAACAACACCAAATGTCACTCTCAAATCATGGGTTTTGTATTTTCTCACATCCTGCCCATGAACCTTTACCGCACCACCCTGCAAATCGTAAAGACGCATTAAAAGCTTTGTGAATGTACTCTTTCCACTTCCGCTTTCTCCAACTAATGCAACACTCTCATTATATTTTATATCACAGTTGAAATTTTTAAAAATCTGCTTGTTTTCATATCCAAAATCAGCATTGTTAAAGGATATGCAAGGTTCATTTTTGTTGATAGCTCTTTCCTTTTCAACTTTAACATCTCTTTGATGTCCTTCTTCAACTTCAGGAGTATCTGTATCTTCATCAAGAATCTCAAGTATTTTATGCATGCCTGCTTCTGCACTTGTTTTCTGTATTCCCATATTAAGCCACGAAACAAATATTCCCAAAATATTTGCCATGCTTGACAGAAAAGCATATAAAATACCAATAGACATACCTCTATGAATACAGGCAACCGCACCAACCAGATAAACCACTGCTGTTCCGACAAAGTTTACCAACTCAGGCCACATTTTTGCAATGTAATCCTTGTAATTTGCTTTTAACCCTTTTTGATACATACTTGTTATAAACTCATTGAAAGTTTTTAACTGATTTTGCTCAATAGAGTATAGCTTTATTGCTTCAATACCATGAAGAGAATCGTTAAGGTACTGACTCGCCTCTGTTTCTGTTCTTAAGTAATCCTTATATGCAGTTCTCACTCTTTTTCTTGAGAGATAGTTGAAAAGTGCCATAACCACAACCGTTAATAACAGTATCAAAGTCAT
>JAZNVB010000046.1:0-14171 GCA_045592585.1 Clostridia bacterium
GTGGCACGTTTTTAGGTGGGATTGAGATGCGAGAGCATCGGCAATAATAAGAAAAACTATGTTTTTCTACATAAGATTATATTTTCGGCTACGCCGAAATGTACTTTGGCAAACAAAGCGTAAATGCTCCGACCGCCGCAAGGCGAACGGCGTAGCCGCTTTGTTCTATTTTTCGTCACAAATTCCATATTTCAGCTTTTCGATTGCCTTTTTCTCAATTCGTGATACATATGAACGCGAAATCCCCAGTATCTCCGCTATTTCAAACTGTGTCATTTCGTTGCCGTCGTTAAGACCGTATCGCATTCTTATGATTTCTCTTTCGCGGTCATCAAGGCGTGTTGCGATATTATGGTAAAGTTTTTTAATTTGTGTTTTACGGTCAATTTCTTTTATAACATCCTCTTCATCCGTGCCAATAATGTCCATAAGTAAAATCTGATTTCCTTCTTTGTCGCAGCCGATTGGGTCATTAAGTGATACATCCCCTTGAGTTTTTTTATTGCTGCGCATAAGCATTAAAATTTCATTTTCTATGCATCGTGCTGCGTAGGTCACAAGCCTTGTTCCTTTTGAACTGTCAAAACTGTTTATACCTTTTATGAGGCCGATGGTGCCGAGTGAAATCAAATCCTCGCTGTCACGGATTGTTCCCGAATACTTTTTTGCTATGTGCGCAACAAGACGCAGATTATGCTCGATAAGCTTGGCTTTTGCATCTTCGTCACCATTTTCCATTTTTTCTATGTACATTTTTTCTTCCTTGGCGGATAAGGGCTTGGGAAAGGAATTGCTTTCCGACACAAAGGAAATAAGAAAAACCAATGATTCAAAAATTGTCCCGAACAGACCAAACATAACTGACCAACCTCCGATTTTTTGCTATAAATTATCTTATGCAGGTAAGGCTTGACAGGTGCAAGTACGTCTGTTAAATAATTATATATATGCCGAACAGCAATCTAATGAAAATTAGAAGGCTTGTTTTTATATTTTTCGAAGGTTAAAATGGTCACCGCTGATTTATGCGTAATAAAAAAACAATCACTCTCATATATTTAAACTAGTAATAGAAATATGGGAGTGATTAAATGCGACCTGACATAATAGAGGAACGCACGGTAGAACTTGCAAATTATATTATCGAAACAAGGTGTACTGTGCGTGAAGCTGCAAAAAAGTTTGGCATTTCTAAGTCAACCGTACATAAAGATATAACAGAACGTCTGATTAAAATAAATAAAAATCTGGCCAGGCAAACAAGAGAAGTGCTTACCGAAAATAAGAAGGAACGTCATATACGTGGTGGTCTGGCAACAAGAGAAAAATACAAACAGCTTCATGCTGCAGAAAAAATAGGTTAATTTCTATTATATAAAAAGCCATTTCCTGAATTCAGGAAATGGCTTTAGTCTATGTTGAAATCTTCAGCGGAGAATCTGTTTTTGTTAATATTATGTTTCTTTTTAGGGTGTTTGAGCAAACGGTTATATTCGTACTTCTTGCAAACATAATCTGCTTTTACTAGCCTTTTTTTTGAGCATATGACATATTCGACGGTGGTAAAGGGTGCTGCCCATTTACAAGTAGCACATATTTGGGTTACCTCATCAGATACATCGGAATATACGCCGCCAACAATTTTTTTTGTTTCCATAATATTTGTCACCTCACAACAAAAGTATATCATGTTTATTGACAAAAATCAAGATAGAACAAAGCGGCTACGCCGCACGCCTTGCGGCGGTCGGAGCATTTACGCTTTGTTTGCCCAAGTGCATTTCGGCAAAGCCGAAAATTTTGCACGGGCAATCTAAATCTTGTTTTTATATAATAGGAAATTACGCAATTTCCTATTATATAAAAAAGCGGCTTCGGCGGCCGCAGCAATAACGCTTTGTTTGCCTATGTGCATTTCGGCGCAGCCGAAAATTTTGCATAGTCATTTAAATTTTGTTTTTATATAATAGAAGTTTAGTACTGATAAGCAGTAAATTCCTATTATACAACAAATGCGTATCGGTATCCGATACGCATTTGTTATTTTTTAGTCGAAATCAATTGGTGTTTCTGTATCTCCGCTTGTTTCAGGAGGAGTGGTTATTCCGGGAAATTCAACCTGTTGTTGAGGTTCTGTCGGTGTTTCCGGTGTTTGTTCCTCAACTATATTATCAACAGGACTCTGCGGCTTTGAAGGTTGGTTCTGAGGTTTGGAATTAGTATTCGTTTGTGCCTTCACCGGCTCGGAAGTTACGGTTTCGGATTCATCACTCTGCTCGACATCTTCTGTATTTTCCTCAACAGTTCCGTTTTGCTGGTTATCTTCAACCTCTTCCCTTGGAGTCCATTTAATATCTTCAACATACTCTTCGTCATTGCTAAAGTGGGTTTCAATAAAAGCCTTGGTATTTGCAGCAATTGTGTAAACTCCACTCAGGATATACGGGCTTGCAAAATACAACACCGCACAAAGCAACGCAACAACTGCCCACGCACCTGTAGATTTTGCGTCCTCATCAGTAATGGGAATGCCTTTATCCACATTTACCACCAAAACAGTGTAATTTTCATCTGGTTTTTTCTTAACGGCACAATCAATTATCCGTGCCATCTTATTGCCGCCTTTTATTTTTGTATCGGCAAGAATTTCTTCGACTTCCTGCTCTCCAACAACGTCAATTACAGACTTGCTGCACAACACAAAAAGAGCTTTATTCTTAAGTTTTATACTTTCTGACACATACGGAACAGATTCACATTCGTCATCGGAAAAACCAATATAGGGAATATTATCCTTCTTAACTGTCTGAAGCTGTGCAATTCCTCTGTTATCATATATACCCTTCTCAATTCTAACGTTTTGAGGGGGCTTACCCGAAATTTTTTTCAGCTTGTTGTTTTCATAATAATACACCGGCATATCGCCGAAATTGTGTACTGTAGCAATATCGTTTTCAATATATAAAAGCGAAATATCAACCTCAAAGTGCTGGTCTTTTTTTTCAAATACACGTCCAACAATTGCAGAATTTGCCATGCCAAAATACGAACTGCTCTCCTCCGCAAAATCAGAACCATAAAAACCTTTCAGCACATCAACTGCAACCTGCGAAAGCTCGTCGCCGGCTTCATCGCATTTGACACCGCTTGTTACCGCATAAAAGTTTCTGCGGCCAAAATTCTTATTTACCTGAAACTGAACAAGCTGGTCAAGATCTTCTCTGCAAATGCCGTTTACAAAGTAATTTTCCTTATTAACTTTCAATTGCTCTCCTGCATACGTGGCAGCATAGCTCTTATATCTCATAATACACCTCAAAATTGTGTAAAAAATACTATCGCTTTTTCTCTAACTTCTCAATATTATCATATTTTCAGCAAATCGTCAATAGGATAATAAGTGTAACATCTATATTTTTCGCCGTTCCTGAAATTTAATCAAAAAAGAAAAAGAGGCATTTCAGACATTGAAAAGAAGATTGCGAGAGCAAGAGCAATAAAAATAACCTTAACAATTGCTACCGAGAGAGAAACCAGACAAAAGAGCCTTGTATGCTCTGAATAAATTCTTGCCTTATCAGTATTTCCCACAGCAAGTTCAGTCTTTGTGATACCGGAAAAAATCACCGCAACAACACCAAATACAACACTACCTAGCACTGCGGCAATAACCGACCAGCCCATATAATGCCGTATCTCTGTTTTTTCCTGTTCGCATCTGCAGTTTTCGTCTTCAGCCGTTTCATCAGTATAATCAGGAACACTTTTAACATAGGTTTCCTCAACAGCATCCTCTGCAGTTTTTTGCTTTTCTTCAAAACTATATGCACACATTGTGCACCACTTATTTAAATCATCATTAACACTTCCGCATTTTGGACAAAACATATTATCATATTCCTTTCGAATATTTCTTTTATAATAATATTCGACAAAATCGCGGAATATCCTTCATTATCAGCCTCCCATTTTAATCTGTTCGCGCATGGCATTTAAGACCTTTTTTTCTATTCTTGAAACCTGAACCTGTGATATTCCCAAAAGCTGTGCAATCTGCGACTGTGTTTTTTGCTTGAAATACCTTAATATAATAATTTTCTGCTCCCTTTCGCTGAAATTATGCAGCAGCTCACGCACAAGCATACGGTCTACTATCTCACCCTCGTGATCAACGCCGCTTTCAATGCGGTCAATCAGAGCCTTACCTTCTTTGCCGTCCTCCTGAGGTGCAGAATATAAAGACTCCGGCTTCATTCCTGCGTCAAGGGCCATAGCAAGCTCTTCGGGCGTCACTCCAAGTTTTTCTGCCATCTCTTTAACTGTTGGCTCGCGGTCACTGCCTTTGCGAATTGACTCCTGCAATGACATAGCTTTTATTGCCAGTTCCTTAAGACTTCGGCTAACCTTGATAATTCCGTCATCTCGGATAAACCGCTTAATCTCGCCCATTATCATAGGCACCGCATAGGTAGAAAATTTTACATTAAAGCCTAAATCAAACTTCTGAATAGCCTTGATAAGACCAATACACCCTATCTGAAACAAATCCTCCGCCTCGTGACCACGATTTAAAAATCTCTTGACAACCGCCCTTACAAGCCCAACATTTTCTTCAACAATTTTGTTTTGTGCTGACAAATCTCCGCTTTTTGCTGCATTCAGCAACGCCTCAATATTTTCATTATAGCTTTTTGCCTGCACAGTATGTCAACTCCTTATATACTTTTTCATTGTTACAACCGTACCTTCGCCCACCTCGGATTTAACCGTCACTTCATCCATAAATGTCTGCATCACGGTAAATCCCATACCACTTCTTTCACATTCGGGCTTTGACGTGAATAAAGGCTGCATAGCTTGTCCTATATTTTCAATCCCAACACCAAAATCCGTAACCTCCATTTCAAAAACCGAATCAATTATCCGGCATGTAATTCTTACAATTCCCTTCATATTTGCATATCCGTGCACAATCGAATTGGTAACGGCCTCTGACACCGCAGTTTTAATATCCGCAAGTTCCTCCACACTTAAATCAAGCTGTACCGAAAATGCTGCAACCGCTGCACGTACAAAGGATTCATTGCAGCTTTTTGCCGGGACCTCAAGCTTCATATAATTTTCCATATGTATTTTCACTCCTTTTTTGTTTTAATGAGAACAATCCAGTATTTTTTTCAGTCCTGAAATTTCAAGAATTTTGTCAACCTGAGGCTTTACACGAATCACCATAACCTTGCCGCCCCGAGCCGAAATCTGCCTATACCTGCCCACAATAACTCCTATGCCCGAGCTATCCATAAAGGTCACTCCATCAAAATCCAGCACTATGTTTACCGTGTTGTTAAGAGAAATCTCACGATCAAGCCTGTCCCGCAAAAGCGGTGCTGTGTGGTGGTCAAGCTCGCCTGTCAGCTTTGCAACCAAAGTTGTGCCGATATTTTCAATTTTTATATCCATTTAACTACCTCCTTTTAATGTTTACAATATTTTCCAATTATATTTTTCTTTTAGTTTATGTCAATATCCTTTTATTTTTTGGAATTTCGCACATGAAAAACATACAAAAAAACACAGCCGACAACATTTGTCGACTGTGTTTGATTTTAATTGATTAAAAGTTTTATTTTACTGCATTTTAGCTAAAGACTCAATAACTTTTTCAAGCATAGCCTTATATTTTTCACCCTTCTGACGTTCTTCTTCAACAACGGCAGCCGGAGCCTTGTCAGTAAAGCCCTTGTTTGAGAGCTTACCTTCAACACGCTTGATTTCTCCCTCAAGCTTTGCCTTTTCCTTGGTAAGACGTTCAATTTCCTTTTCCTTGTCAACAAGCTCGTCAAGGGGAAGAAGAATTTCAGCCTTAGAATTTACAACCGAAACAACATTTTCAGGAATACCTTCTTTATCTGCACAAATGTTAACCTCGGATGCTGATGCCAGCTTTTCAAGGAAGGCTGTTGCCTGCTTGAATAGCTCGGCTTCTTCTGTTACCACAAAGAATTTAATCTTCTTTGATGGCGGAACGTTCATTTCGTTTTTAACATTTCTTACACCCTTGATTGCCTCCATAATAACCGTCATATCCTGCTCAGCAGCAGAATTAACAAGTTCATCATTGTACTTGGGCCAATCTGAAATCATTATGCTTTCGCCATCATGAGGAAGCGCCTGCCAGATTTCCTCTGTTATAAAGGGCATAAATGGATGCAGAAGTTTAAGTGTGTTTGACAATACATAGATGAGCACTTTTTGTGCTGTTTCGTTGCTGTCGCCTGTTTCCTGGAATCTCGGCTTAACAAGTTCGATATACCAGTCACAGAATTCATCCCAGATGAAGTCATAAAGCTTTTGAACTGCAATGCCAAGTTCATACTTATCAAGGTTTTCGGTAATTTCACGAACAAGCTCGTTGTATCTGTGAAGAATCCACTTATCTTCAATATGAAGCTTTGAAAGGTCGGGAAGCTCGTTTTTGTCAACAGTAAGATTCATCATTACAAAACGTGACGCATTCCAGATTTTGTTTGCAAAGTTACGGCTGGCTTCAACACCGGGAGCCCCCACAATCTTATTTACCTCGGGGTTGGGGTTCTTGCCCTTTTCAACGGGAGGTTCATATGTTACGGGGAATCTCATATCGTTACCTGGTGCAACACCTGTAACCAAAGTAAATCTCAGCGCATCTGCCCCAAACATATCAATAATCTGTAAGGGGTCAACACCGTTGCCCTTGGATTTTGACATCTTTTCGCCGTTACCGTCACGCACAAGACCGTGAATGAACACGTGCTTGAAAGGTGCCTTGCCTGTATGTTCACAAGCTGAGAAAATCATTCTTGATACCCAGAAGAAAATAATATCATATCCCGTAACCAAGGTGCTTGTGGGATAGAAATAGTTATAGTCTTCGGTCTTTTCGGGCCAGCCAAGCGTTGAGAATGGCCACAACGCTGATGAGAACCAAGTATCAAGGACATCTTCTTCCTGTCTTACAGGCTTTCCGCACTTGGGACAAACAGTAATATCTTCTTTTGAAACGGTCATTTCGCCGCAGTCATCACAGTAGAACGCAGGAATTCTGTGTCCCCACCAGAGCTGACGTGAAATACACCAGTCATATACATTTTCCATCCAGTTCATATATGTCTTGGAGACACGTTCGGGAACAAACTCTGTTTCCTTGTTCTCAACCGCCTTGATTGCAGCTTCTGCAAGAGGCTTCATCTTAACAAACCACTGGTCTGAAACGATTGGCTCGATTGTTGTTCCGCAACGGTAGCACTGACCAACGTTGTGTGAATGGTCTTCGGTCTTCACAAGAAGTCCCATTTCTTCAAGGTCTGCAATCATTGCTTTGCGGCATTCGTAGCGGTCCATACCCTCATACTTGCCTGCGTATGAGTTCATGGTTGCATCGTCATTCATAACCTTAATAATCTCAAGGTCGTGACGTTTGCCCACTTCAAAGTCATTGGGGTCGTGAGCAGGAGTAATTTTTACGCAACCTGTTCCGAATTCCTTGTCAACATATTCGTCAGCAATAACAGGAATTTCTCTGTCTGTAAGGGGCAAAAGTAACATTTTGCCAACAATATCCTTGTATCTCTCGTCCTCAGGATTAACCGCAACAGCAGTATCACCAAAAAGTGTTTCGGGACGTGTTGTAGCAATAACTACATATTCGTCAGTGTCCTTTATCTGATACTTGATGTGCCAGAAATGTCCTGCGTGCTCTGCGTGTTCAACCTCTTCGTTTGAAAGAGCTGTTATACAGTTGGGACACCAGTTGATGATACGGGGACCACGATAAATAAGACCCTTGTTATAAAGATTTACAAAAACCTCACGAACTGCCTTTGAACAGCCTTCGTCCATTGTGAAACGTTCTCTGTCCCAGTCGCATGAGCAACCAATCTTCTTAAGCTGGCTGATTATACGGTTGCCGTATTTTTCCTTCCAGTCCCAAACTCTTTCAAGGAACTTTTCGCGACCAAGGTCATAACGGGTAAGCCCTTCCTTTTCGCGAAGTTCTGCCTCAACCTTAATCTGTGTTGCAATTCCCGCATGGTCTGTTCCGGGAATCCACAATGCTTCAAAGCCTTGCATTCTCTTGTAACGGATAAGAATATCCTGAAGAGTTTCGTCAAATGCGTGACCCATATGAAGCTGACCTGTTACATTTGGGGGCGGAATTACGATAGTAAAAGGCTTTTTATTCTTGTCCGGTTTTGCACGGAAGTAGCCCTTGTTTACCCAGTTATTGTATATACGGTCCTCCACCGCCTTGGGGTCGTATACCTTTGACAATTCTTCTGCCATTTTAAACACTCCAATCTTTGGTACAAAATTCCACTTTTACATTGTTACCTTAAGGAATACTTTCTTACCTTTTTTGATAACTATCTTGCCGTCGTTGAAGATTGATTTTTCAACAACGTAATTCACGTCACTGATTTTGTTGCCGTCGATACTTACACCGCCTTGCTGAACAAGACGTCTAGCTTCGCCCTTTGACGGAGCAAGACCACTCTTTACCATAAGGTCAAGTATGTTAATACCGTTTGCTGCATCATCTGCTTCCATTTCAAAGGTAGGCATATTGCTGTCGTCGCTGCCCGCACCAAATACTGCTTTAGCAGCAGAGTCCGCCTTGTTTGCTTCTTCCTCGCCGTGTACCATCTTTGTAACCTCATAAGCCAGACGGCACTTAACCTCGTTAAGCTGCTGACCCTCCAGCTTTTCGTACTCAGCAATTTCTTCCATTGAAACAAATGTAACCAGTTTAAGAAGCCGAATAACATCTTTATCGTCAACATTTCTCCAGTACTGATAGAATTCATAAGGAGTAACCTTTTCGGGGTCGAGCCAGAGTGCACCCTTTTCGGTTTTGCCCATCTTTTTGCCTTCAGAGGTTGTAAGAAGGGTAAATGTCATACCATAAGCATCCTTGCCGTCCTTGCGACGAATAAGTTCAATACCGCCGATGATGTTTGACCACTGGTCATCACCGCCAAATTCCATAATACAGCCATAATCCTTGTGAAGCTTATAGAAGTCATAACCCTGCATAAGCATATAGTTGAATTCCAGGAAGGAAAGACCTCTTTCCATTCTTGCCTTAAAGCATTCGGCAGAAAGCATTCTGTTTACCGAGAAATGAACGCCTACCTCACGCAGAAAATCAACGTAGTTAAGGTCAAGAAGCCAATCGGCATTGTTAACCATAATCGCTTTTCCGTCAGAAAAGTCGATGAATTTTGACATCTGTTCTTTAAAACGGTCAGCATTATACTGAATCGTTTCCTTTGTAATCATAGGACGCATATCCGTCTTGCCTGTGGGGTCGCCAACCATTGTGGTACCACCACCAAGAAGAATAATCGGTCTGTGACCTGCGTTTTGCATATGCTTCATTACAACAAGCTGCATAAAGTGACCAATGTGCAAACTGTCTGCCGTTGGGTCAAAGCCTATATAAAAGGTGATTTTTTCTTCTGCAAGGAGTTTTTTGATTTCCTCCTCATGTGTCATCTGGGCAATCAAGCCACGTTCTTTCAGTACATCAAAAACATTTTTCATCTGAATTTATCCTTCCTTATCTGTTTTCATTGGATTTTTACTTATATTGTTTAATTCGTCAAGCAAAGCTTCAACTGTTTCACGACTGACGTCAAATTCTGCTTTTCCGTTTATAAAAGCCACATAACTTAAATCGTTCTGCTTGGTCAGGCTTATCCTTTGCACGGCTGTACCATTGTCATAATATATCATAATAACAATTTCGCCCTTATCTTTGGGTTCACCTGAAACCTCACTGATAATTTCAATACCATTCATCAATTTCAGAACTGAATCAAACGCCAGTTTGCTTGCCGGCATACCATTTACAAAAAACTGACCATTGGCTGTTCTTCTTTGCAAGCTCCTTACTTCATATGTCGCATCTGCAACCTTTACTGTAATACTGCGCACATTTTCAATATCCGAGTTCAGGATACCAGTTTTTAATATATAAAACGGTTCTGTATGTAAAAATTCAAGTTGCGAAGTGTTTATGGCAAAAATACCTTCCTGACCCTTTTTTGCAGCATAGACTATTCCGCCCTCTTCAGCACCTAAATACAGAGTTTCTTCACAGTTGCCCCATTTAAATTCCAGCACTGCACAAGACTTTTCATCAAGTCCGTATTTGGTCATATCATCAGGAGAATCATCCATATAACTGATTGCCGCAAGCAAAGGAATTCTAACTACAAACTGTTGTTCAAATTTTTCGTCATCCACTTCCTTTTTGTAAGGGCTTTCCATAATATAGCGGTTTGACTTGCTCTTTGATATTTCCGATGCCGTTTTTGTTCTTACAACAGTTTTTGTTTTGTCATAATCGGTAAAGCTATAATAAGTCAAAAACTCATCCATCTTTGTCAGTTGTTCAAACACCTGTGCCGCACGGAGCTTATCAAGGCTTGCCATCAATATGTCATTCATTGATTTATGGACTTTGTAGGTTTCCGGCTCATCATTGATGCGAATTGCAGCAATTTCACCACTATATCCCACAAAACTGACTTTAAATTCTTTTCCATCTGTCAGGGTCAATGTCAACGTCTGAGCTTCCGTAAAATCAAACAACTCCAGCTCTTTTTTCCTTAGAACACCTTGGGCGTTAATAACAGACGCACTGTTTACTGCATTCTGAACTGCTTTTTGGTCAAGAACCGCCACGTCGTTACCCTCCACCTGCCACATGCCTTCGTTTTTTACCAGAGTATATGTCTCCTTCCCGTTTTTTACAGAGTATTTAACAATATCTGATGGCATACAACTGAATAATTCAATATTCTGAGGTTTCTTGCTGTTTTGATAATAAAAGTATCTGTATATTCCAAAGCAACCAACAAGCAGCAGCAAAGCTGTTATAAAAATCATTACTACTGTCTGTTTTTTCATGACATCGCCTCCTGAATTTAAGCTGCGGGGAAGTAATCTCCCCACAGACTTTAAACTTAATAATTTTATAATTTCGTTTATTCCTCGATGTCTATCTTAATACCAAGCTCTTTAAGCTGAGCTGCGTCCACCACGTCAGGCGAGTTGGACATAAGTTCTGATGCATTCTGTACCTTCGGGAATGCAACAACATCACGCAGGCTGTCGGCACCGCACATAATCATTGCAATACGGTCAAGGCCGATGCCCATACCACCATGGGGCGCTGCGCCATATTTATAGGCTTCAACCAAAAATCCGAATTTAGCAGCAATTTCTTCTTCTGAAAGTCCCAATGCCTTAAACATCTTCTGCTGAAGTTCGTAGTCATTGATACGGATTGAACCACTTGAAAGCTCTGTACCATTAAGCACTAAGTCATATGCCTTTGCAGTAACCTTTTCGGGAGCCGATTCAAGATACTGAATACAATCATCCTGAGGCATTGTGAAAGGATGGTGCATAGCTACATAGGTGTCATTTTCCTCGTCATATTCAAAGAAGGGGAATTCTGTAACCCAAAGGAAGTTAAAACCTTCCTTAATAATATCAAGCTGTTTTGCAACCTTGCATCTGAGTGAACCCAGGGTGGAAAGTGTGGTGCTGTTTTTGTCTGCAACAATAAACACAACGTCGCCCTTTTCGGCACCGCACTTATTTATAATTGCATTAAGCTCGTCTTCGGTCATAAACTTTGCAAATGAACAGTTTGGGGTATCCTCCACCCATCTGATATAAGCCAAGCCCTTTGCACCAATTCCGCGAACATATTCGGTCAACTTGTCAATTTCTTTTCTGGTGAGGGTTTCTGCAGCATTCTTTGCGCAAATAGCACGAACAGAGCCACCGTTTTCAATTGCCGAAGTGAATACACCAAAGCCGCAATCCTTTACTAAATCCGAAAGGTCACAAATTTCCATTTCAAAACGTGTGTCGGGCTTGTCGGAGCCGTAACGTTCCATAGCTTCTTTATAAGTAAGTCTTGGAAGTGGTGTTGGAATATCCACATCAAGAACATCCTTAAAGAGCCTTTTTACAAAGCCTTCGCCCATTTCAAGAATATCCTCAACATCAACAAATGACATCTCAAGGTCAATCTGTGTGAATTCAGGCTGACGGTCTGCTCGCAAATCCTCGTCACGGAAGCAACGTGCAAGCTGAATATATCTGTCAAAGCCCGAAATCATAAGCAACTGCTTGTAAATCTGGGGTGACTGTGGCAGAGCATAAAACTTTCCGTTGTGAATACGTGATGGAATAATATAGTCACGAGCACCCTCGGGTGTTGACTTTATCATCATAGGTGTTTCAATTTCGATAAAGCCGTTTTCTTCAAAATAATCTCTTGCGCTTTTTGCAATCTTTGACCTTGTAATGATGTTGTCCTGCAGAGGTCCGCGACGAAGGTCAAGATAACGGTATTTAAGGCGAAGCTCCTCGTTTACGTTTGTTTTATCTGTTATTTCAAAGGGAGGTGTTTGCGCCTTTGCAAGGATTCGTAAATCGTCAACAAAAATTTCGATATTACCTGTCTTTATGGTATCATTTTTGCTTTCTCTTTCACGAACAACACCTTTTGCCATAAGCACATATTCGCTGTGGCAGGATGCCGCCTTTTCAAATACCGCTTTGTCGGTTGTTTCATCAAAGGCAAGCTGAACAATACCTGTTCTGTCCCTTAAATCAATAAAAATCAAGGTGCCCATATCACGGATTTTCTGTACATATCCGCCAACCACAACGGTTTTTCCGATACCCTCGGTTTCGCCACAGTAGTTGGTTCTTTTAAGACCTTTCATTGTATCCATATCACTTTTTCTCCTATCCTTTTATATTAGCAATCAGTTCATCTGCCGAAAGTTTAGTTTCAACAGTTTCGCCGCTTGACATATTTTTAAGACTTCCCCTGTTTTCAGCAATCTCGTTATCGCCGATAACAATACTGTATTTTGCAGAAAGCTTATCTGCGTATTTCATCTGTGCCTTAAGACTTCTGCCGCATAAATCCTGTTCGGCATGAACTCCTTTAAGCCTTAAATCATAAATCAGCTTTTGTGCCACCCTGTCAGCCTCATCACCCATCGCTGCAATGAACAGATCAGGTCCTGCCTCTCCGGCTGCATCTTCGCCCTGCTGAGCCTTGAGAACTAAAATCAGTCGTTCAAGACCTGCTGCAAAGCCGATACCGTCTGCCGGCTTGCCGCCAAGCTGTTCAACCAGACCGCTGTAACGTCCGCCGCCGCAAACTGTTGACTGTGCGCCAAGACAATCAGAAACAAACTCAAAAACTGTTTTGGTGTAATAGTCAAGACCTCTTACAATATCGGGGTTCACTGTGTAGCTGATACCCATATTATCAAGGCGCATCTTTGTTTCTTCAAAATGGTTATGACAATCATCGCAGAGATAGTCAATCATTTTGGGTGCCTTTGCCGCAATTTTGCTGCAGATTTCAGACTTGCAATCTATGATTCGCATAGGATTTTTTTCAAGTCTTTCAAGGCAGGTGGGACAAAGCTCACCCTTATATTCTTCGAAATATGCTTTAAGCTTTTCGTTGTAATCCTTTTTACACACAGGGCATCCAATGCTGTTAATATTAAGGCTTATACCTTTAAGGCCAAGCTTATTTAAAAACATGCTTGCAAGGGAAATAACCTCGGCATCGGTTGCCGCATTACTTGCACCAAAGCACTCAATGCCAAACTGATGGAATTCACGCAATCTGCCCGACTGTGGTTTTTCGTACCTGAAGCAAGGGATAATATAGCACAGCTTTGTGGGCTGGGGATTTGCATAAAGAGAATTTTCGATATAACTGCGTACTAATGTTGCTGTACCCTCGGGCTTTAAGGTAATGGAACGACCACCCTTATCCTCAAAGGTATACATTTCCTTTTGCACTACGTCTGTTGTGTCACCCACACCACGCTGAAAAAGCTCGGTATGTTCAAAAACAGGAGTTCTTATCTCCTTATATCCGTAAAGGTCACAAACGCCCCTTGCGGTGTTTTCTATGTACTGCCACAGCTTGCTGTCCTTTGGCAATACGTCTTCTGTACCTCTTGGTTTTGTAATCATCTTGCACCAAAATCCTTTCTGTTACTCACTTTGTCCTTTGTCATCGCTATCCAGAATGTAATCAATCAGTTCCAATACCTGGTCACGACCCTGACGGG
>JAZNVB010000047.1:0-13649 GCA_045592585.1 Clostridia bacterium
GGCAGCCTGCTTCTTAGACTCACTTTCAACTCTCGAGCTTCCTGCTTTTGGTTGCGGTATAAGATACGAATACGGTCTTTTCAGACACAAAATCGTTGACGGCTACCACACAGAGCTCCCTGACGAATGGCTTGAGGACGGAAATGTATGGGAAGTACAGCGTCCTGAGGACAGAGTTGAAGTGCACTACGGCGGTAAGATTGAGGAATATTTTGAAGACGGCAGAATGAAGTTTAATCACGTAGGCTATAACACAGTAATCGGTGAGCCTTACGATATGCCGATTTCAGGTTATAATTCAAAGCTTGTAAATACATTAAGACTGTGGAAGGCACGTTCTCCGCAGATTATCAATATGACCGAGTTCAACCGTGGCGACTATGCAATGGCGGTTAAGGATAAGGAACTTGCCGAGGTTGTTTCGCAGATTCTGTACCCCGAGGATAACCATTACGAAGGCAAGCTGCTCAGACTTAAACAGCAGTATTTCTTTGTATCTGCAACAATTCAGTGGATCTTGTCCAAGCAAAAACGCCGTGGTCACAGCCTTTATGAACTGCCAAAGTACGTGCAGATTCATATTAACGACACACATCCCACAATTGCAATCCCCGAGCTTATGAGAATTCTTATGGACGAAGAAGGCTTTGGCTGGGATGAGGCGTGGGATATCACACAACGAATTTTTGCATATACCAACCACACAATTATGACCGAGGCTCTTGAAAAATGGCCTATGTCAATGGTTGAAAGCCTGCTGCCCCGTGTTGCTATGATTATCAAGGAGATTGACCGCCGCCAGCGCGAAAAGCTTCAGGCAAGATTCGGCAACGATATTGGCAAAATTGAATATATGGCAGTTATCTCAGGGGGTAATGTAAATATGGCAAACCTCTGTCTTACTGCCTGCCACAGCATTAACGGTGTGGCGGCGCTTCATACCGATATTTTAAAGAACGAAACCTTCAGGGATTATCACATACTCTCTCCTGAAAAGTTCAAGAATGTTACAAATGGCGTAACTCCAAGACGTTGGCTGCTTAAGGCAAATCCCCGTCTTGCAGGACTGATTACCGACGCGATCGGCGACAGCTGGATAAAGAATGCCGAAAATCTTGAAAAGCTTGAAAAGTTTGCAGATGACAGTGCATTCCGTGAAAAGTTTGCCGAGATTAAGCAGGAAAACAAGCTTAAGCTGGCTGACTACATTAAGGAACATAACGGAATTGTGGTTGACCCCAATTCGCTCTTTGATGTGCAGATAAAAAGATTGCACGAATATAAACGTCAGCTCATGAAGGCAATGCATATCATTTACCGTTATAAAATGATAACCGAAAATCCATCCCAGGCAAGTATGCTGCCCGAAACCTTTATCTTTGGTGCAAAGGCGGCGCCAGGTTATCACACGGCAAAGCTGATTATCAAGCTGATTAACAACATTGCCAATGTGGTAAACAACGATCCAAGAACCAAGGATATTTTAAAGGTTGTATTTATTGAAAATTACAGCGTTTCCATTGCTGAAAAGATTGTTGCTGCGGCAAACCTCAGCGAACAGATTTCTACAGCAAGTAAGGAAGCATCGGGCACGGGCAATATGAAGCTTATGCTCAACGGTGCTTTAACAATTGGAACTTTAGACGGTGCCAATGTAGAGATTGCTGAACGTGTAGGTCTTGATAATATTTATATTTTTGGTCTTACATCACAGGAGGTTTTAAATATTTACGCATCAGGGCATTCAGGAAGCGCCGAGGTATATTCTCAGAATATGGTTATAAAGGGCATTGTTGACAGCTTTATAGACGGAACCTTTACCCCTGATAATCAGAATCTGTTCCAGGAACTTTATCACGGGCTTGTGTTTGGTCACGGCTTTGCAGACCCCTATCTGCTCCTTCGTGACTTTGAATCCTATCTTGACGCAGGTCACCGCATGGCAAAAGACTTCCAGATACCCGATGTATGGAACAAAAAGGCTGTTATCAATGTTTCAAAAGCTGGATATTTCTCCAGCGACAGGTCGATTATGGACTATAATAATAATATCTGGGGACTTGAAAAGATTTAAAGAGGGGCTACTTAAAAAGTACAGAACACAAAACAAACGACGGGTTTTATCCCGTCGTTTGCGTTTATAAAAGACTAGTATTCCTTTGATTTGCTGCCAAAATCTGCATTGATATTTTTGCTTCGTTCATTTTTTAGTTCTTCGCTGCAAGTATCAGCAGTGTCAATCTGTGCTTGTTTTAATTTTATAATTGCATCTGTCATTGCATCAAAAAGCTGTTCATAAAGTGCTTTGTAGTCAGGCATTGTGCTTTTCCTTTCTAAAATAAAAAGTGCGACAACCGAAGCTGCCGCACGAAAAACGCAAGCTTCGATTTGTTGCTACACAAATTGAATACAGAATATTTTGCATATTCTAACATCAAGTGAGCTTGCGTTTTTTCCAAACTCTTTAATGCTAGATTATGCAAAAAAGGATACAATATCCCCATAAATCATTTTAGCGTGTATTCATTTTGTGTAGCAAAAGTATTATAACACAGGATTACAAAAAATACAATAATAATTTTATTTGCATTTTTTGTTTATTTATGATACTATAATTTTATTGTGAAATTTCGTTAAAAGGAGAGTGTGGCGAGATGTTAAAAAACTTTTTCGGGCATTTATCAACGGTTGTGCGCCATCGGCACAAGGTATTTATTCATTGTTGCCGTGTGGGGATACCGCTTCGTGGGTTGCTGCATGATTTATCAAAATTTTCGCCAACCGAGTTTATTCCCGGAGTAAGGTTTTTTCTTGGCACACGCAGCCCCAATGAGGAAGAACGTGCTATATTCGGTCACTCTCTTGCGTGGATGCATCACAAGGGCAGAAACCGCCACCATTTTGAATACTGGACAGACTACAACCCCGAAACAAAGCAGGTTTCACCTGTAAAAATGCCAATCCGCTTTGTCAAGGAAATGTTCTGTGACAGAGTTGCCGCAAGCAAAATTTATCAGGGCAAAAATTACACAGATAATCACCCGATTGAATATTTTATGCGGGGAAAAGCAAGAAGGAGTATTCACCCCCAGACCTCCGACCTTTTGGAAGAATGGCTTGTTATGCTTGCCGAAAAGGGCGAAAGGGAAACCTTCAGACATATCAAAAAAATCAAATAAAAAACCGACGGAAAAAACCGACGGAACATCCGTCGGTTTTTTGTTTGCGTTTTAGCAGCCGCAGCCGCAGCCGTTGTTACCAAATGTTGAGCCGTTGTTACCGCAACCGCAGCAGCAAACGAGGATAAGGATTAAAATAATCCAGAGACAGCCATTATCGTTACCGAAGCACATACTTTTGCACCTCCTTTCCTCAAGAGATATGTTTTTGGTGTAAGCATGCCTGTGGCTTAGTCGCAGCAGCAGTCGTTGTTGCGGCTTAAAACATTGCCGCAACCGCAGTTATTGTTGTCGCCACAACCGCAGCAGCACACCAGAATAAGAATCAAAATAATCCAAAGACAGGAATTATTTGAACCTCCGAAGCATCCCATACATCTACACCTCCCGAAAAGAAATTTATCTTAAAAATCCTTTATTTTGTGTGTACAATGATATTATACGGAAAATAAGCAGAAGTGTGATTTGTCCACAGATAAATTTTTAAAATCCTTGACTTATGCCAACAGATAAAGTAAAATATATGCAGAAATATAAAAGGGGTTTATATGATGAAAAACAGAGGTAAATTCATAGTATTTGAAGGCATCGACGGCAGTGGCAAGTCAACTCAGATGAAAAAGCTTTCCGAAAGCCTGGCGGCAAAGGGTATTAAGTCACGGCTGACCCTGGAGCCTACCTATGGTATGATAGGAACGGTGCTTCACGATATATTATCGGGCAAAATAAAGGCAGACCCAAAGGTGACAGCGGCACTTTTTGTGGCAGATCGTCTTGACCATATCACAAACGAAGGCGATGGTGTTCTGCCAAGTCTTGAAAAGGGTGAAACCGTAATATGCGACAGGTATTATTTTTCGTCCTATGCGTACCAAAGTACCGAGGTGCCGTCTGACTGGGTGGTTAATGCCAACAGCCTTTGCGCAGATGCCTTGCGTCCTGACTGCACAATCTTTATTGACATAACTCCACACACTGCAATGGAGAGAATTCTTGCAAATCGAGATACTGTGGAGATTTATGAAACCGAAGAAAAGCTGACAAAGGTGCGTGATGCATATTTTGCGGCTTTTGAAAAAATGAAAAATTGCGAAACTGTTAAAATCATAAACGGCGAACGTTCGGTTGATGAAATTGCAGCAGAAATTGAAGGGTATGTGCTTGAAAAAATTATCCAAATATAGCTGTTAAATTTTTAACATTCTGTGCAAATTGAAATGTCGAATTTTCTTGACAACAATGGGCGTTTATGCTAAAATTATAAAGTAGTGGCAGATTGCTGCCGGTATCGTAAAAAAATGACTTTTTGTAACTGACGGAACCGTGGGTTAAACCACAAGGAAGCAAAAAGCCTGAACTATGTCGACCGTCTGGGCAGTCCGTAATTATACTACGGGACTGCCCTTTTGTTTTATGACAAGGAGAAAAAATCCGCACATCTCATCCCCTTTTGTTCGGGGCTGGAGCGTTAAGCCAATATGCCGGTGGCATATTGGTAGTGTAAGATGGTAAAATGTGAGAACATTTTAATGTTTAGAAAAATGCAGAGCATTTTTACATTAAAACGCACACAGCACGGCACCACTCTCTGCAAGGGGACAAGCTATACGAATTTTTTGTCCTTGCAGTTTGAGTTAAAGTATACGAAAGGATTGAAAAGCTATGAAAAAAGTAGGAATTATTATGGGTTCAGACAGCGACCTTCCTGTTGTTGAAAAAGCAATAAATGCTCTTTCTGAACTTGGCGTACCTTATGAGGTGCACGTTTATTCTGCACATCGCACCCCTGTTGAAGCAAAGGATTTTGCGGTTAACGCAAGAGCAAACGGATATGGCGCAATTATTGCGGCGGCAGGCATGGCGGCACACTTAGCAGGTGCAATTGCGGCAAACACAACTCTGCCTGTTATCGGTATTCCAGTTAAGTCAACTAATCTTGACGGACTGGATGCACTTTTGTCAACGGTACAGATGCCCCCCGGAATCCCTGTTGCAACCGTTGCCATTGACGGTGCAAAGAATGCGGCAATTCTGGCAGCTCAGATTATTGCAGTAGAAGATGCGGAGCTTGCTGCAAAGCTTGACGCACAGCGAAAGGATGCAATGGAAATAGTTCTTAAAAAGAATAAAGCAGTAGAAGAAAAGTACAACAAGTAAATTACAGTTTATATAAATTGAATGGAGGAAGTATATGGGCGGCTTTTTTGGCGCAATCAGCAGGCATGACGCAATAGCAGATGTATTCTTTGGTGCAGATTATCACTCACACTTGGGAACACGTCGCGGTGGCATTGCGGCATATGACAGCGAAATCGGTTTGCAAAGAGATATTCACAACATTGAAAATACGCCTTTCAGAACAAAGTTTGAAAACATATTCCACGAAATGAAGGGCAACTCGGCAATAGGAGTTATCAGTGATTCTGACCCCCAGCCCCTTTTGATACGTTCTGAAATCGGAACATATGCTATTGCTACAATCGGCAGAATCAACAATGCCGAGGAACTCATTGAAAAGCATCTGGTAAAGGGTGCTCATTTTGGTGTTATGACCGGCGGAAAGGTTAATTCAACTGACCTTGTAGCGGCACTCATCAACGAAAAAAACACCTTTGCCGAGGGTATTGAATATGTTCACCAGGTTGTTGAGGGTACGGTATCAATTCTTATTCTCACCAACGAGGGCAAGCTTATTGCAGCCCGTGACAAGGTGGGCAGACTTCCTGTTCTTATAGGCAGAAATGAAGACGGATATGCGGTTTCATTTGAGGATTTTGCCTACAAAAAGATGGGCTATGAGGATGAAATGGAGCTTGGCCCCGGCGAAGCGGTAGAAATTACCCTTGACGGAATTAAACAGCTTATAGCACCAGGCAAGGAAATGAAAATCTGTGCATTTTTGTGGAGCTATTACGGCTATCCTAATTCTGTTTATGAGGGCAAGAATGTTGAAACTATGCGCTATCGCAACGGCGAAATTATGGCACAGACCGACAAGGCAAACGGCAAGGCTCAGGATATAGATTTTGTCAGCGGTGTTCCTGATTCGGGCACACCTCACGCAATTGGATATGCTAACGCAAGCGGAATCCCGTTTGCAAGACCTTTTATAAAATATACACCAACCTGGCCCCGAAGCTTTACCCCCAAGCATCAAACTGATAGAGTGAAGATTGCACGGATGAAACAGGTGCCCATACACGAGCTTATTGAGGATAAAAACTTACTCTTTGTGGATGATTCCATTGTCCGTGGAACTCAGCTTAAAGAAACTGTTGATTTTCTGTATCAGCACGGAGCAAAGTCGGTTCATATGCGTTCGGCTTGCCCGCCGATTATGTATGGTTGCAAATATCTGAACTTTACAAGCAGTAAAAATGAAATGGAGCTTATTGCAAGGCAAACCGTTATGGAGCTTGAAGGCGAGGAAGGCTTTAATCACATTGAAGAATACAGCGACGGCAACACCGAAAGAGGAAAAAAGCTGAGAGAGAAAATTTGCAAGGATTTAGGTTTTGAATCTCTTGACTTCCAGTCCCTTGAGGGTGTAATAAAGGCAATTGGATTAGAACCGTGCAAGCTGTGCACCTACTGCTGGAGTGGTAAGGAGTAGCCTGTGAAAAACAGCACCAAAGGCTTAAATCCTGCCGCTTGCAGTACACAAAGTACAGCATCGGGCAGTATTTAAACCTTTTGCACTATTTTTCCATGGCTATTGAAGAAAATAAGGTAGTATATAATTAAATTCATTTGACATACAGAAAGGATAAAAGAAAAATGGAAAAGAGCTTTAGTGAAAGTTACAAGGCGGCAGGTGTTGATATTACTGCCGGTTATAAAGCTGTTGAACTTATGAAACAGCACATTGCAAGAACTGTTACCGCAGGTGCAGCATCCGATATCGGCGGTTTTGGCGGTCTTTTTGAAATGGATTTGACAGGTATCAGTAAGCCTGTTCTGGTAAGCGGAACTGACGGTGTTGGTACAAAGCTTAAAATGGCGTTTCTTATGGACAAGCACGATACAGTTGGTATTGACTGTGTGGCTATGTGCGTAAACGACATTATCTGCTGTGGTGCAAAGCCGTTATTCTTCCTTGACTATATTGCCGTTGGCAAAAACTATCCAGAAAAGGTGGCTCAGATTGTTGCAGGTGTGGCAGAGGGCTGTGTTCAGTCGGGCTGTGCTCTTATCGGCGGCGAAACTGCCGAGATGCCAGGCTTCTATCCCGAAGACGAGTACGACCTTGCAGGTTTTTCTGTTGGTGTTGTTGACAAGGATAAGGTTTTAAATAATAAAACTATTACAGAAGGCGATGTTATTATTGCTCTTCCTTCAAGTGGCGTTCACTCAAACGGCTTCTCTCTTGTAAGAAAGGTGTTTGATGTTGAAAATGCTGATATAAAAACTCCTCGCGAGGAGCTTGGCGGCAAGTCTGTGGGCGAAACACTTCTCACTCCCACAAAGATTTATGTTAAGCCTATGCTGGCACTTTTTGAAGAAATCACTGTTAAAGCAGTTTCTCATATTACAGGCGGCGGCTTTTACGAAAATATTCCCCGCAGTATCCCCAAGGGCTTTGGTGCTAAGATTAAGAGGGATGCGGTTCGGGTTCTTCCTATCTTTGAGCTTATTGCAAAGACCGGTAATATCCCCGAGAGAGATATGTTCAACACCTTTAATATGGGCGTTGGTATGAGTGTTGTGGTTGCCAAAGAGGATGCAGAAAAGGCAGTTGAAATTCTTAAGGCAAACGGCGAGGATGCATACATCATCGGCGAAATTATCAAGAGCGACGAGGGTGTTGTTATATGCTAAAGACAAAGATTGCTGTTCTTGTTTCGGGCGGCGGCACCAACCTTCAGGCACTTATTGATGCCCAGAAGGCAGGGATAATCAAAAGCGGTCAGATTGACCTTGTTGTTTCAAACAATGCAGATGCATATGCCCTGACCCGTGCACAAAACGCAGGGATAGACACAGCGGTGGTTTCAAAAAAAGAACTTGGCGGCGATCAGAGAGTTTTTGAAGAAACTTTAATTGAGGTCTTGATGAGCAAGGGTATCGAGCTGATAATCCTAGCAGGCTTTATGTGTATCTTAAGCGAGAGCTTTACCTCAAAATATCCCAAGAGGATTATAAATGTGCACCCCTCACTTATCCCCTCCTTTTGCGGAAAAGGCTTTTACGGACTTCATGTGCACGAAGCCGCACTTGAATACGGTGTTAAGGTTACAGGGGCTACCGTGCATTTTGTAAACGAAATTCCCGACGGCGGCGAAATAATACTGCAAAAAGCGGTAGAGATTAAAGATGGCGACACTCCTGAAATTCTCCAGAAGAGAGTTATGGAAGAGGCAGAGTGGAAAATCCTTCCCCAGGCGGCAGAGCTTGTTTCTGCAAAGCTTGCGGAGAACAGATAGAAAGGAAAAAAAGAGATGGATATTTATAAAATCAATGATATGGGCGAATTGATTAACGGCAACCCTTACGTTGGCAGAGGAATCGTTCTTGGCAAGAGCGAAGACGGCGAAAATGCTGTTGTTGCATATTTCATTATGGGCAGGTCCGAAAACAGCCGCAACCGTGTGTTTGTTGAAGACGGCAGCGAGGTAATTATTTACCCCTTTGACGAATCAAAGGTTGAAGACCCAAGCCTGATTATCTATTCACCAATCAGAAAGTTTGAAAATAAATTGGTTGCAACAAACGGCGACCAGACCGATACTGTTATCGAGTTCCTTGAAAAGGGCAAGACCTTTGAAGAGGCGCTTGACACACGTTGCTTTGAGCCCGACGGCCCCAACTGGACCCCCCGAATCAGCGGTATGATTACATTTGGCGAGAATGATTTTTCATACAAGATGAGCATTTTAAAGAGTGCAGATGCCGAGGGTATCGAGTGCAACAGATTTACATATTCTTATAAAGCGCTAAGCGGTTTGGGACACTTCATTCACACATATGTCTGCGACGGAAATCCCATTCCAACCTTTCAGGGCGAGCCGGAGAGGGTTGCTATCCCCAACAATATTGATGAGTTTACAGACAAAATCTGGGCAAACCTCAACGAAAACAACAAGATTTCATTATATGTGAGATATATCAACCTGAAAACCGGTGAAGAGGTTAACAGAATGATAAATAAAAATGCGTAAATCCGAAAGGAGTCACAAAAATGTGACTCCGTTTGGTGTTTTTAAAGGTAGTAAAATACATGGGCTAAAAACCCGTTTCAATACAAAAGGAAAGGACGTTTCAATATGAAAGAATTTGAACTTAAATACGGTTGCAATCCCAACCAGAAACCTGCAAAAATCTTTATGAATGACGGAAGTGAACTTCCAATCGAAATCCTTAGCGGAAAGCCCGGCTACATCAACTTTCTTGATGCATTCAACAGCTGGCAGCTTGTAAAGGAACTGAAGGCGGCACTTGGTATGCCTGCGGCAACTTCCTTCAAGCACGTTAGCCCCACATCAGCGGCAGTTGGTATTCCTATGAGTGCCGATCTTAAAAAGGCTTGCTTTGTTGATGATATCGAGGATTTAGATTCTTCTGCTCTGGCAACAGCTTATGCCCGTGCAAGAGGTACCGACAGAATGTCCTCATTTGGCGACTGGATTGCTCTCAGCGATGTTTGTGACGTTGTTACCGCAAAACTGATTAAGCGCGAGGTTTCTGACGGTGTAATAGCTCCCGGTTACGAACCCGAGGCCCTTGAAATTCTTAAAAGCAAGAGAAACGGAAACTACAACATAGTAAAAATTGACGAAAATTATGTTCCTGCCGAGCAGGAAATCAAGATGGTATATGGCATCTCCTTTGAACAGGGAAGAAACAACTTCAAGATTGACGAAGAACTTCTTTCTGAAATTGTTACAGAGAACAAGGAAATGCCCGACTCAGCAAAACGAGATTTGATTATAGCACTTATTACTCTCAAATATACACAGAGTAACTCGGTATGCTTTGCAAAGGACGGTCAGGCAATCGGTGTTGGTGCAGGTCAGCAGTCAAGAATTCATTGTACAAGGCTTGCCGGCAACAAGGCAGATATCTGGCACCTTCGTCAGCACGAAAAGGTGCTTAACCTTCCTTTCCTTGACACAATTGGCAGACCCGACCGCGACAACACAATTGACGTGTATATCTCCGATGATGACGAAGATGTTCTTGCAGACGGCAAGTGGGAAAAACTGTTTACACACAAGCCCGAGCCTTTAACAAGAGAAGAAAAGAAGGCTTATCTTTCAAAAATCTCAGGTGTGGCGCTTGGCAGTGATGCATTCTTCCCCTTTGGTGATAACATCGAGCGTGCGGCAAAAAGCGGTGTAACCTACATCGCAGAGCCCGGTGGCTCAATCCGTGATGATAATGTAATTGAGGCTTGCAATAATCACGGAATGGTAATGGCATTTACGAAGATGCGCTTATTCCATCACTAAAGAGGAGAGTGGCTAAATTTGCGCAGATCGCACAAATCATTTGTGCTACGCATAAACCTCGCCACTTGCGGTGCACATAGCACAGCGGCGGGACTCGGTTTATGTGTTCTGCATCAAATTTATCGCACTCTGCGGAAAATATATTTTATAAAATATGTCCGAAAGGTTTTGAATATATGAAAATTATGGTAGTCGGTGGCGGTGGACGTGAACACGCCATCATAAAATCACTTAAAAAGAGCCCCAAGGTTTCAAAGCTTTATGCACTTCCCGGCAACGGCGGTATTGCTGCTGATGCAGAGTGCGTTGATATCGGGGCAAAGGATATTGACAAAATTGTTGAGTTTGCAGTAGCAAACGGCATTGAGTTTGCTGTTGTTGCTCCTGATGACCCGTTGGTTCTTGGTGCAGTTGATGCTCTCAATGCAAAGGGAATTCCCTGTTTTGGACCAAAGGCAAATGCTGCAATCATTGAGGGCAGCAAGGTTTTCTCGAAAAATCTGATGAAAAAATATAACATTCCTACCGCCGAATACGAAGTATTCAGCGATGTGGATGCGGCACTTAAATACCTTGAAACAGCGCCAATCCCCACAGTTATAAAGGCGGACGGTTTGGCTCTTGGTAAGGGCGTTATCATTGCAGAAACAAGGGAAGACGCAATGAATGCCGTTAAATCAATGATGGAGGATAAAATCTTTGGTGACAGCGGCAACAACGTTGTTATCGAGGAATTCCTTACAGGACCCGAAGTATCGGTGCTCAGCTTTACAGACGGCAATGTGGTTGTTCCTATGGTTTCGTCAATGGACCACAAACGTGCTCTTGACGGTGACAAAGGCCTTAACACCGGCGGTATGGGAACAATTGCTCCCAATCCTTATTACACAAAGGAAATTGCCGAAGAGTGTATGGAAAAAATCTTTGTTCCCACAATGGAGGCAATGAACAAAGAAGGCAGAACCTTTAAAGGCTGTCTTTACTTTGGACTTATGCTTACCCCAAAGGGCCCCAAGGTTATTGAATACAACTGTCGCTTTGGCGACCCTGAAACTCAGGTTGTTTTGCCACTTCTTGAAAGCGACCTCTTTGAGATTATGCAGCACGTTGAGGCAGGTACCCTGAAGGACGCAGAGGTTAAGTTTTCAGAAAAAGCCGCTTGTTGCGTGGTTGTTGCATCAAATGGCTATCCCGGCAAGTACGAAACCGGTTTTGAAATCACCCTCCCCGAAAATTCTGACGGAATTTTTGTTGCGGGTGCAAAAATAAAGGACGGCAAGCTTGTTACAGGCGGCGGCAGAGTTCTTGGTGTAACAGAAGTTGGTGCTTGCCTTAACTGTGCAATATCGGCGGCATACAAGACTGCTGAAACAGTAAAGTTTGACAATGCATATTACAGAAAAGATATAGGACAAAAAGCCCTGGCTGCTTTGAACTAAGAAAGGAATAATTATGGTATACAGAGTTTTTGTTGAAAAGAAAAAGGAACTTGCGGCAGAAGCAAATTCCCTCAAGGGCGAATTGGTTAACCTTCTTCAGATTAAAGGTCTTGAAGATTTAAGAATAATCAACCGCTATGATGTTGAAAATATTGACAAGGAGCTCTTTGAATATTGCAAAAAGACGGTATTCTCCGAGCCTCAGCTTGATATTGTAACCGATGAAATTACAGATAAATGTGATTTTATCTTTGCTGTTGAATTTCTTCCCGGTCAGTTTGACCTTCGTGCAAATTCTGCAGAGGAATGTATTCAGCTTATTTCCAAAGGCGACCGTCCCACCGTTAAGGCGGCAAAGGTTTATATGCTCAGCGGAAAATTGACTGAGGCAGATGTTGCCGAAATCAAGAAGTATGTTATCAACCCTGTTGAATCAAGGGAAGCAACCTTAGAAATGCCCGAAACCCTTGCTACAGCCTATGACATTCCTGAAAGTGTTGCAACACTTGATGGATTTATTGATCTGGACGAAGCCGGTCTTGCAAAAATGATTGATGATATGGGTCTTGCAATGGATATTGATGACATCAAGTTCTGTCAGGAATATTTCATTGGTGAAAAGCGCAACCCAACAATTACAGAAATCAGAATGATTGACACATACTGGTCTGACCATTGCCGTCACACCACCTTCCTCACAACCATAGACAACGTTAAGTTTGAGGACGAGCTCCTTCAGGCGGCGTATGACAGATATATCGAAACCCGCAAGGCAATTGGCAGAACAAAACCAATTAACCTGATGGATATTGGCACAATCGCTGCAAAATACCTCAAGGCAAACGGCAAGCTTGACGGCCTTGACGAAAGCGAGGAAATCAATGCCTGCACGGTTAAGATTGACGTAGATGTTGACGGCGAGACCGAAAAATGGTTACTCTTGTTTAAAAACGAAACCCACAACCACCCCACAGAAATCGAGCCTTTTGGTGGTGCGGCAACCTGTATCGGTGGTGCTATCCGCGACCCGCTGTCAGGACGTTCTTATGTTTATGCGGCAATGCGTGTTACCGGTGCGGCAGACCCCTTAAAGCCCGTTTCCGAAACAATCGAGGGCAAGCTTCCCCAAAGAAAGATTGTTACCGGTGCGGCAGCAGGCTACAGCTCCTACGGCAACCAGATTGGTCTTGCAACCGGTCAGGTAGACGAGCTTTATCACGATGGCTACGCAGCAAAACGTATGGAAATCGGTGCGGTTGTTGCGGCAGCTCCTGCTGAAAACGTGAGACGTGAACGCCCAATTGACGGCGATATTGTTATCCTTCTTGGTGGCAAAACCGGCCGTGATGGTTGCGGCGGTGCAACCGGCTCTTCAAAATCTCATACAGTTGAATCCCTTGAGAGCTGCGGTGCTGAAGTTCAGAAGGGTAACGCCCCCGAAGAAAGAAAACTGCAAAGACTTTTCCGCAACAAGGAAGCATCCCTCCTTATCAAACGTTGTAACGACTTTGGTGCAGGCGGTGTGTCGGTTGCTATCGGCGAACTGGCTGACGGTCTGACTATCGACCTTAACGCTGTACCCA
>JAZNVB010000048.1:0-11080 GCA_045592585.1 Clostridia bacterium
ACTTGGTGTAAGCCTGATGATTACTACAGCCTTTCGGACTGGAAGGGCACCTGGGATAAAGAAGGCGGAGGAGTTATGATTGACCAGGCCATCCATTCTATGGACCTGGCAAACTGGTTCATAAACGACGAGATAGAAAGTGTTCAGGCACATATGTCCAATCGCAACCATTCAATCATGGAGGTTGATGATACTGCGGAAGGGTTTATTAAGTACAAAAACGGAGCAACTCTTGGCTTTTGGGCAATGAATAACTACGGTTGCGATGATCCTATTGAAATAAGACTTTTGTGCGAAAACGGAAAAGTTGTTATGGATTATGACAATGCCGAAATTCTGTTGAACAGCGGAGAACGGCTTGAGGCAAGAACTGTGATAGACCCTGACGTGGTTTATGAAGACGGCAAGGACTATTGGGGATTTCAGCACATTCGTCAAATTGCAGATTTTTATAATGCGGTAGAGAAGGATGTTGAGCCTGCAATCAGCGGAAGAGAGGCCTTGAAAATCCAAAAATTGATTTGCGAAATCTATAAACAGGGCACAAAGAATTTCGAAAAGAGTAAATAAAAAATTATGTGGGTGTTGCGTTATGCAACGCCCCGTTTTATTGTTACACTGTTTTTTCGGCTTGAAAAATTTATTCAGGCTCTTATAAAAAAACAAAAAGACTTGAAACCCTTGATTTCAAGCCTTTTTGTTTGGTGCCGGTGATCGGGGTCGAACCGATACGGTATCACTACCACAGGATTTTGAGTCCAGCGCGTCTGCCAATTCCACCACACCGGCATTTTTTAATGCAGAAGTTATTATACCATAAGATTTTTTATAATGCAAGGTTTTTTTTAAAAATTTTTAAATTATCTTGAATATTTAGTATTATTGTGTTATTATATATGTAATTATTTTTATTGAGGGAGACGACTTTTTATGTACAGTAGAATTCAGCGATGGTTTGGTAATGGCTGGATGGGAATAGCAGAACTTTTACTTACCGCCTTGTGTGTTTTTCTTTCACTTTCTGTTCATGAATTTGCACACGGATATGCTGCATATAAAATGGGTGATAACACTGCAAAAAATCTGGGACGCCTTAATATAAGTCCTATGAGTCATCTTGACCCTATCGGTGCGATTTGTTTGTTTTTCTTTGGCTTTGGCTGGGCAAAGCCTGTACCGGTTAATCCAAGAAACTTTAACTCAGGTAAATATAAGTCAGGGATGGTTATTACATCTTTGGCAGGCCCTGTGAGTAATATTATCCTTGCGTTTATATCGTTTTTGATACTTGGCGGTATTTCGTGGTATTCGGCTGGCTGGACAGAATTATCTCTGGTTGCTGAAAGAGTGTTGACTGTTGTAATTGTCTTGCTGCAGACCTTAACGATAATGAATATAAGTCTTGCTGTTTTCAATTTGTTACCAATACCTCCACTTGACGGTTCAAAAATTCTTAATGCAGTATTGCCGGCAAGAATTTATTTCAAAATTATGGAGTATGAAAGATACGGATTTATTATTTTGATTATATTGATAAACACGCCGGTTTTTGGCAGACTGCTGGGCTTTTTTCAAACTTGGCTGCTTAGAGGTTTTGATTGGGTTAATTACTACTTGTTTACGGCGATAGATTGGGTTATAAATCTTATTTAATACAAAAGAACAGGAAATTAGTTTATGGAACAGCTTTCATTTAAGCTTGATGCATTCGAAGGGCCTCTTGACCTGCTTTTAATGCTTATAAAAAAGAATAAAGTGAGTATCTATGATATACCGATAGCCACCATACTTGACCAATACTTAGAGGTTGTGCAAAGTATGAAGGAAATGGACTTAGAGGTTTCAAGTGAGTTTTTGGTGCTTGCAGCAACACTTCTGCAGATAAAATCAAAGATGTTGCTGCCAAAAGAGGACGACGAAGAGGAAGAAGACCCAAGAACAGAGCTTGTCAGACGTCTTCTGGAGTATCAGCAGATTAAGGAGAGCCTGGAATTCTTTCGTGAACACGAAAATTCGGATTTTGGCATTTTCTTTAAGCTTCCCGATGCAATCGAAAGGCCTGCGGCTGAATTAAATTATTCAAGAATGACTCTTGAAAATCTTATGGAGGCGTATAAAATATCACGTGTAAAGCTTGAACGCAAACTGCCACCGCCAAAGAGGTCATTTTCGGGCATAGTAGGTCACGAAAAGGTTTCCATTAAAGACAAGGTTCGCAGAATATGGAACAGTCTTGTGACAAAAGGCAAGATGTTATTTAAAGATATTTTTAAAGGAATAAAGTCAAAGCCTGAGGCGGTTGCATCCTTTCTTGCTGTGCTTGAAATGATAAAGCTCAACAAAATTCATGTTGAGGATACAGATACAAAAGGTGAGTATTCGGTAACAAAGATTACCGATGATGATAATTTTAATTTTGAAGAAGTAGAAGATTAGATAGTTAGTTGGGGGAAATATGGAACTAAAGCAAGCAGAATCAATAATTGAAGGTGTTCTTTTTGCTGCAGGTGATGCGGTTGATATCGAAAAACTTTCGGATATACTGGATATAGATACAAAAAGTACACGGGCAATCGTTACAGCGTTAGCCGATAAATATGACCGTGAAATGCGTGGTTTACAGATAATACGTCTTGAGGATTCATATCAGATGTGCACAAGACGTGATTATCAGGAATACATATCAAAACTTGTTGAACCAAGACGCAGTCAAAGTCTTTCAAATGCTGCAATGGAGGTTCTTGCCATTGTTGCATACAAGCAGCCTGTTACCCGTGCTGTTATAGAGCAGATAAGAGGCGTATCCTGCGACACTTTGGTAAACAAGCTTTTGGAAAAAAACTTTATTGAAGAGGTAGGAAGGCTTGATACACCGGGCAGGCCAATGCTTTTTGGCACTACTGAAGAGTTTTTGCGTTGTTTTGGCATTGAAAGTCTTGCTGAGCTTCCTGATTTTGAAGAAGAAAATCCTGAGGATTTGATATCTGACCCAAGTATTGAAAACACAGAAACAGGTGAAACTGATAATACAGATGCAGTTATTTCTGCAGAAGAATAGACTTAGTCGGTGATTAAATGATTTGGTTTGTAATAGTATTACTGCTGCTGATTGCAATTTTAGGGCTGTTGCTTTATCCGAAACTGAATATCATTATTGAATACCGTGGCGGAAAGGTTAAACTCATATTCAGAAGTCTGCTTTTTAAATTTACTCTTGATAATGAAAAGCTCAGGAATTTTGGTGGCAACAAAACCAAAAACAAGGATACTAAAGATGGTGCAAAAAAACCTGACGAAAAATCGGTTGATGGTTTTTTTGCCAAGGTTGAGAAATTAAAGGCACAGTATCAGGAAGTGCAAGAAATTGTCAATGCAATCTTTGATTATACGGGTAGCCGTGCAGAGGTTACAGATATATTTATCAGATGTACCTTTGGTACAGGCGATGCAGCACAGACCGGTATGGCATACGGTGCAATATGGACATTGATTGGTAATGTGTATGCCTTTCTTTGCAGATATGTCCGGATTGAGTTTCCTCAGGTGGAACTTGCACCTGTATACAACCAAAAAACATTTGAAATCGAAGCAGAAGGAATAATAAAAATACGTACGGTGCATATTATTCTTGCAGGGTTGAAAGTTTTAAGACTATATACTAAACATAAAAAAGAAAAAGGAGAGGTTTAACGTGAAAAATCACGTTAAACCTCCGGTGGAATTTATTGCACCGCCGGTTTTTTGTGCCTTTCAGGCACAAAATGGCGATGTGCGTAATTTCCACTACACGCCTTATCTGCCCACGATGAGATGCGTGTATATTTTTAAATACTATTTGTGGGCAGAAAGGCTATGGAAATTAATATGGCAGAACAACATCCAATTCAGGGCTTAATGTACACAGCGATGCAAAGCATCAGAGATATGATTGACGTAAACACAATTGTCGGAGATCCGGTTGAAACTCCCGACGGAACAGTTATTATTCCTATTTCCAAGGTGGGGCTTGGTTTTGGTGTGGGCGGCTCGGATCATTCAGCATCAAAGACTCCTGCAGATAAGCCAAATCTGTTTGGCGGTGGTGCAGGCGGCGGTGTTTCCATTACACCGGTTGCCTTTATGGTGGTTGGCAAGGGCCAGATAAGACTTATGCCGGTAAATCCAAGTTCAACAGTTTATGACAGAATTCTTGATATGGTTCCCTCGGCTATCGACAAGCTTGTTGAAGGAACAGAGTATGTTAAAAATGCAATCAAGGCAAAAAAAGAGGAAAAGAACGCAATGACAGCGGTTCCTACCCCTGCAGCAGATGATACTGTAGAGGATGTTGTGTCTGAATAATTGAATTTATTGAATACTTTTGGCGACAAATAGTGCCGAAAGTATTCTTTACATATGATAAAAGTGATGTGATCTGACTTGAAAAAGCTACTTATAATTGACGGAAACAGTATTTTAAATCGTGCATATTACGGGATTCGTATGCTTAACGCACCTGACGGAACTCCAACTAATGCGGTCTACGGATTTTTAAATATTCTGTTTAAAAATCTTGAGGAGGATATGCCCGATTATCTTTGCGTTGCCTTTGATGTAAAGGAAAAGACATTCCGTCACAAAATGTATGAACAATACAAGGCTCAGCGTAAGCCTGCTCCCGAAGATTTTCTTGCTCAACTTCCTGTTATAAAAGAAGTTCTTGGGGCAATGAACTGCGTCTGTCTTGAAAAACCGGGATACGAGGCTGATGATATTATTGGCACAGTATCTGCAATCTGTGAAAATCTCGGTATAGAATGTTCAATTCTCACGGGTGACAAGGATGACTTGCAGTTGGCCTCTGATTTAGTTAAGGTAAAACTCGTTATTTCTAAAATGGGCAGCACTACAACTACAATTTATGGTGCTGACGAGGTTTATGAAAAATATTTGGTCACTCCAAGCGAATTTATTGATGTAAAAGGCCTTATGGGAGATACATCCGATAATATTCCTGGTGTAAAGGGAATTGGCGAAAAAACAGCTTTTTCTCTCATTGAGAAGTACAAAAGTATTGAAAATCTTTATGCTGACATTGAAAATATTGATGCAACGCCATCGGTAAAGAAAAAGCTGGAAGAGGGCAAAGAAGATGCATTTCTCAGTCGCAAGCTTGCTGAAATTGACAGGAGTGTTCCTATTGATTTTTCATTAGATAACTGTGCAATCCGCGAATATGACAATGAAAAACTTGCCCAACTTTTTACAAGGCTTAATTTTAAGTCGTTCATGAGTAAACTCAATTTAACCGCCGTGGCAAAGCGTGAAGAGGTTAAATTCGAAGGCAATTGTCAGGTTGCAGAGTCTTCTAAACTTCGCCAGATTGCAGAAAATGAAAAAAATGTAATATACAGATTTTACGGTGATGACATAGGGGTATCGGTTGACGGAAATGATAGTTTTTATATTTCAAACCCGACTGATGATGATTTAAAGGTTTTCTTTGAAAATGAAGGTTGCAAAAAGATTGGGTTTAATGTAAAAGAAGATATTCTCTATCTTAAAAATTGTAATATTGAATATAACGGTCTTGCCTTTGATACAGCCGTTGCCGCATACATTCTTGACCCTACAAGATCTGCGTATAAGGTTGATGAACTTGCTCTCGAGTTTTTAGGGCTCACAGGTGGTTGCGTGCAAAATATTGAGGAAAACGGTCAGCTTTGTCTATCGTTTGATGAAGATGCTGACAACATCGAAAATACGGCTTTTGACCTTTTTGCAATATCAAAACTGTGGAAAAAATTTGCCGATGAGTTAGAGAAAAATAACCAGCACAGTTTGTATTATGATGTTGAACTTCCACTTGTCGAAGTTCTTGCGGATATGCAGCATACAGGTGTTATGGTCGACCGTGATGCTCTTGTGGAATTTGGTGCTCAGCTTAAAGAGAACATTTCTCAGCTTGAGGAGCAGATATACGGTTATGCAAAAAAAACGTTTAACATTAACTCTCCAAAACAGCTTGGAGAAGTGCTTTTTGAAGGTTTAAAGCTGCCACACGGCAAGAAGAACAAAACAGGATATTCTACTAATGCCGAAGTGCTTAAAAAGCTGGATGGCGAGCACCCGATTATAGAATGTATACTTGAATATCGAGGACTCACAAAACTGCAGTCTACCTATGTTGACGGGCTTATACCGGTTATAAACAGCAAGACGGGCAGAATACATTCCAACTTTAATCAAACTGTCACTGCAACAGGCAGAATAAGCAGTACCGAGCCAAATCTCCAGAACATTCCTATTCGTACCGAGCGTGGCAGACAGATGCGAAGAATGTTTGTTGCTGAGGGTGAAAATCTTCTTGTTGATGCTGATTATTCGCAGATAGAGCTCAGGGTTCTTGCTCACATTGCAAATGATGATAATATGCGTGATGCATTTTTAAGTGGCACAGATATCCATACCCAAACTGCATCGCAGGTGTTCAAAGTTCCTATTGAGGAGGTCACACCTGAAATGCGTTTCGGTGCAAAGGCGGTTAATTTTGGCATAGTTTATGGGATTGGCGAATTCTCTCTTGCTCAGGATTTAAAAATATCCATAAAAGAGGCAAAACAGTATATATCCGACTATCTTGCGGCATATCCCAAGGTGAAGGAATATATGGAAAAAACCGTTGAAGACGGTAAAGCTTTGGGATATGTTTCAACAATCCTCAACAGACGCAGATACTTGCCTGAACTTCGTGCCTCAAACAAAATAACGCAGGCATTTGGTGAAAGAGTTGCAATGAATGCACCTGTTCAGGGGTCTGCGGCGGATATTATAAAAATTGCCATGGTGAACGTTTATAAGCGTTTGAAGGCCGAAGGGTTAAAGTCAAAGCTGATTTTGCAGGTTCATGACGAATTGATTGTTGAAGCTGTGCCTGACGAAAAAGACAGGGTTGAAAAGCTTCTTACCGAAGAAATGGAAAACGCTGTTGAGCTTACTGTGCCGCTTAAGGTTGAAGGCAACTGCGGCAAAACATGGTATGATACAAAATAGAACGTAGATAGGACAGATTAAAGTGAAGATTATAGGGATTACAGGCGGAACAGGTGCCGGAAAAAGTTCTGTTTGCGATGAATTCAAAAAGAACGGTGCACAGATAATTGATGCAGATGCAATTGCAAGGCAGATTGTTCAAAAAGGTCAACCTGCCCTTGACGAGATCGTTGCCGAATTTGGCGATGATGTCATTAACGAAAATGGCGAGCTGAACCGTAAAAAAACGGCTGGCATTGTTTTTTCAGACAGCAAAAAGCTTGACCTTCTCAACAAAATTACTCACAAGTATATTTTTGCTGAAATGCAAAAACAGATTGATGAGTGTACTGCCAAAATTCTTGTTCTTGATGTTCCGCTTTTATTTCAAAGCGACTTTCCTTTTAAATGCGATTTAACGGTTGCTGTTGTTGCGGATAGGGATAAACGTATCGGGCGTATAATTGCCCGTGACGGCATAAGTCGGGCAATGGCAGAAGAGAGGGTGTTAAATCAGATGTCGGATGAAGAATACAGGGAGCTTGCGGATATTTATTTTGAAAACAATGGTGATATTTGCAAAATAAAAGAATTTGTAAAAAGTTTATGCATAGAATAGTGTAAAATATAAATCGAGGTATTAAAATGAGACATAAACTAGGTTGTATGAAACCTGTTTTAATTATATTACTTGCGGTAAGCCTGTTGTATTTTTTGGTAGGTGACGGCAAAAAAATAATCCTAAAAAGGATATATCCAATTGAATATCAGGAATATGTTGAGCATTATGCTGATGAGTATAACCTTGACAGATATCTTGTTTATTCTGTTATAAAGGTCGAAAGCGGGTTTGATCCCACTGCTGTTTCAAACGCAGATGCAAAAGGGTTAATGCAGTTGATGGATAAAACTGCTGAGGAAAGTAATCAAAAAGGCGATTTTGGTTATAAAATACCGGATGAGCTCTTTGATCCGCAAAAAAACATACATCTGGGCTGTTTATATCTCAGCTTTCTAATGGATACTTACGGTGATATGGAACTTGCAATTACCGCTTATAATGGCGGCACGGGCAATGTGGATAAATGGCTTAAGGACAGCAATTTTGCTGACGGAAAAGGCGGACTTTCGGATATCCCATACACCGAAACAAAGAGATATGTTAAAAAGGTTCTTAAAACCTACGAAATATATAACAAATTATACAAGACAGACGAAATATAAAGAATCGAGGGATTTATAATGAATGAAAAATTGCTTTATGAAAGAAAAAACGGTTTTGACGGAATTGACGAAAGTGAAAAGGCAAAAATATATGATTTTTGCGAAGAATACAGAATTGCATTAACTGTTGCAAAGACAGAAAGAGAATTCTGCAGTATGACAGTTAAAATGCTTGAGAACGCCGGTTTTAGCAATATTGATGAAAAGACGAGCCTTAATGCAGGTGACAGGGTATATAGCGTAAATCGTGGCAAAGGAATATCCGCATTTGTAATCGGTACCGAGCCTATAAAGAAGGGTATTAATATTGTTGGTGCACATATTGATTCTCCAAGACTTGATTTAAAACCCCAACCTCTTTATGAGGATAATGGTATAGCCTTCCTTAAAACACACTACTATGGCGGAATAAGAAAATATCAGTGGTATAATATTCCGCTATCTCTCCACGGTGTTGTTGTTAAAAAGGACGGAACTGCTATTAACATTTCAATAGGCGAGAACGATAATGACCCGATTTTTTGCATAACAGACCTTTTGCCACATCTGGCAGCACAGTACAGCGGCAAAAAACTTAGTGATGCATTTGATGCTGAAAAACTTAATATTGTTGTAGGCAACATCCCCTGCGAGGACGCTGATAAAGAAAAGGTTAAGTATGGGGTAATGAAGCTTCTTAACGAAAAATATGATATTTGTGAAGTAGATCTTATGAGCAGCGAGCTTGAACTTGTTCCGGCATTTGCAGCCCGTGACCTTGGCTTTGACAGAAGTATGATTGCAGGTTACGGTCATGACGACAGAGTTTGTGCATATACAGCTATCAGAGCAATTATTGACACAATAAAGCCCCAAAAAACTGCTGTTTGCCTTCTTGTTGATAAAGAAGAAATAGGCAGTATGGGTAGCACGGGAATGCAGTCACGCAATTTTGAAAATGTTCTTGCAAAGGTTTGCAGCATGTGTGACGGCGAATACACAGAGCTTACTTTAAGAGAATGTTTATCAAATTCACAGTGTCTTTCTGCTGATGTTGGTGCTGCATATGATCCCAACTTCCCCGAAGTATTTGAAAGAAACAATTCTTCATATGTAAACGAAGGTCTTTTGCTTACCAAATACACCGGTGCAAGAGGAAAGAGTGGCTCAAGTGATGCAAGTGCCGAGTTTGTTGCAAAAATCCGTGGAATTTTTGAGGATAACGGCGTTATATGGCAATCAGGCGAGCTTGGTAAAATTGATATCGGCGGCGGCGGTACAATTGCGCAGTTTGTTGCCAATCTTGATGTTGACGTTATTGACTGTGGCGTTACACTTTTGGGTATGCACTCACCAAATGAAGTTGCCGGCAAATTTGATATTTACATGGCTTATAAGGGTTACAAAGCTTTTATGAACAGTTGATGTATAAATACAGTAGATACTGCATAAAATATAATATGCAGTATCTACTGTAAAAATTTATTAAAATATTTGTATTTTAAGTCTTGACAAACGGCACAAAATATGTTATTATATCACAGTTAGCAGTGAGCAGCGTGCCGGAGTGGCGGAACTGGCAGACGCCCAGGACTTAAAATCCTGTGGGATTAACTTCCCGTACCGGTTCGATCCCGGTTTCCGGCACCACTAACATAAACTAGATATCGCAGGGTAGAGCAGCTTGGTAGCTCGTCGGGCTCATAACCCGGAGGTCGTTGGTTCAAATCCTTCCCCTGCACACAAGATAAGTTGACAAACCTGTTTCAAAAAAGAAGCAGGTTTGTTGCTTTTTATATAAATAATTTAATAGACATTCATTAAACCATAGTAATTGAAAAATTATTATGGTTTTTTTCATAAATAAATATAAAAAAATAAGAAAGAAGGTTATAATATGAAATATAACATTGAAATTAAAAATGCTATAAGAAATCAATTTATGGAAGGCACATCAAAAAAGGCAAAAAGAATTTGCTATGGATATACACAGGATGAAAAAGGAAATTTAATAATAGATGAAGAAAAAGCTATAATTATTAAAAAAATATTTGAAAGTTATTTATCAGGTTTTAGTTTAGGACAAATATCAGATGAATTACACCAATTAAATATTAAGTCGCCGACAGGAAAAGATAAGTGGAATCGAGAGGCAATAGACAAAATTCTTTCTAATGAAAAATATATTGGTGCAGTCATTTTGCAGAAAACTATTTCTGAATGTGGCATTCAATTTGTCAATAAAGGTTTTGAAGATAAGTATTTGACAACAAATTCTCACCCTGCTATTATTTCTGTGGAAACCTTTAAAAATGTTCAGGAGGAAAAGCTTAGAAGAACAAGAAAAACAAAGCACGAATACAATCTGATAAATGACATTTTATCAGATATAAGCTTAATATGTAGTAATGGAAATAATTGAAATATTAGCAAATGCTAAACCTCGAAGAAAACGTGTTGCAGCTTATTGCAGAGTAAGTACAAAGCATGAAGAACAGGAATCTTCTTTGGATACTCAGATAAAGTATTATGATCAATATATCAAAAGTAATTATATGTGGGATTATGCAGGAGTGTTTTTTGACAGAAAAAGCGGTCTTAGAGTTGATAAACTGAATGGATTGCAAGAATTGCTATCAGAATGCGATGCTGGAAATGTAGATATCATTCTTGTGAAATCGATAACGAGATTCGGAAGAAATTTATATGAGGACATTCTTATATTACTGGATCAATGTCAATAAAGTAGACAGTAAAAAGAGAAAAAATTATACAGACATAAGCAACGCCTCCTTTTGGTTAGGAGTAAGACCATTGTTGTGTGAGTGAGGTCTGACAGAATTGTAAAAACCATTTATATAAGTAA
>JAZNVB010000049.1:0-1726 GCA_045592585.1 Clostridia bacterium
GTACATTTGCAATGAAAAATAATAAGTTTTATATTATATATGAAGAAAGCGAGCTTACGGGCTTTGAGGATACCACAACTACAATAAAGGTGTCTGATGATGCAGTATCAATGACCCGAAAGGGCAAATATAACAGCCGTATGGAATTCCGCCCCGGCGAAAAGTGTCTGTGCAACTACAATACACCTTTCGGGGTAATTCCTGTGGGAGTGAATCCCATATCGGTTGAAAATAATCTCAGCGAGAAGGGCGGCAATCTTGCCATTGAATATATTCTTGATATAGACAATAATGATTATCTTGTTAACCGCCTGAAGCTGACGGTTGATAAATTTGTTTCATAAGAGAAAAATTTTCGCCGCAGGGCGGCAGAATGGAGATAGATATGAGTATTATAGAAAATTCAAAAAAGAATATCGGACAAGCGGTGGCTAAGGCTTTTGAAAAAGCTGTACAAGGCGGTGCGTTTGCACTTGAAGAGGCAATCGACATTTCTGAAAAAATTCAGCTTGAGGTTCCCAAGGACGAACAGCACGGCGATTTTGCCTGCAACATTGCCATGCTGCTTGCAAAGGAGCTGCGTATGCCTCCAAGAAAGATTGCCGAGGCAATTGCGGCAAAGGTTGAAATCGGCGGCGAAATCCAAAAGGTAGAGGTTGCAGGTGCAGGATTTATCAATTTTTATCTGTCTAATGCAAGACTTTATAATGTGATGTCCGAAATCGAGGCAAAAGGCAGTGACTACGGCAGAATTGATATGGGTAAGGGAAAAAAGGTTATGGTGGAGTTTGTAAGTGCCAACCCAACCGGCCCTATGCATATGGGAAATGCCCGTGGCGGTGCCCTGGGCGACTGTATGGCAAGTGTGCTTGAATATGCAGGCTATGACGTAACCCGTGAATTCTATGTAAACGATGCCGGCAACCAGATCGAAAAGTTTGGCAAGTCATTGGAGGCAAGATACATTCAGCAGCTTAAGGGCGAGGATGCGATTGAGTTCCCTGAGGACGGCTATCACGGTGATGATATCACCGAACATGCAAAGGCATTCATTGCAATTGAAGGCGACAAGTATCTTGAAACCTCCGCCGAAGAAAGAAAGGCGGCACTTGTTGGATATGCCCTTGAAAAGAATGTTAATTACCTCAAAACCGACCTTGAAAAATACCGTATCTTTTATGATGTGTGGTTCCGTGAAAGCGAACTCCACAATTCGGGCAAGGTTCAGGATGCTATTGACCGCTTGACAAAGGCGGGGTACACCTATGAGGAAGACGGTGCAATCTGGATTAACTGCGAAAAGATGGGCTTAGAGAAAAACGAGGTGCTTGTACGTAATAACGGTATTCCAACATACTTTGCGGCAGATATTGCATATCACATCAATAAGATTGAAACCCGTGGCTATGACTTTTGCATTGACGTTTGGGGTGCCGACCACCACGGACACGTTGCCAGAATGAAGGCGGCTCTTGCGGCTTGCGGAATTGACCCCGACAAGTTTGAAGTTTCCTTAATGCAGCTTGTTCGTCTTACCCGTGACGGCGAGGCTGTAAGAATGTCAAAGCGTACCGGCAAGGCAATCACCCTGACAGATCTTTTGGAAGATGTTTCGGTTGATGCTGCAAGATTTTTGTTTAATATGCGTATGGCAGGAAGCCATCTTGATTTTGACCTTGACCTTGCAGTTAAGCAGGAAAGCGAAAACCCTGTATATTATGTTCAG
>JAZNVB010000050.1:0-3233 GCA_045592585.1 Clostridia bacterium
CCTCATATATATTCACTCTCTGTAGTTCCTGGAAAAAGGAGAGAACTACAGGAGAGAACAAACAAAATTATTAAATTGTCAAATTTTCAAAAACCCTTATTTTATCGGGGTTTACGAGCAGTTCTGATGGTCAGAACGGCACAATATTTCGAATGATTTCGAGTCATGTATGCTATGACAACTTCGATACCACTCCATGTGTGTTAAAGATGTGTATGTAGGGGGCGGGAACGCCCCCTTTATGATTTGAGCTAATCAGCAAAGCGCTTGGTGGGGTTGTAGCTCTGGAGAATAGAAATGTTATCAAGAGCCTTTCCTGTACCAAGGGCAACGCAGGATTCTGCTTCGTCAGCAACAATAGTACGGATGCCTGTTTCAGCTTCGATAAGCTTGTCCATTCCATAAACCAATGCACCGCCACCTGTAAGGATAATTCCACGGGCACTGATATCGGCAACCAGTTCGGGAGGAGTTTTTTCAAGAACTGCTTTAACTGCTTCAATAATTGTTGCAGCCGGCTCAGCAAGAGCATCCAGAATTTCTGAAGAAGAAATTGTAACCGTCTTTGGAAGACCGGAAACAAGGCTTCTTCCGCGGACATCTCTGGTAAGATTTTTTTCGCGTTTATAAACGCAGCCAATATGGATTTTCAATTCCTCGGCAGTTCTTTCGCCAATAAGAATGTTATATTTTTTTCTAATGTACTTAACGATTGCCTCGTTGAACTTATCTCCTGCAATCTTGATTGACTGGCTGGTGACGATACCGCCCAATGAGATAACCGCAACGTCTGATGTACCGCCGCCAATATCAACAATCATAGAACCGTAAGGCTGTGAAATATCGATACCAACACCAATTGCGGCAGCCAAAGGCTCTTCAATAAGGTGAACCTTGCTTGCACCTGCCTGAATACCTGCATCGATAACGGCGCGTTCTTCAACCTCGGTAACGCCACTGGGAACACAAATGATTACGCGTGGCTTAAAGATACTGCGCTTAGTAACTTTTTGAAGGAAGTATTTAATCATTCTTTCAGTGGTGTTATAGTCAGAGATAACACCATCACGGAGAGGACGAATTGCTACAATGTTACCGGGAGTTCTGCCAAGCATACGCTGAGCTTCTTCGCCAACGGCATAAAGACGGGATGTGTGTTTATCTACAGCAACAACCGAGGGCTCTTTGGCAACAATGCCCTTGCCTTTAATGTAAACCAAAACCGAGGCTGTGCCCAAGTCTATACCTATATCTTGTCCGAACATTTATATCACCTTACCTTGAAAATTTATCAAACAGTCAATCAAAAAGTCGTCTATATCTTATATATAATATACCATTTAGAAGGAAATGTCAATATCAAAAGGGAGAAAAACCCGTTATGCCGAGTGTAAATGTTAAACTGCAAACAAAAAATGTAAAAAGGTGTCGCAAATGAGATATTTGCCTTGCGAAAGTGCCTATAATTTGTCATTAAATAACTTTCACATTGATATATTTTTAACAAAAAACACTTTTATTATTATAAATTTAAAAAAATTATCAAAACTCTCTTGTAAAAGTATGTCGTTTTGTGTTAAAATATTACCAAATGAATTTTTCCAAAAGAAAAAAGAAAACAAATGCCCCAAAACGGGCGTGGGCACATAGCCCAAGGGAAAGGAGAAAAAAATGATTTATTCTTCAGAAGTAGAAAGAATGTGCGTTGTTAAAAAAGGCGCAAATCACGGTCCCGCACCCATACCGGAAGAAGGAAAATGGGTAAAGTCAAAGGAAGTTACTGATATTTCAGGCCTTACACATGGTGTTGGCTGGTGTGCTCCTCAGCAGGGTGCCTGCAAGCTTACTCTTAACGTAAAAGACGGTATCATTCAGGAAGCACTTGTTGAAACTCTCGGATGTTCGGGTATGACACATTCAGCTGCTATGGCATCTGAAATTCTTCCCGGCAAGACAATTCTTGAAGCATTAAATACAGACCTTGTTTGTGATGCTATAAACACAGCAATGAGAGAACTCTTCCTGCAGATTGTTTACGGTAGAACACAGACAGCATTCTCGGAAGGCGGTCTTCCTATCGGTGCAGGTCTTGAGGACCTTGGTAAGGGCCTTAGAAGCCAGGTTGGTACAATGTATGGTACACTTGCAAAGGGTTCAAGATACCTTGAAATGGCAGAGGGTTATGTTACAAAAATTGCTCTTGATGCAGATGACGAAATCATCGGTTATGAATTTGTTCATGTTGGCAAGATGATGGATATGATTAAGGGCGGTATGGACGCAAACGAAGCTATGAAAAAGGCTATGGGTACATACGGCAGGGTTCAGGATGCTGTCAAGATGATTGACCCCAGACACGAATAAGGAGGTATTGTATAATGGCTTTATTTGAGAGTTATGAAAGAAGAATTGACACTATAAACAAAGTTTTAAACGCAAACGGTATTGCATCTATTGACGAAGCAAAGGCTATCTGCGACGAAAAGGGCATTGATCCTTACGCAATCGTTAAGGGTATTCAGCCCATCGCTTTTGAAAATGCAGGTTGGGCATATGTTGTTGGTGCAGCTCTTGCAATCAAGAGAGGCGTAAAGACTGCTGCAGAAGCTGCAAAGGTTATCGGCGAAGGTCTTCAGGCTTTCTGTATTCCCGGCTCTGTTGCTGATGACAGAAAGGTTGGTCTTGGCCACGGAAACCTGGGCGCAATGCTCCTCAGCGAAGATACAAAGTGCTTTGCATTCCTTGCAGGTCACGAATCTTTTGCAGCAGCAGAAGGTGCTATCGGTATTGCCCGCAGTGCAAACAAGGTTCGTAAAGAACCCCTCCGTGTAATTCTTAACGGTCTTGGTAAGGATGCAGCTCTTATTATTTCAAGAATTAACGGCTTTACATATGTTCAGACAGAATTTGATTATGCAACAGGCGAAGTTAAGATTGTTCGCGAAAAGGCATATTCAGACGGCGAGCGTTCAAAGGTTCGTTGCTATGGTTCTGACGATGTTCGTGAAGGTGTTGCAATTATGCATCTTGAAGGTGTTGATGTATCTATCACAGGTAACTCAACCAACCCCACAAGATTCCAGCATCCCGTTGCAGGTACATACAAGAAGGAATGTATCGAACAGGGCAAGAAGTACTTCTCAGTTGCATCAGGCGGCGGTACAGGCCGTACACTCCATCCCGATAATATGGCTAAGTCGGAGGCCAAGCGGGCTTAGGAAGACAAATCCTTG
>JAZNVB010000051.1:0-16457 GCA_045592585.1 Clostridia bacterium
ATCCCCTCAAGAGTGAGGGGCAGGGGAGTTGATGTGTTTTAATCAAAACACTTTTTTATATAACTTTTCGTCTATGGGAAGGTTATTATCCAAAAGTTCACCAAAGTTATTATTTTTGTATATAAGTTCTATAACATCCTTTATCTTTTTTGCTCTGCATATCTGAACTTTAGCATTTCCGACAAAGCCGTCTTCAATACATCCAAAAAACCTGAAAGGCGCCTCAAACTTTGGAAAGTTTACCGAAACATCAGGAATCTTATTATCAAACCAATGCAGGCGCCGGTTTTCCTCTCTGCCGTCTTTATGAATAATTGTTTTTTCAACCATATGCGCTGTAAGGCGGTCGGGTACGTCAAGCATTTCTTCAACACAATGTATAAATGTGTTTTTCTCCTGTCCAACACCAATTAACAAAACATAGCCGTCCTGCGAAAGCATTTTCCCATAACAACCCTTTGGATTGGCAGGTGTATCGGCAGTTGCCTCGTTTTCAACAAAGCTCTCAACTAATTCTTTGTCACCAAACACCGCCATTGAATGGGTAGGATGCAATGTTCTCACAGCTTTGGGGTGTGCCGCCGCAAGTCGGGGCAGAACACCGATACAGCTTTCAGCCTTTCGCCTGTCATACACATTGCTGTTCCATGTATGGGTGGGTATGCACAACATGCCGCCATCACAGGCAAAAAATTCAACCAATGCATCAAGAAGAGTTTCTCCTCCGCCTTCTATCTCACCAACAGCCTTCAGGGATGTATGTACAGTAACAATTTTACCCTTTATATGCCGGAATTTCTCCAACTGCTTTGTAATTTGTGCTTTTGTTATTACATTTTTAATTGCCATATGAAATTCCTCTGTCCCGACAAATTTATCCTTCGCTTTTATCAGGCATAACCAATGCCGCAACAATGTATGCAAGTATTCCTGATCCGCCAAGAACGGTAAACAATGCCCACGCCAGACGAACCATTGTTGAATCCCAATTAAAGTATTCAGCTATTCCACCGCAAACACCGCAAATTTTCTTATCATATTTTGACTTAGATAATTTTTTCTTCATATTAAGTACCTCCAAATTTATCTTTTAAGTCACAAATGCATTATTTATCTTCTATCAAAGCAGGTGTAAACAAAGCAAGTACACCCATCATAATTGCAATAGCAAGGAAGAGATTTCTCTGTCCAAAGGCATCAGCATAAATACCACTCAGATACGAGCCAACAAATGCACCTACACCGTGAGATACTACCGCCCATATTCCCTGAGCAAAGGCATTACCCTCAGCCGGCACAATACTCTTAATATACGGCGCCAGATTTGCCCACAAAAGTCCATACCATATGCAGTTAAACACTACAGAAAATGCCGCAACTGCAGGGACAGGTGCAAGGTATATGACCAGACTTCTGAAAACACCTGCAACCGCAATAATAAAGAATGTATACTTTGCGCTAATTTTTTTGGAAATTTTAGAATAAAACATCACAATGAGCCACTCCACAAAGGCACTTAAACCCATTATCATACTAAACATTTCTATACTACCGCCAAGGCCTTCAGGGGATGTGAAATACACTGCAAAAAAAGCAGAAATGCTGCTGCATCCGGTACCCAGAACAAACGCATAAATCAAAAACCGAATGTACGCACTGTTAAATATATTCTTATTCTTCTCCTCAGGTGCATTATATACCCGGGGAGCACGCATCATTTTTGAAAACACTGCCGTAATCGCCGCAACAACCGCTGTATACACAAAAATAGAAGTCGGGTTTTTATTTGGCAAAAACACCAGAACAAATCCTGTGAGTGCATAGCCAAGTGACCCAAAGGAACGGAAAAAGCCAAAACCGAACTTTGTCTGCTGGTGAGTTTCCGAACATATAGTGTCGGTAAGTGGCTGATGCACCATATAAACGCCATAAAGCAAAACAACGCAAATATACAAAAACGGTTTTGTCATACCATCATATAAAAACAAAAGTGATACTGCTATCAACATAATAAGTGAAACAAAAAACACATTGGCTTTATTTTTTGCTTTGCCCGCAATATACGACCAAACTGCTTCAGAAATACAAGTCACTATCGCACCGATAGCAAGAACCTCGCCCACAGTTTTATCTGTTGAAAAGGGTAGTGAAGCAACATAAACCGGCATAAAATTGTTAATTAAGTACTGAATTCCCCACGAAAACAGATACATTCCCGAAAGAGCAAATGTCACTTTTTTACTTCTCATCTTTAGTCATCACCTCTTAATGTTAAATGAAATTTTATTTTTTTCATATTTCAGTTTCCCAAAGCGGAATATCTTTAAGTTTGCTCCATACAAAGTTTCCTATATTCAAGCCGCCCAGTTCATTAAGATGAATATGGTCCACCTGATAATCTCTGTTTTTAACCCGTGCATAACCAAATCCCGATTCGCAAAAAACATTAATAACAGGAACACTGTTAAGTTTTGCAACCTGCTCAATCTTTTGTGCAAATTCAAATTGAGTGATTTTTCTTGTTTCGGTTTCCTGTTCGGGTGGATTATTATTTCCGCCAATCATTATAATTACCACGATCTGCGCTTTTGTATTCTCCTGAAGATAACGCAAACACTGATTAAAGCATCCGCAAAAGGACTCATCATCTGTATCGTAAATATCTCCTACAACCGCTCCCTCATTGGGCAGTACATCTATGGTGATAAGGTCGGCATTTTCCTTGCCGTCGTCCAAATTCATAATTGCCGATTTGGTGTTGCCTTTTCCGTATCCGTCAGGTGTTAACGAACCTCCCGGTATACCCTTGTTGACAACCTTTAATCCCGACAGTTTTTCAACTACCGGAACAAATTTTCCCTGTTCAATGCTGGTCATGGATGTTCCGTATGCATACCACAGCTTGTCCTTCCAATGATTTATCATAAAAAATCAACTCCTGTATATCTTTTAAATCCACAGATTTCAGCTACACATTTTTTTGCAGTTTCAAGCTCATCTTTTGAAACTTCTTCATCAAAATCACGGAAGCTGTTATCTTTAATATCATTACCCGTCAGAACTGCATACCACAAAAGTCCCAGCGCATATCTGCCAAGGCCATAACTTGCGTGAAATGTATCACGATGCACCATTGGAATACCATTTTTCAGAAGTTGCTGAAACAGTTCGCCCGAGGGAATCATCATATCAGCCTTTGTATCTTCAAATGCTTGTTTGTAAGCTTTCTTTATGTCTTCATACATTTCGGTGTGATGCTTATATCCCATTTTTTCACATAATCTGGGAGAGCCCTGCTCGTATGCCCAAGTCTGATGAATTGCAATTTTTGCCTTGGGAGCACACATTTTAATATATTCTACCAATTTCTCAATATAGGGCTGATATGTTTCATAATCTGTTGACATATGACTTGCCTGCTGAACCGTTACAACATCCCAGTTGCGGTTTAAAAGTGCTTCCTTTATTGAAACCTTAAATCCCGTACTTGCTCCGTTCATTTCAAGAGTATATGCCCTTTCGTCGCTTAGCATATGTCTGTAATGCGCCGAAAGCGGACATCCCCCTATGTAAAGATTAAAGGTGTTCAGGTCATAGCCGTCAGCCTTTGCAATTCTGTGCAAATACCTTTGAGCATCCTGAGAAAAGCTGTTTCCTATTGATAAGATATTCATTGTCATAATTCTCCTTAAAACTACTATCTTTTAAACTATTTTGCATAATGTAAATACTGAGCCAATCTGTCAGGAAAGTTAACCGTCATTCCGTCTACACCAAATCTGCACATTCTTTTCATAAGAAGCACATTAAACACACCCCAGGCTCTTACGCCAAGACCACACTCTCTGAGTTTTTTCATTAAATCTTCTGTGATGAATTCGGCTTTTGGTGCCATTTCCTCTCCGGAAATGCTGAGCAGTTTTTCTATTTCCGCATCGCCGGGATTATCTGTAAGCCAGCCAATTCTTGCGGTGGAGTCCATTTCTTTTATCTTCTTTATGTAATCAAACTCAAAACTGGTAAAAGTTGTTCTGTCAAAAACGCCAAACTCCTTTATCATTGCAAGAGTTTCTTCTTCCACACCTTCGCCCTTAAGCTCTATGGCAAATGTTATATCATATTCTGCAAACTTTTCAAGAAATTCTCTTAAGGTAATAATTCTGTCATAAAAGCCGGTAACGCTGTTTCCGTAAACCTTTACCGATTTAAGTTCTTCAAATGTGTAATCTGAAAGTTTGCCTTTTCCATCGGTAGCCCTGTCTAAAGTGCCATCGTGAAATAAAACCAAAACGCCGTCTTTGGTCTTTTGAACATCTGTTTCTATGCCGTTTGCCCCCTGGGACAAACCCATATAAAATGACGAGAGTGTGTTTTCGGGTGCATATTCGCTTGCCCCTCTGTGTGCATAATTTATCATTATATTTGTTCCCCTTTCAAATTTGTCTGTTTTTATTCTTCGTTTATCATTTCATTATACCCTTTTATCTTGCGTGTAAGGAAGGTTTTCCAAGCGGTATTATCTATAAACGGGTTAAAATCCTCTGTGATTTGGCTTCCTTTGCCAACAGTGTCGTTGTTTGCCACGTGATTGCCCAAAAAGATATCAACCGGCTCGTCTATAAAGCTTTCAATGGCGGGCACAAACTTGTCACGGGTATCGGTTGAAAGTCCATATTTTTCAAGGAAGGCTTTTTTCATCGAATTTAATCCTACCCCGCCGTGCATTGCTGCCCTGTATGTAGTTGTTCCGTCTGTAACATCAAAGAAAAATGCTTTTGTTCCCGGAGTATGACCCGGTGCATCCTTGCAAAGAATTTTTGTGTTTCCAAGTTCAATCACATCATTGTGTGAAATCAAAACATCCGGTTCAAATGCCTCATAATATTCTGTTCCAAGCTCTTTTGTCCAGGTTAAACCTTCGGTTCCGTTTGCATAAGCTGCGTCCTCTTTACCAATAAAGGTTTTTGCTCCCGTCAGTTCTACCAAAGCTTTTACAGCACCAAGATGATCGTAATGGCCGTGGGTGATTACTATGTACTTTATATCCTTGATTTTAAAACCAAGCTCGCAAATGTTGTTAATAACAAGATAAAGACTTTGGGGATATCCCGGGTCTATAACAATAAGGCCATCGCCTGTATCAATCAAATGTGTTGATGCAGGAACAGTACCCACAAAATAAAGATTTCCAAAAATTTTAAAAGGTTTTACATATCCCTCCCAGGGATGTATCGGAAGTGGCACAAGTTTTCCCTCCAAGTATATTATTATTGATTCTATTATACTCTTATATATATAAAAAAACAATAGGAATTTACAAAAAAATTCCTATTGTCAATGCTTTTTTCACCTACTGCCAACCATATTCGTAAATATTTATAAATTTAATTTTATTTGTTGCGCATACTATAATATTGTTTGTTCCGTTTTCCTGAATAGCAACAAAATCCTTGCCAACTTGCCGTAAGATTCCTGTCTTTTCCATATGAGTGTTTTCGCCAAACAAAAACTCCAGTTTTACATATTTACCCGTCTGACCGCACAGATAACCTGCAACACCCATATTTCCGCACATATTGCCTATGGACATATTATTATTGTTTTGCCTTTGCATATTGGGTTGCATCCGTCTGTCAGGCATATTGCCCATAATAGGGTCACGACGGATTCCTCTTTCATCCTCCACAAACGTTACAGAGTTATTTAAAGAATTTTGCACAGGTTGTTCCATCATATTCTGTGGCATTTCATAGGCTTTCTGACCCACAAGACCAACAGCTTTGGTATTTGACCCCGGTGGAACAATTACTGCAGACTGCTGATTGGGCCACGGTGGATTTGGATTTTTTTTGGTCGTTCCGAATTTTCGCATTATATCACTCCTTTTTCTAATCATAATATAATATGCAGAAAAAATTTTTTTGAAACAAAATGAATAATTTTTCTATTACAACCCAATACTATTGATGAGAAAATCTCAAAAGAAATTTTCTAATTTTCAAAAAGGAGTGATTTAACAATGTCAAACAACAAGGAAAATCAGAACAAGGAAAACCAGAACAACCGCAACGAAAACAACAAAAACGACAACAAGAACAACAAAAATAACGAAAACAATAACAGATAATGTAAATTATATTAAAAAAAGACCCTGGTGGTCTTTTTTTAATATACATATACATATTTCATACAATAGTTTCTCCTTTTTGCGGCACAATAACTAAGCCTGAACGTAGTTATACGAATCTGATTTTATGTGGCTGATTTCCGCCTGAACGGTGTTAAAATACTCGCTAAGCACAACCTGTCAAAGACGACAAGCTAAAATATGACGAAATTACGCCTTTTCAGGCAGATTCGGATAGCTACTGTCAGGCTTAGAAGGGAGTGACTGTATGAAACCGGGAAAAAGAATCTTTTTCTCATTGATTTTTGCGTTTTTCCTTTCGGTTGCAGCACTATCAGCAGACACAGATTATAATTTATTTAATCTGAATGATGCAGTTCCCGTTTCATCTTCTGCGAAGCAGACAATGGTTGTTCCGGGCGGAAAAAGCATTGGTGTAACGCTTAGCACAGACGGCGTGATTGTTGCAGGGCTTTCGGATATTTCACTCCATAACGGCAAACAAGCCTCTCCTGCAAAAGATGCAGGAATTAAGGCGGGCGACATCATAAAATTCTTTAATGACGAGCCCATAAGCAGTGTGGCGGAGCTGTCCGCAGCAATCAAAAAATCAAATGCCGCCTCTTGCACGGTTACACTGAATCGTGACAACAAAACCGTTAAAACATCCATTCTCCCCAAAATTTCAGCAGATGACGGGCAAATTAAAATCGGGGCATGGGTAAAAGACGCAGCATCGGGCATAGGCACAATAACCTTTTATAATCCTGAAACTAAATTCTTTGCAGCTTTAGGTCACGGAATATGCGATGCAGATTCCAGCAATATACTCGACGTTTCAGACGGCGAAATCCTAAGTTCAACAATAGTTTCCGTAGATAAAGGTACAAAAGGCTGCCCCGGTGAACTTAATGGTGTTTTTTCGGAAAGCAGCAACCATCTTGGCCATATTACAGAAAACCGGCAAAGCGGCATATGCGGCAATGTAACCGACAATTTTACTCTTTCGCATCAGCCGGTTCAGATTGCAAAAAAAGAAGAAATTAAAACGGGAAACGCATATATCCTGGCAAATGTTGAAGGCAACCTTATAGAAAAATTTGACATTGAGATTATTCGTGTTATCTTTACAAATAACACATCATCAAAAAATATGATAATAAAAATCACCGACAGCAGACTACTTGAAAAAACAGGCGGCATCGTTCAGGGAATGAGCGGCTGCCCCATTATCCAAAACGAAAAACTTGTGGGAGCTGTAACTCACGTTTTTGTAAATGACCCAACACGTGGGTATGGAATATTTATTGAAAACATGCTCTCTGAGGCGGAGAAAATTAAATAAGAGAAATGCTCGTCTATGCAATATAGGCGGGCATTTTTGTTTTATCTTATAGGAAATTACTACTTTTAATTTGTAATTTCCTATATTACAAACAAAGTGTACCTTAATCCCCTCATGAGTGAGGGGCAGGGGAGTTGAGGTGTTTTAATCAAAACACTTTTTTACAATCTTTATAATTGTTTTGTCCATTTGCTTGGAACTATGCCGGTAAGCTTTTTAAATACTTTGCTAAAATAATATACATCCGAAAAACCGCACATTTCAGCGATTTGTTCAACAGAAAAAAGCCCCGATACAAGCAGAGTCTTAGCATTTTCTACGCGCCGATGTATGATGTATCTGTTTGGAGTAATAAAAAAATTTTCCTTAAATAGTTCTCCAAAACGCCTAAAACTAAGATTGCTTTCGGATATAGCTGAATTCAGGCAGTTTTTCTCTTTATAATGCAGGTCAATATACGTTTTAGCTACTACCATTCGATTATCTTTGGGGAAATACTTTTTTTGACGTATATGTTCTAGCTTTGCGCAGAATAAGTACAACAGAGACATTATTGTTAAATCGTCATTGGTATCCTGTGCAGTTTTTGCTTTTTCCAGAATAGATACAAATTCATCTCTGACAGGCATTTGAATACAAAAACTATCGGTATCGATTTCATCATATGTAGTAAAATGAATTGAAAAAGCCTTGCCGGATTCGTATACCTTTACGCTGTAATCATCTTTTTGATTTAAAAAGTAAATACAATTTCTTGATATTACAAATTCATCATCCTTAAATGTGTGAAGAGCCGAGCCGTCAAGCTTAATTCCCACAATATGGTCTTTTCTGTTTTGGGCAACCCACTGTTTCATATCTGTGTCATAAATTACCACACCATGAATGTCTTTTATGCGCAATTCACTAAAATCCATTTGATATCATTCCTCCCTTTTTTATTATACAAATAAAGTATATTGCTCATTTGCATCAATGTCAATATTTATTTCTGTATTTTACAAAATTTCTCTTGTTTTCATTGTTTGTAAATCAGAGATATGTTATAGTTTGACAAAAAACAGGAGGGCGATAAAATGAATGAATTGATGTTGCGCAAGGAATTGTATTCATATTACTTGGCAGGCGATGCAGAACGTTCAAAGAACTTTGCCGAAAAATGCTTTGCGATTATGGACAACCGATATACCCACGGTATGAGTATCTTGGGCCAAAAACTACTGCAGTATGATGTTATTACAGAAGAGTTTGAGCCGGTTGTGTTTCGGTATTTGCCTTATTTTTACGAAACAGGTGTTTTGACTTCTCTGTCTGACGGTGCCAGAAAGGCAAAAGGGCATTCTTTTATTCAGGCTAACGGATGGGTTTATACTCGCAATGAGCATCTTTTTGCAGAACAGGACAAAGCTCTTTATGAGCGTATGAGTGTACATAAAGATGAAAATCTTTACTTGATTTGCGGACCGTATAACGATGTAAGCCAGCATTATAATTTAAATTGTCGTCCGATTTTAGATATAGGTCTTAAGGGAATTTATGAAAAAGCCGAATTTGAACTGTCACATGCAAAAAACCACGATGAAGAAGAATTTTTGAGAGCAGTGTGTCATGGTATGCTGTCACTGCGCCGTATGGCAGAAAAATTTTCCGAAAAAGCAAAAGAAATGCTTCTTGATGAACAGGATGAAGAGTGCAGAAACAACCTGCTTCTCATTGAAAAAACTGCAAAGCGTGTACCTTGGGAAGCACCAAAAACTTTATATGAGGCATTGGCTACCCTGGCATTTATGCGCATAGCAATGGGCTCTCTTGAAGGTGTCGGAGCAAACACATTTGGTCGGGTGGATAAGGATTTAATTCGCTTTTATCGCGCTGATATCAAAAACGGAGTCATCACACCGGAAAAAGCATATGAACTTATTTCACAGTTTCTTCTTCTGTGGGACTGTCATTATGACCACGATATGATAATGACGGGCTATGCTGACCACGAGCTTGAAAACACATATACTCTTGGCGGATGCGATGATGACGGGGCACCTCTTTATAATGAAATTACAAAAATGTTCCTGAAGGCAACAAGAGAAAAAAAGATTATTTACCCAAAAATAAAATGTCGTTATTCAAAAGAATCGCCAAAGGAATATCTTGACGAAATAAATGAGTCAATTGTTAAAGGCACAAGTACAGTTCTCATTCAAAATGATGAGGCGACTATATCTGCACTTTTGCGCACAGGAAGACCTGTCAAAGAGGCTCGTGATTACTACATTACCGGCTGTTGGGGGATAGCAACCAATCAGGAAAAATACGATCACGGAAGTTATCTGAACCTGCTTAAACCTTTTGAGTTTTCTATACACAACCTGACAGATAAAATGGAAAAAACAGGCATATATACCGAAACTTTGGACGGCAGCGAAAACTTTGAAGAATTATATCAAAAGACACTGCGCAACTGCGAAAGACTTATTGATGCAAAACTTGATGTAACACGAAAGGGTGGACAAATTTTTCATAAGGTTGACAGATTTCCGATTTTTTCAGCTACTCTGGAAAACTGTATCGAAAATCATACAGACTATACAATGGGTGGTGGAAAATACAAAGATGACTATCAATTGATATTCGGGCTACCGAACATTATCGATTCTTTGCTTGCTATCAAAACTCTTGTTTATGATAGTGGGAAATATACCCTTGCTGAATTTTTAAATGCGGTGCGTTCCAACTGGGAAGGTTATGAACTTATGCAAGCCGAGGCAAAAGCTGCTCCGGGATGGGGTGACGGAAGTGAAGCTTCGTGCACGCTCGCAAACCGTTTCAACAATGACCTTTATGAAATTTGTAGCAAAAAAGAGGGTACTTACGGTGGCAAGGTACATATCGGGCATCTTACATATACCGAAATTCGTTGGTGGGGAGAAAAAACTTTAGCAACTCCTGACGGCAGAAAAAACGGTGAATACTTCGCACAAGGGTTAACTCCGTCACGCCTTAAGCACATACCTTATGTTACTGATGTTATAAATAGTTTTTCAGAACTTGACCCTTCCACATTGGCGGCTAATTCTGTAGTAAACATTATTCTACCCGGAAATATCTCACTTGATCGTTGTGAAGCCTTTCTTCGTGCTGTTGCAGGTACTGCGGTTCAATCGCTTCAGTTGAACTGTACTTCAAAGGAAGACCTTATCGACGCTCAGAAGCATCCCGAAAAATATCCCGACCTGATTGTTCGGGTTACCGGATTTTCCGCAAAATTTACAAGTTTGTCACGGGAATGGCAGGACGAAGTAATTTCCAGAAACTTTTATAAGTAAAAAAACTTCTTACAAATTACACAAAACAGGAGAAATAATTATGCAAGGCGAAATATTCAACATCCAGAAATTCTGCAGTAATGACGGCCCCGGAATACGCACAACAGTATTCTTTAAGGGCTGTCCCCTTCGGTGTATCTGGTGTCACAACCCCGAGAGTCAAAATCACAGCAAAGAGACAATGTTTTATCCCGATAAATGTACAGGTTGCGGAAGATGCAAAAACCTTACTACCCAAAATACAGATTTTGTCTGCTATAATAACGCAAAAGAAATATGCGGCAAAACCGTTTCTTCTGACGATGTAATTGCCGAGGTAATGAAGGATTATATTTTTTACAAAAACTCAGGCGGAGGAATTACACTTTCGGGCGGAGAACCTCTTGCTCAGTTTGATTTTGCATTAGATATTTTAAAAAAGAGCAAAGAAAACAATCTGCACACCGCCATAGAAACCTGCGGTTTTGCAAAGGAAGAACAAATTATTAAAATTTCAGAGTATGTCGATTTATTTTTATATGATTTTAAAGAAAGTGATGCTCAAAAACACAAATTATACACCGGTGTCGGTAACGAACTTATAATCAAAAATCTATTTGCCCTGAACAAGTTACAAAAGGATGTCTGGCTAAGATGTCCTGTTATTCCGGGTTATAATGACAGAATTGACCATTTTGACGAAATATGCAAGCTGGCAAATTCATTGTCCTGTATAAAAGAAATCAACATAGAGCCATATCATTCATTTGGAGAGAATAAATACACCGCCCTCAACAAAAACAAGCCTGAAATCAAAATGCCTGAAGACACACAGATTGAGAAAATAATTTCTTATATTTCTTCAAAAACCGATGTGTCTGTAACCAAAGCATAAATCATAAAACCGTGGGCGAAAAAATATCGCCCACGGTTTTTAGCAAGTCCAGTCGTGTATGGTGTTATTCATTTTATGCATCAATCTACCTGCACGGTGATAAGCTTTTCTCATAGAACGTTTGTTCATAGGATGAACTGCAACTATCATACCTACACCTATAACTGTTCCTACCATAAGTCCCAAAGAAAAATTGCCCACAGTAATTCCTCCCTTCATTCTATATAAATGGTATTATCTTTTATATACGTTTTATTTACGCTGACTTTTTCACCCTTGCGCAAAACACCCGCAGCAATAACAATATCGGTTATTTCACCGGTCTCAAAATCAAATCTCATATCCTTTATTTTGCCGTATCCGCCATTTTTATATACTGCTTTGGAAATCTGGCTATCCGTTAAACTGTTTCTTCCTTTACCAATTACTGACTCTGACTTCAAAATCAGCTTTTTATTATCGTCACTCCAAATTTCCTTAATTGAAATGGTTGTGCTTAGTGGCACAAGGCTAAGGCTTTCTATCACAACAGAAGAAATTCTGCTTTCTTCTTCTGAAAAGCATACTCCCTTCACCTTGCCCCAAGGCTCATCATCCATATCTCTGTAAACAGATTTACCGATTAGCTTTTTAAGGCTGGTATTCATATAAATTCTGCCCTTCAACATAACAAAACCCGCAAATCAATCAAGACTTGATTTGCGGATTTTATTTAAATTACTCTACATTACTGACCGTTAGCCAAGTCCTGCTCGTACTTTTTGATCATTTTCTTAACCATCTGACCACCGATTGAGCCGGCTTCTCTTGATGTGAGGTCACCGTTGTAACCCTTCTTGAGCTGTACGCCTACTTCATTGGCAGCTTCCATCTTGAATTTATCCATAGCAGCCTTTGCTTCGGGTACTACGAAATTGTTATTGCTCTTGTTGTTTGACATTGTTGTTTCACCTCCCTTTTTTTCAGAAAAACGTTTTGTTTATCTGTCTTCGTTACTATTTTAACCCTTATCGGTGCTAATACACGTTGTAAATTTTTCTAATTCTGCCAACCTACTGACATTTTGTTACAAAAAAATTTTACATTTGACAAAAAAGCGTAATTATTATAGAATATAGTTTATATGATATTTTGAAAGGAGCAGCACTTGTATGCAAAGAAAGCTTTCTGAGATTTCTTCGTTTGAAGTTATACTTTGTCTTTCGGTTGTTTTGATACATATTTTATCCGAAAGCATTGCAGCATATGCAAAAGGAACAGTTCTCTCCTTTCTGTCCTTTGCCGCATCCAAGATGCTGACTTTTGTTGTGCCTGCATTTATGATTTCGGCAGGCATTAAATTTGCTCACAAGTTTGAAAATACATCCTTTAACTATTTTACCTTTATACGTGGCAGAATTACAAAAATCTATTTGCCGTACGTTATATTTACAGTTCTGCATTATCTGTATTTTGTTTTTTACAGAAGATATTTTGATTTTGACATATTTAAATTGTTTGACTATATTATGCACGGTTCAATTGTCGCACCATTTTATTTTGTTGCACTTATCATGCAATTTTACATTCTTTCACCCATTATAATGGTGTTCTGCCGTATTATACCCTCCAATCTGGGCATTTTTATTGCCGCAGTAATCAATATCTTATGTCTCAAATTTTCAGGCGGTATGAAATACGGTGACAGAATTTTTACTGTTTATCTTCTTTATTGGACAATCGGCTGTTATATAGGAATGGATTTTCGCGTTGCAATAAGCCGCCTTGCGCGACTTAAAAAAGTTCTTGTAACCTTAGGAATAATCTTTACCATTATTTATACTGTGGTTTCATACTGCGAATTTTTAGAGCTGTTTAACAGTTTCTGGACAGAGATACTTAAAATGGCATTTTGTCTCTCTGCATCATTTATGTGGCTTGTGCTAATGCCCAAGTCAGAAGGTTTTATTGCTGACAATCTGGCTCCGGTTACATTTTATGTTTTCCTTATTCATTGCCTTGTAATTATTGAAACACAATTTTGGCTGACCAATTGGGGAATAACCTCAATCCCTTTGAGATTTTTTATTACTTTCTTTGCAACATATATTATCTCTTTGGTTGTTTCAATTATTTTTTTGAAGATTAAAAGTTTATTTGTTAAATCAAAACAAAACGGTTTCTGGTAATAAGCAAAAACTCCTGTCATTTGATGACAGGAGTTTTTGCTTATTACAGTCTACTTATTTCTGTTCTTGAAATCAGGGATTTCCATAGGAGCACCGCCGGCAGCAATAGATTTTTCTGAAAGGGGTGTTATACACATCCACACAGCCGCATCATATACATCAATGGGCATAGGTTTGTTATTCTTTACACAATCAAAGAAATCACTGTATACAAGATAATCCATTCCGCCATGGCCACCCTTAACGCCATCGTTTAGGAACTTTCTCCAGATTTCGTGTTCGTATTTTTCAGTAAACTGGCTTACATTATCAAGATTTTCTTTTCTGCTTTCACGCTGTTCGCCGTTGTCTATAAAAACAGACCGTGTAGCCTCTTCATACATACCCTTTGTTCCACGCACTGTAAATCCTCTGCTGTAAAAGTTTCTGGGCAAAGTTGTGTCAAGTGTTATAACAACAGTTTCGCCGCCTTCGCACATAATTGTTGTGGTTACAATGTCACCCTGAGCAAATTTTGCATTTATAAGTTCTGCATCGTCTGCCTTCTTATTCTTTATGTATTCGTGAAGACCTGCAGCCTTTGAAGCCATTGAGGTAAGCCTTACAAATCTGTTTCCGTGGTTAATGTCAAGCACTCTTGCAATGGGACCTATCTCGTGAGTGGGATAATTTTCACAGTTGCGGGTAAGGTATTCGTTTAAGCGATAGTGACGAAGTTCCTTGCCGTGTGATACCTCGTGACGCAAGTCGTGGAGATAGCCACCGCTGCAATGAACTATTTCACCAAACACTCCCTGCTTCACCATATTAAGAACCATAAGTTCTTCTCTTCCGTAGCAGCAGTTTTCCATAAACATAAACGGAGTCTTGGTGCGTTCATAAGCATCTACAAGTGCAAAACATTCATCTAAAGTTTCGCAGCCGCCAATCTCGCAACCACAGGGAATTCCTCTCTCTAAGCACTCTATGGCCATTTCTATATGCTTATTCCATGATGCTGCAATAACTATGCAGTCAACCAGATCTTTTGACATAACTTCCTTATAGTCATTTGTTTTAAATGGTTCGGCTCCTCCGGCATCAACAACGAGCTTTGCCGCATCGTCAACTCTGTCCTGATACACATCACATAAAGCGGTAACACATACAGCCTCATGACTGACAAAAACCTCTTTCATCAGTTGTGCACCTCTTTGTCCAAGTCCGATAACACCCAATCTAAGTTTTTCCATATGAATTCTCCTTTTTTAAAAATTTTGTTTACAAAAGTTAATTCTTATGCTATTATTATAACATAAAAATTCGTATAATCAATTCGAAAAAGGATGTTTTTTATATGAAAAAGGATAAAATTTTTATAAAAAAACTCTCAAAAAAGCAAAAAAATATGCACCTGCTATCAATAACAGGCATATACTCTCTTTTTGAATCAAAAAATTCCCCCGATTTTTACTTTGAAGGTGAATGTCATTCTCCCTGGGAAATGGTATATGTAATTGAAGGTTCAGCAGGCATAACCGCTGATGATAAGATTTATACCCTTTCAAAAGGGGATATAGTTTTTCACAAGCCTATGGAATTCCATAAAATATGGAGTGCCAACGAAACAAATCTCCGTGCTTTAATCTGCGCTTTTGACCTGGAGGGTAGCTTGTCACATAGGATTGGTGGCGTTTATCATCTTGTGGATGAATCCAAAAATATAATGGATTCATTACTAAAATACCTCCATGCAGAGTTTAAGGAAAAATCTGCAGGAGGTATGAGCTATTTCACTTTTTTTGATGAAAATGAAGTTGCTTTACAAATCGTATTAAACCAGCTTGAACTTATTCTTCTTAATATTTCTCATGCCGACAAACGTGAACAAAAGCCTTATCATAGCGAAAAAATGCGGTTATACACAAAAATAGCAGAAATCTTAGAAGAACATATATATGATAAAATAACAATTTCTGAAATTGCAGAAATATGCCATGTAAGCCCCGCCACAATAAAAAACTGTTTTGCAGAATATGCCGGTTGCGGTGTACATAAATATTTTCTTAATATAAAAATTCGTGCTGCAATTGATATGCTGCAAAGCGGAATGAATATAAACGAAGTCAGTGATACTCTTCAATTTGCAAATCCAAATTACTTCAGCTATTTATTCAAACGTGAAACAGGAATGCCGGCAAGCACCTACAAAAAATGACTATGCGTTGCATAGCCACTTTTAGTTTCTATCTTGATATTTTTTCAACCTTTATGATATTGGTGTTTCCGCTTTGACCGTTGGGCTGACCACCGGTAAGAACCACATTGTCACCCTTTGACAGTTCAAAGGTTTTCTTTGCCTCGTTAACTGCGTGATAAAACATTACCTCAATAGAATTAAATTGCTCGCACATAACAGGTGTTACACCCCAGCTTAAATTCAGCTTGCGCCAAACCTTTTCGTCGGTAGTCATACCAATGATATCAACCGGACATCTGAAACGGCTGACCATACGTGCTGTTTTGCCGCTGATAGAGCTGACAATGATACATTTTGCATTTACATCAATTGCCATTGAACAAGTTGAATGAGATACTGCATCAAGATTGCTGTGTATTTCAAATTCAGCATTTTTAAAAC
>JAZNVB010000052.1:0-8922 GCA_045592585.1 Clostridia bacterium
TTTTTTAAAAAAATTTTTATATTTTTTTAATCTAACTCGTAACAATCTTCGATTTTGGCATAATAGAGGGTGTGTAAATCACCGTTTTTATACCATTTGTCAAGGATTTCTGCCGAGGTAAGTTCTTGTGTCATCTCTGCCTTTGCAACAACCCTACATTCAAAAACAAGGCCATTGCAGGCAATAACAGGAGTTGAAATTTTGTTAGCTTCTTTTAATTCAAGACCACATTCAGCGATTTTATCCACATCACGTCCACTGTGACTGCCGCAATAGCTTAAAGCCGCCTTCATTGAATTGTCGTAGGGGAAGGTAAGTGTAAATTCCATGGCCTTGTCGGTTGTGGTTTTTGTATAACGGCTTTCTCTTACTAAAACTTCAGCTACCGGCATACCCCATACAAAGCCAAAAGAACCCCAGCCGATTGTCATTGTATTTGTCTTTTCACCGTCTTTTGTGGTAAGAAAGGCACCATTGGGCAGAATTTCGGTTGCTTTTTTCAAGTATTGAGTTAATATGTTAATATCCATAAATTCACCTCATTAAATAATATTCAAAAAGTCTGATTCTGATTCGTTTTTCTTATCTCTGACCATAAGAGCCTTAATTGCATCCTCGGGTTTCTTGTTGTTGAAAAGAACATTATATGCCTCAGTTATAATTGGCATTTCAACACCCTTGCGGTCGGCAAGTTCTTTTGCCGCTTTACAGCTACGCACACCTTCAACAACCATATTTACTGTTTTTTGTGCCTCGTCAACCGACATTCCCTGACCAATAAGAATTCCTGCCCTTCTGTTGCGTGAGTGCATACTTGTGCAGGTTACAATCAAATCCCCAATGCCCGAAAGACCCGAGAAGGTTTCGGGTTTTGCTCCCATTGCTGTGCCAAGACGTGTCATTTCGGCAAGTCCGCGGGTCATAAGTGCAGCCTTTGTGTTATCTCCACAGCCAAGACCGTCAAGAACTCCGCAACAAAGAGCAATAACATTTTTAATTGAACCGCCAAGCTCAACCCCGATAATGTCATTGGAGGTATATACTCTGAAGGTGGGGCTCATAAATATATCCTGAATAAATTCAGAAACCTTTATATCATCAGAAGCCACAACATTTGTTGTGGGGAGATTTCGTGAAACCTCTTCTGCGTGGCTTGGACCTGACATAACTGCAATTTTACAGTCAGGAAGCTCGGCTTTAAGTATCTGCGAAATTGTCATATATGTGCCTTCTTCAATACCCTTTGAAATGTTAAGGATAACCTGACCCTTGCTGACATATTCATTTATTTTTTCCGCAACGCCTCTGATGCCGTGTGATGGAGTTGCGATAACAACTAAATCCATACCAGAAACGGCAGAAAGCTCTGAAACAAACTCAATACCTTCGGGAATTGAGATTCCCGGGAGAAAAGGCTTATTTTCGTGATATTTCTTAAGGTTTTCACATTCGGTTTTGTCAAATGACCAAAGCGTTACCTTGTGTCCGTTGTTATGTAGAAGAATGGAAGCCGCAGTACCCCAACCGCCACTGCCTAAAACGCATATCTTTGCCATTTTATTTGTCCTCCTTACTGCCAAAACTCAGTTTATTTTCTTTGCCTGCAAGAAGTCTTGCGATATTGCTTTTATGCATATAAATTGCCAGGACAGCAAGCATTATGGCAAAAACAATAAACTCTGTATTTGCTGCTTTGAATACCAAAGCTAAAACAACAAATAAAACTGCGCCAAGGATACTTCCTAAAGAAACGTATCTCGAAACAGCCATAATCAAAATTGCAACAACCATAGTAATAAGACCAAGAATCGGGTCTGAGAAAATAATTGCAACAGTTGATACAATTATGCCTTTGCCACCTTTAAATCCGAAATATAAAGGAAAGTTATGACCAAGAACTGCACCCAGACCTGCAATATATACTGCAACAGGTTCAGGTGATATAAGCTTTGCTGCAAGAATGGCAATAACAGCCTTTAAAACATCGCCTAAAACAACTAATATTGCACCTTTTTTGCCAACTGTACGCAGGGTGTTTGTTGCACCCGCATTACCGCTGCCGTGGTTGCGGATGTCATCGCCAATCAATATTTTGGATACTATGATAGACGTATTTATGCTGCCAAGAAGATAGGCAATAACTAAAATTATAAGATTATATATTGTTTCCATATTTTAAATCTCCTTTAAACCTTGCTGCCTTTGGTATCCTTTTCGCCTTTTTCGCGAACAATAAACTTTATAGGAGTGCCCTTGAAGCCAAAGGCGGCTCTTATCTTGTTTTCAAGATATCTGATATAGGAATAATGTGCCAGTTCGGAATTGTTGACAAACAGAACAAAGGTAGGTGGCTTAACCGATGCCTGTGTCCCGTAGTAAATCTTAAGACGTTTACCCTTATCCGAGGGCGGCTGAACCATTGCGATTGCATCGTTGATAACGTCGTTAAGAAGGCCGGTTGAAATGCGTTTTTTGTTTTCCTCAACGGCTAAATCTGCCATTTCAAAAAGGTCATTCACGCGCTGACCAGTCTTTGCAGAAATAAATACTGATTCTGCATACATCATAAAGTTAAAGCCCTCCAGAAGTCGGTCTTTGAAATTCTTCATTGTGTTGGTTTCTTTTTCAACCAAATCCCATTTATTAACAGCAAAGACTGCTGCCTTTCCCTGTTCGTGAACATATCCTGCAATTTTGGTGTCCTGTTCGGTAACACCTTCGGTTGCATCAATCATTATTACACAAACGTCAGCACGGTCAATGGAGGTAAGAGCACGCACAACGCTGTAACGTTCAACGTCCTCGTCAATCTTGCCACGCTTACGCATACCGGCTGTGTCGATTATCACATATTTTTTTCCGTTGCGCTCCAAACGGCTGTCAATTGCGTCACGGGTTGTGCCTGCAATATCGCTGACAATAACACGGTCTTCGCCCAAAATTCTGTTTACAAGCGAAGATTTGCCTGCATTTGGCTTACCTACTATTGCAATATGGATAACATCCTCATCGTCTTCTTCATCATTATCTTCAGGGAAATGCTCTGCAACCATATCCAAAAGGTCACCAACTCCCAAGCCGTGGATGGAAGATACCATTACCGGGTCGCCAATGCCAAGATTGTAGAATTCGTAAACTTCCATAGGTGGATCGCCGGGGTTATCCACCTTGTTGCATACTAAAATTACGGGTTTTCCGCATTTTTGAAGCATCGCCGCAATGTCTTTGTCGGCGGCAGTCATACCGTCACGGACATTAACAACAAACAAAATAACATCTGCTGTGTCAATTGCCAAATTCGCCTGATTGCGCATTTGAGAAAGGATAATATCCTTGCTGTAAGGCTCGATACCACCGGTGTCTATAAGGGTAAATTCTTTGCCAAGCCATTCGGCATCGGCATAGATACGGTCACGGGTGATGCCGGGTGTATCTTCTACAATTGCAATCCTTTTGCCTGATATTTTATTGAATAATGTGGACTTGCCAACATTGGGGCGTCCAACAATCGCTACTATCGGTTTCATATTTTCACCAATCCTTTGCATAGTTATATTCATTTTATCACAAAAACCGGAAAAATACAAGATTTATCTTGATAATTTAATAAATCTGTGTTAATATTATTGAATAAACAAATTAAGGATGGTTATTGTTATGAATCAAAGAGAAAAGTTTTCATCACGTCTTGGCTTTTTACTTATTTCGGCAGGATGTGCAATTGGTCTGGGGAATGTTTACCGTTTTCCCATCATTACAGGAGCATACGGCGGCGCGTTGTTTGTGCTGATTTACATTGCTTTTTTGCTTTTGTTGGGTCTTCCTATAATGACAATGGAACTTGCAGTGGGCAGAGCAAGTCAGCGAAGCATAGCATCATCATTTGATGTGCTTGAAAAGCCCGGTCAGAAGTGGCATTTTATGAAATATATGGGCATTGCAGGCAATTATCTTTTAATGATGTTTTATACTGTGATTTCAGGTTGGATGATTATATATTTCTTTAAGTATCTTAATGGCTCAATTCTGGAATTTAAAACAACGGAGGAGCTTGGTGGTGTTTTTGGTTCAATAGTTTCCAATCAGGGACTTTTGATTGGTTCAACTGTTGCTGTTATTATTCTCTGCTTTGGAATTTGTTCGCTTGGCCTGCAAAATGGTGTTGAAAAGATAACCAAGTGTATGATGATTGCCCTTTTTGCTCTCCTTTTTGGCCTTGCAATATATTGCTGCACTCTGGATAATGCCGCAGAAGGTCTTAAATTCTATTTAATTCCATCCCTTGACGGAGTTAAGAAATCAGGGCTTATGACGGTTATCTCGGCGGCTATGGGACAAGCGTTCTTTACTTTGAGTATCGGAATTGGTTCAGTTGCGATTTTTGGCAGTTATATTGACAAAAAAAGAAGCCTTACGGGTGAGGCAATTACAATTATGTCACTTGACACTTTGGTTGCTTTAATGTCAGGGCTTATAGTTTTTCCTGCCTGCTTTACTTATAATAATGGTGTTACTGCAGATGCATCAACTGTTGGTGCAAGCTTTCTGTTTACTACATTGTCGAGTATATTCAACAGTATGCCCGGCGGAAGAATTATCGGCACATTGTTCTTTGTGTTTATGATTTTTGCATCACTTTCAACTGTTATTGCGGTATTTGAAAATATTATGTCCTTCTGGCTGGAGCTTACATCAATGAGTCGCCGCAAGGTTGCAATTATCAATATTATTTTGATGATTGTTCTGTCCTTGCCGTGTATTCTTGGATTTACTGTCTGGTCAGGTTTTCAACTGTTTGGCAAGGGAATAATGGATCTGGAGGACTACACAGTATCCAACATTCTGCTCCCGGTGGGAAGCCTTATATATGTTCTGTTCTGTACAGTGCGTTACGGATGGGGTTGGGATAAGTATTTTACCGAGGTAAACAGCGGAACAGGTCTTAAACTCCCCAAGTGGCTGAAGCCTTATCTAAAATATGTTCTTCCGCTTGTTATAATTGCGGTGTTGATAATGTCTGTATTTTAAAATAACTTAAAGAGGTGTTGCGGATGTAACACCTCTTTACAGTTTAGGGAGGTTTAAAGGACAGTATTTTATATATAATAAATGCAAGGGAGTGATATTTATGGCAGACAGAATGTATTTATGTATAGATTTAAAAAGCTTTTATGCGTCGGTTGAATGTGTTGAACGTGGTTTTGACCCAATGAAGACCAACCTTATTGTTGCCGACCCTGAACGGACGGATAAAACCATTTGTCTTGCCGTAACTCCTGCAATGAAGGCGCTTGGTGTAAAAAACCGTTGCCGTGTGTTTGAAATCCCTAAGAACATAAATTATATTGTTGCCGAACCAAGAATGCAGAAATATATCGATTATGCTGCGGAAATTTATGCAATCTACCTGAGTTATGTATCCAAAGATGATATACACGTTTATTCCATTGTCGAGGTTTTTGTTGATGTAACTGATTATCTTAATATGTACCGTATGACAGCAAAGGAATTGGGAATTGCAATGATGGATGCAGTTTACAATAAACTTGGCATACGGGCAACCTGCGGTATCGGAACAAATCTTTATCTTGCCAAGGTAGCTTTGGATATTACGGCAAAGCATGCAAAGGATTTTGTGGGATTTCTTGATGAGGAGTTATACAGAAAAACTCTGTGGCAGCACAGACCCATAACCGACTTCTGGCGTATAGGAAGAGGCACTGCAAGACAACTTGAGGCTATGGGGATATATGATATGGAAGGCATCACTCGGGTTTCGGAAGATTATCTTTATGACAAATTTGGCATTGATGCAGAACTTCTTATAGACCACGCCTGGGGCAGAGAAACAACTACTATGGCGGATATTAAGAATTACAAGCCCAAGACTAATTGCCTTACAAGCAGTCAGGTGCTTATGTGTGATTATAATTTTGAAGACGGAAAACTGATTGTAAAGGAAATGATGGATTCACTATGCCTTGATATGGTTGAAAAAGGGCTTGTTACAAAGTCGGTAACACTTCATATAGGATATTCAAATTCACTTAAAATGCTGCCTGCCCATGGTAGTATTTCGCCTGATATACCCACCAATGCGGATAGTATTCTTGTGCCGCTGATTGTTGACTTATATAACAGAATTATTGACCCACATTTTGCCATACGAAGGGTAAGCATTTCCTGCAACAATGTAACGGAACAGGTTAAGCAATATGAACAGCTCAGTCTGTTTGATAATTCGCAAAAAACAGAGAAGAATAACAGAATACAAAAGGCACTGATAAAAATAAAAAAGCAGTTTGGCAAAAATGCCGTTTTTAAAGGAATGGATTTGGAAGAAAACGCAACAACACTTGAGAGAAATAAGCAGATAGGAGGGCACAAAAGTGGCGAATAAACCAAGAATGAAGATGCTTGCATCAGACAGGGCAAAACAGTTTATGCCGTTTTCGGCATTAAAGGGTTTAGATGAAGCCTTGCGCGAAAAGGAACGTATAATTGTTGAAAAAGCTGAACTTTCGGAAGAAAGTGCCGATGATATTGCCAATGCTCTTAACCTTGTTGAAATAGGAATATATGTTCGGGTTGTGTATTTTTCTGACGGCGAATACGTTTCGACAGAGGGAATTGTGACGGCATTGGATAAGGTTTTCAAAAAAATGACCGTTGTTAAAACAGAAATAGAGTTTGATGATATTTATAAAATTAGTATTGATTTTTGTAATCGTTAAGAGTATAATGGGTATGTTTGAAGATTGAATGTACTGTAATACGAAAGGAAATGAATTACATAGTGAAAACGACAAAACTTGTAAAGGACTTTACAATCGGGAGCATACCTAAACAATTATTTAATCTGATGATACCGTTTATGCTTTCAAATGCTCTGCAGGTAATTTATTCAACAATTGATATGATTATTGTTGGGCAATATGTTGGTACTGCGGGACTTTCTGCAGTTTCACAATCCAGCCAGATAATGAATTTCGCCACAATGGTGTGTCTTGGTTTTTCAAACGGAGGACAAGTTTTGATTTCTCAGGCAATCGGGGCAGGAAAGAAGAAGGAAACAAACAGTATAATCGGTACACTTTTTACGGTTATTCTTGCTATGGGTCTGCTTTTTTCAGTTGCAATCATCTTCTCAAAAGGTTTGATAATAAAAGTAATGAACATTCCTGTCGAGTCTGTTGCTATGTCAAATGACTACCTGATAATCTGTGGACTTGGTATGGTATTTACCGCAGGATACAATCTGGTTTCGGCAATACTGCGTGGTATGGGCGACTCTAAACGACCACTTTTGTTTATTGCCATTGCATCGGTGGTAAATCTTATTCTTGACATACTGTTTACCGGTATGTTGGGATGGGGAGTTGCCGGTGCTGCCTGGGCTACAATAATCGGTCAGGCGGTATCATTTATATTTTCAATTTGTTATCTTTATAGAAATAAGGAAGAATTTGGCTTTGATTTTAAGTTTTTAAGCTTTAAACCCGTTATTAAATATGTAAAAATGATATTAGGACTTGGAACACCTATGGCAATTCAGTCGGGCTTCATAAATATTTCCATGCTGTATGTTAATGCGTTGATAAATTCACTTGGCGTTGTTGAATCTGCAACTTTTGGTGTTGGTGTAAGGATTGATGATATTATGAATAAAATATCAATGGGTATTCAGTATGCTGCTCTTCCGATGATAAGCCAGAATATTGCCGCCAAAAAGTTGAACCGTGCAAAGTCTGTTGTTCATTCCGCCTGGATTTTTTCATCAATCTTTACTGTAGTTTTTCTTTCATTATATTTATGCTTCGGAAGACAACTGTTTATGATGTTCTCGGATGATGTGGCGGTGCACAACCTTTCATCAACCTTTATAAAGGCTATTGTGTGGCTGTTTATTCCTTTTGCTGTAATGCGGGGTACGGGTGCATTTATTCAGGGTATAGGAAATGTGAAGTTCGGAATGGTACTTTCAATTCTTGATGGTGTTGCGCTGAGAATTGGTTTAAGTTGGCTTTTTGGTATATATTTCAAATTTGGATTTTATGGTTTTGTTCTTGGGTACGCATTAGCACCTTATGGGTATGCAATTCCGTCGCTTATATATTTCCTGAGTGGAATATGGAAAAGACGCAAAGTTCTTGCGGATGATATATGATATAAAAACTGCTTGGTTTGAGTTTTGTCAACTAAGCAGTTTTTGCTTTGTAACCAAATTTTTAGCTCAGAATATACTGAAAACAAAAGGATTGGTGGTCTGGAATGTTTAAAAAGCGAAGATGTTGCTGCCGCAATAACTTTAAAAGCTTGGGTTTGTTTTTTATCGCAATAGGTGTGGGTTTGTTTTTGGCGTATGCAATACCCAGATATCTTTTGATAACCTTGCTTGGATTGGCTTTGATTGGGACAGGAGCATGTATTGTTGCAAAAAAGTAAAAAGGAGTTGATTAAATGAAAATCGTTGTTGTAAAAGCCCCAAAAATCTTAAGAGGAATTTTAAAAAGTATATTCAAGATAAAAAACGAAACAGATTAAAGTACATATGTAATTAAGAATGAATTGTTCTAAATAAAATACAAAACAAAAAAGCCATAGGTGCATAACAGCACTTACGGCTTTTGCCTTTTGTGTTTGAGTATTAAACGGCTCTCTGTACTTTGCCTGATCTCAAGCATCTTGAGCAAGCATAAACTCTTTTGGGAGTACCGTCAACAACTGCTCTTACCCTTCTGATATTAGGCTTCCAGGTTCTGTTTGCACGACGATGTGAGTGAGAAACCTTGATTCCAAACTTTAATTCTTTTCCGCAAATTTCACATTTTGCCATTATATATCCACCTCCAATTAAAATCATAATAAATCAACTTAAAGTATTATAACAGAATATTTTTACTTTTGCAAGTGTTTTTACAA
>JAZNVB010000053.1:0-7967 GCA_045592585.1 Clostridia bacterium
AATAAAAAACGCCATCAACGAAAAAACACGCCTTGTTACAATCCAGAGGTCAAAGGGCTATCAAACCAGAAAGACCTTTTCGGTGGCTGAAATTGCAGAAATAATTAAATTTGTTAAAAATATAAAACCCGATGTTCTTTGCATGGTAGACAACTGCTACGGAGAATTTGTTGAAAGGACTGAGCCTCCAGATTTTGGTGCTGATATGATTGTTGGCTCTCTTATCAAAAATCTTGGTGGCGGCCTTGCGCCCTCGGGCGGTTACATTTGCGGAACGTGCGACTGCGTAGAGCGCTGCGGTTACCGTCTTACCGCGCCTGGCCTTGGCAAAGAGGTTGGCACCAATATGGGAATGATGAGGCAGTTTTATCAGGGGCTTTTTATGGCTCCCACAGTTGTTGCAGGAGCTCTTAAAGGAGCAATTTTTGCGGCAAATATTTACGAGAGATTGGGTTTCCGTGTTGTTCCAAACGGAACAGAATCCAGACATGATATAATTCAGGCAGTTGAGCTTGGAAATGCCGAGCGTGTTATCGCCTTTTGCGAGGGTATTCAGGCAGCAGCGCCCGTTGACAGCTATGTTACCCCCGTGCCCGGAGATATGCCGGGATATGAGTCCCAGGTTATTATGGCGGCAGGTGCTTTTGTTCAGGGTTCATCCATTGAGCTTAGTGCTGATGCACCCCTCCGCGAGCCTTATGCAGTTTACTTCCAGGGCGGAATCACTTGGTACCATGCAAAGCTTGGAATTTTGATGTCTGTTCAGAAAATGGTAGACGCCAGTCTCCTTGATATCAATAAAATCAAATCTTTGGAGGTTTAAACATGAAAACTCATGTTTAAGCCTCCGGCGGAATTTATTGCACCGCCGATTTTTGTGCCCGGCACAAAAACGGCTATGTGCGTAATTTCCACTACACACCTTATCTGCCCACAGTAAAGCCGTGTGTATTTTAAATTTTGATTTGTGGGCAGAAAGGTTATGGAAATTATTATGTGGTTAGTTTTAGCAATTATAGCAATGCTTTGCTGGAGTGGCTCAGACTTCTTCAGCAAGCTGGGTTCAAAACCCTCGGATAAATACAGTCATTGGAAGATGGTTATTGCCGTTGGCGCAGTTATGGGCATACACGCAATTTATGAAATTGCAACAGGCACCGCCATCACATTTATGGATATAGTTTACTATCTGCCGGCATCGTCAATGTACATACTTTCGATGATATTCGGTTATGTATCACTCCGTTACATCGAGCTTTCAGTGTCATCACCCATCTGCAATTCATCAGGTGCGGTTGCGGCAATTCTTTGCCTGATTGTTCTTGGTCAAACGGTAGACGGTCTTTCTGCAATCGGTATCGTAATTGTATCTTTGGGCGTTGTGTTTTTGGGAATTGCAGAATACACCGAAGACGATGCTGCAAAAGCGGCACGTCAGCTTAAGGCAAACAGAAAGTATACAAAAAGCGTTCTTGCAATACTTCTTCCCGTGCTTTACTGCCTTATCGACGCATTGGGAACATTCTTTGACGCAGTAATCCTTGAAGAAGGCAACACCTTTATGACAAGTGTGTTCCATTATATGGACGAGGATGTGGCAAATGTTGCATACGAGCTGACATTTTTGTTTATGGGTATAGTTGCGGCAATTTATGTATTTGTAATTAAAAAGCAAAAACTGTTAAGTTGGAAGGACGAAGCCCCCAAGGGCATTGGTGCAATCTGCGAAACAGCCGGTCAGTTTGCATACATCTTTGCGCTTTCCGCAAATCCTGTTGGTGCAGCACCTGTTATCTGTGCTTATTGTGTGGTTTCATCAGTATGGAGTTCAATCTTCCTTAAAGAACGACTCTCCTGGAAGCATTATGCATCACTTGTTGCTGTTATTGCCGGCATAATTATTATGGGCGTAGCGGAAGGCCTCGCCGAGCTTTAGGGATGGTAAAATTGTCCGGACCACAAAAAGACAGGATAATTAAGATATTATAAATGTAGATTAATATAAAATCTGTTTAAAATGAAGAAAAACCGCATTCCTATGCGGTTTTTCAGTTTTTATTGTTTTTTTGCTACGCACAAACCTCGCCTCTCGGTGTACACAAAGTACACCTTCGGGTATCCCAAAGCCAAGGTCTTGGCTCGGTTTGTGTGTTCCGAATCAATTTTCCCTATCCCTACCAGTCGTTATAAAATCTACCGTTTTGCACGGCTTAACATTTCTTCAAGAGCCGCTTTATCATAGGTATAGCCCTTGTTGCAGAACTGGCAAACAATTTCTGCCTCGCCCTGCTCGTCAATTATATCCTGAATTTCCTTTTTGCCAAGGCTTATAATGGCACGCTGCATACGCTCGTCGCAGCAATCGCAACGGTATGCCACTTCCTTTTCCTCTAAAATTTCAATTTCAAAATCCTTCATTACTCTGCGGATAAGTGCCTCGTTTGAAAGACCTTCCTCCAGCATTGCCGTAACACTTGACAGTTCCTCTGCCGCTTTTTCAAACTTTTTCAGGTTGAACTCGTCGCAGTCGGGCATAATCTGCACAATAAAGCCCCCTGCCTGCTTAACAGAATAATCTCTGTCCACCAGAACGCCCAAAGCCACAAGGCTTGGAACCTGCTCGGACTGAGCAAAATAAAAAGCAAGGTCGTCGCCGATTTCCCCGGTCTGAATAGGTACCTGCCCAACATATGGCTCGCGCATATTCATATCCTTGACAACGCTTAAGTAACCCTCTCGACCAATACCGCCGCCAACATCAAGCTTGCCAAAAGCATTAAGCGGAAGCTCGGCTGTTGGGTTTTCGATATAGCCTTTAACATCACCCTCGGAGCTTGCAACTGCAATAACTCTGCCCAAAGGTCCGTCGCCCTTCATCTGAAGTGTAAGGGAGGTGTTTTCGTCCTTGAGCATAGCTCCCATAAGTGTTGCACCGGTCAAAAGTCTGCCCAGTGCCGCAGTTCCCGTTGGCATGGTGCTGTGATAGTCTTTTGCCGCCTGAACAATGTTTTTTGAATTTACTGCATAAATTCTTATAAGCTTATTCTTTGTAACCGCAATCGTTAATTTATCTGACATAATTTTGTTTCCTTTCTACTAAAGCAGAAAATCGGCTCAAAAGAGCCGATTCGTTTTGTTTATCGTATATATTCAAGAACTATACGCGGGTAACGTTTGCCGCCTGCGGTCCTTTAGCTCCTTCAACAACTTCAAATTCAACTTCTGCGCCTTCTTCCAAGGTCTTGTAGCCGTCCATGGCAATTGCTGAAAAATGAACAAACACGTCTGTTCCTTCTTCTGTTTCGATAAAGCCGAAGCCCTTCTCAGCATTAAACCATTTAACTTTGCCTTTTTGCATAAAAATGTTCCTCCAATTCTTAGCCTGACAGTAGCAATATCTGCTATCTGTTGTCCACCGAATTAGTATATCATTATTCCCATTTTCTGTCAACACATTTTTGGGGAAACTACGAAAAAAATTCTTTCATCATTGTCATCTGCGGTCGCAAATTCAAAGGGCTTGTAAATTCCTGTCACATCAAGGCCGGCACTCTTTGCCGCTTCTGTAATTTCGGCAATTGTATATGCCCTCTCCTGCTGAAATTCGTCAAATCTTACGTAGGCTCCATCCTCATCCTCACAAAAGAATGTAAGGTCAAAATCGCATATATTTGTTTCTTCACAAAACTCACTTTGCCATACATAAAATATGCCCTGCTCATCATTGACAAAGGTGTTGCCACCCAAAATGTTTTTCAGCTTGTGAAGGCTGTTTATGTCAAAAATAAACACGCCGCCGGGGTTAAGATAGTTGTTTGCAAGCCTGAAAAGCTCCTTTAAATCATCATAATCGGTAATGTAATTTAATCCGTCAAGAGCACACACGATTGCATCAACAGTGCCAAAAAGCTCCATTTCGCACATATCCTGACACAGAAACAGTATCTCACGGTTTACCTCGTATGCCTTGTCCCTTGCAATATTCAGCATCTCAACCGACATATCAAGGCCAATCATATCATAGCCCCTCTCTGCCATAGGAAGTGTGATATTTCCCGTTCCGCAGGCAAGGTCAAGAACAAGCTCCGGCTTTTTGCCAAGCCGTTTAAAAATCTCTTCATAAAAATCCACAAATTTGTTGTAGTCTGCATCCTGAAGCTTATCATAAACCTGTGCAAAATCATTGTACATAAGGTATCACCACCTAAATTTTTTCAAGCTGAACATATGCCGCCATTAAATTCTTTTCGCCCACGGTGTCAAACTTAACACGCAAGAACATATCCGCACCTATCGCTTTTGCCTCCAAAACTGTTCCTTCGCCAAACTTGCGGTGCAGAACTCTGTCGCCTGATGCAAAGTCAAGTGCCGCCTTGCTGCCCGCAGTCTCGGCAGGAGTTTTAGCCTTGGCAGCACTATTTGAAAACATTGATGTATCCATCGCCGGCCGCTTTGTATAGGTAAATCCAAAATCGGCAACTGTGGTCTTTCGTGCGCTTTCTTCATTTACAAGCTCTTTGGGGATTTCCTTTAAAAATCGTGACATCATATTATACTTGGTTGTGCCGAAAAGAGTTCTTGTGTCGGTATGGGTCAGGTAAAGACGCACCTTTGCACGTGTAATACCCACATAACAAAGACGGCGTTCCTCCTCCATTTCGTCGTCCATACCAAGTGAACGGACACCGGGGAAGATTCCCTCCTCCATGCCGATAAGAAATACATTCTTAAACTCAAGACCCTTTGCACTGTGCAGGGTCATAAGAGTAACGGTTTCCTGTGCCTCGTCAAAGCTGTCAATATCTGCCACAAGAGAGATGTTTTCAAGCAAATCCTCCAATGTGGTTTCGGGATTTTCTTTAACGGTTTCCTGAACCATTGAAAGAAATTCTTTTAAGTTTTCAATTCTTGTACGGCTTTCAACTGTATCGTCTTTTTCAAGAGCAGAAATCATTCCCGACTGCTCAAGAACACATTTCACAAAGCCCTCTAAGGTTTCCTCGGTTTCTCTTGCTTTAGCGAGATTATCCATTATAGTAACAAAAACCCCCACCTTTGCGGCACTTCGTGAAAGCTCGGTGTATTGTGGGGCACGTCGGCAGATTTCAAGAGCACCAACGCCCTCTGCTTCTGCAATATCAATGATTTTATCAACTGTTGTATCGCCTATGCCCCGCTTCGGCTCGTTAACAATTCTGCGGAATGCAACGTTATCTGTTGGGTTTTGCACAAGACGCAAATATGACGTTAAATCCTTGATTTCCTTGCGGTCATAAAATCGCAAGCCACCCACAACCTTATATGGAATCGCCATTCTCAAAAGGGTATCTTCCACCACACGGGATTCGGCATTCATACGGTACAGCACAACAAAATCATTGTAGCTTTCGCCCTTTGCGTGGAATTCTTCAATTCTGTCACCGATAAAACGTGCCTCATCGTGCTCGTTGGTGGCGTTATAAACTGTTATTTTATCGCCTTCGCCGTTTTGGGTCCACAGCTTTTTCTGTTTTCTGCCCATATTGTGACCGATTACACCGTTTGCGGCATTCAGGATATTCTGTGTGGAACGGTAATTTTCTTCCAGCTTGATAACCCTTGCGTTTTCAAATTCTTCTTCAAAGCCAAGAATGTTGGATATATCAGCACCACGGAATTTATAAATACTCTGGTCATCATCACCCACCACACACAAATTGCGGTGCTTTGCCGCAAGAAGGCTGACCAGGCGGTACTGGGCATGGTTTGTATCCTGATACTCGTCAATAAGTATGTATTTAAATTTATTCTGATAAAACTCCAGAACGTCGGGGTTTTCCTCAAACAGCTTTACCGTGCACATAATCAAATCGTCAAAGTCAAGAGCATTATACTTTTTCAGTTTCTTTTGGTAAAGTGTATAAACCCTTGCCACCACCGACTTGAAAAAGTCAGCTTTGAAAATTTGAGTGTAATCCTGGGGGGTGACAAGCTCGTTTTTTGCCTGGCTGATTGCGCCGCCGATTGCTTTTGGGGCAAATTCCTTTGAGTCAAGGTTAAGTTCCTTTAAACATTCCTTAATCAAGGTCTGCTGGTCGGCTGTGTCAAAAATAACAAAGCTCTTGTCATAGCCAAGCCTGTCAATATCACGTCTTAAAAACTTAACGCAGGAGGAATGAAAGGTTGATGCCCACACATCGTCACCCATACCGCCAAGCTTTGCATTAAGACGGGATTTAAGCTCTGCCGCCGCCTTGTTGGTAAAGGTTATTGCAAGAACATTATATGGCCTTACCGCATCAACCGACATATAATCCCACAGATGTGGCGGAATTTCATCAATCTCGCCATTGGCAAACCATTCAAGAATTTCAAGCTCCTCGTCGCTTAACCCCGACGGAATGGTTGTATCCTCATAGGCTCTGCCAAATGTCAGAAGATGTGCAATCTTGTGAATGATAACCGTGGTCTTGCCCGAGCCTGCCCCTGCAATTACAAGCAAAGGGCCTTCGGTATTAACCACCGCCTCTAACTGTTTATTATTAAGGTTTTTATAACCGTTTTCTATAATCTTTTTCCGTATATCTAAAAAATTCATCTTATTTCTCCTAATTTTAACGGATGATGCCACCACCGATTACGGTATCGCCGCCGATTTCATAAAACACAACCGCCTGTCCGGGAGTAATGGCTCTTTGGGGATTATCAAATGTCACCTTTACGCAGCCGTCAGCAATTGGCTCAACTGTTGCTTCTGCCTCTTTTGCGCTGTAACGCACCTTTGCTGCAACACGGATTGGCTGCGAGAGCCTGTCAAAGGGGATAAAGTTCACCTTATCTGCAATAAGTGTGTCCGAAAATTCTGTTCCCTTTTCGCCAAGGACAATTTCGTTCTTTTGGGCATCAATCCTGAGGACAAACATAGGCTTGCCAAAAGTCACGCCCAAGCCCTTGCGCTGACCCACCGTGTAGTGAATAATTCCACGATGCTGACCCAAAACATTTCCTTGCTCGTCAACAAAGTTGCCCGGAATATCCCTCTCACCGGTGCGTCGGTGTATAAATCCTGCATAGTCATTGTCCGGAACAAAGCAAATCTCCATACTGTCAGGCTTTTTTGCGGTAATCAGTCCAAGCTTTTCGGCAATGGCACGGGTTTCGTCCTTGTTTTCAAGTCTGCCAAGAGGCATAAGGGTTTTTGAAAGCTGCTCCTGATTTAAAGAATACAGCGCATAGGTCTGGTCCTTTGCACAGGACATTGCACGTTTCAACAGGTATCTGTCCAAAGATTTGTCGTACTCAACCGAGGCATAGTGACCGGTTGCAACATAGTCTGCACCCAAAAGTTCTGCCTTTTTAAGCATTGCATCAAATTTAAGATGCTTATTGCAGGCAATACAGGGGTTTGGTGTTCTGCCGTTTTTGTATTCATTGGCAAAATAATCTATAACGCACTTTTCAAACTCACGACGGAAGTCAAGAACGTGATGCTCAATTCCAAGCTTGTAGCAGACATATTTTGCATCCTCAACTGCCGATGCACTGCAGCAGGTGCCGTCCATATGATTGCCTTCGATTTCTTCACCGTCCCAAAGGCGCATGGTAAGCCCCACCACATCATAACCATCTTCAAGCAAAAGAGCTGCCGCAACGCTTGAATCAACACCGCCGGACATCCCGATTACTACTTTTTTCTTACTCATAATAATAAAAAAAGAAATTGGCACCGTCCTTTGATAAAACAGCCTTCCCCTCCGAGGGGAAGGTGGCACCGACAGGTGACGGATGAGGAGAAAACCAACGCTTTGCACCGTCCGTGCGGCTACGGGTGAACATCCCCCCCAACAATTCGCCCACGGCGAATTATTTCATATTCCGCCGTGCGGAATACTTCACCGTGCCGCAGGTACTTCGCCAGATGAAAAACAAATTCCCCCGTGTCGGCTGACACGGGGGATAATTGCTTTATTCGGTCTGTCCCGCAAAGA
>JAZNVB010000054.1:0-10112 GCA_045592585.1 Clostridia bacterium
GGTAGTTTGAGTGTCTGTACTAATATAATTAAAAGAAAACATAAATCCGAACATTTTATCAATTGGTAAAATGTTCGGATTTTTACTGTTTGGTGCGGGCGAAGGGACTTGAACCCCCACGATAAAATCACTAGATCCTAAGTCTAGCGCGTCTGCCAATTCCGCCACGCCCGCATATTAAGTTTTTCCTCTTAATTTTTACACGGTAGAGGTACACCGAGGAGGAGCATATCGCTTAATCCTCATCTATGAAAACGGCAAAAACCGTAATCAACAATAAAATCACATACAGGACGGAACCTAAGTCTAGCGCGTCTGCCAATTCCGCCACATCCGCATATTAAGTTTTTACCTCTTAATTTTTACACGGTGGAGGTACACCGAGGAGGAGCATATCGCTTAATCCTCATATATGAAAACGGAAAAATCCGTAATCAACAATAAATTCACATACAGGACGGAACCTAAGTCTAGCGCGTCTGCCAATTCCGCCACGGGTGCAAATGCTACTGTTTGATTATATCAGCAAACTGTGCAGTTGTCAAGATTTTTTAAGTTTTTATATTATTAAATATTTATTTTTGCGGATAAAGCAATGCGGTAAGGTATTCTGATGAAACTGACGTTTCTGTAAAAATATGAAATTATTACTTGATTTTATTTGTAGAATAATATATAATGTACAGAATAAATACAATATGTGACGAGGTGTAAACTATGAAAGATGAAATTTTGTTTGGAATATGTGCTGATGTTCATCAGGCAGAGGACAATGACCAGTCTGACAGAATGAAAAAATTTGTTGATGAAGCGGCTGAAAGAAAGGCTGACTTTATAATTCAGCTTGGTGACTTTGTGCTTCCGGATGCTCCTGGTCAGAAGCTTCTTGATGTGTGGAATCAGTTTGAAGGCCCCAAGTATCACGTTCTTGGCAATCACGATACAGAACATGGCGGAAAGGATGCTGTTATGGCATTTCAGGGTCAGAAGGAAAAGTATTACAGCTTTGACTGCGGCAACTATCATTTTATCGTTCTTGATACCAACTATTCAAAAATCGGTGACGAATACATAGATTACGGCAACGACAATTACCATAAGGACTTCTTTAACTGTTACATTCCTAAGTTCCAGCTTGACTGGCTTGCTGCTGATATTGATGCAACCGACAAGAGATGTTTTATATTTACTCACGCAACACTTGACCTGGGCGACTGGACAATTTACAACATCCATCAGTTCCAGGATGTAATTTGGCTCGCAAACGAAAAGGCAGGTTATAACAAGGTTACAATGTGTTTTTCAGGCCACGACCATGCCGACGAGCTTTCCTTTAAAGGCGGCATTTACTATATGATTGTAAACAGTATGAGCCACAAATATATTGGCCCCAAATACACCAACTATTCGTCAAGAAACAAAGAGGTAGAGGAATATTACGGCGATTTAAAATACATTGTTCCGTATAAGGATCCCCTTTATGCATTTGTAAGACTTAAGAAGAACGGACTTATTCAGATTATGGGTAAGCAGTCGGAATATGTTGGCAACAGCCCTAAAGAAATCCATTGGGAACACTATGTATCACCACAAATTTCATACAGGGAGGTGTGGATGAATGGCCACGGCGAATTTTAATCTTGACCTTAAAAATGGCTGGAAGTTTCACCTTGGTGAGATTGATATTATTGATGAAATCCCGGTGATGATGTCTCATGAAACCTCTAAGGCAGGTGGTTCGATTAAAGAGTTTGATATGTTTGGCGAGAAAACCCGGTGGCACGATGTTGAAATGCCACATGACTGGATGACCGAACAGCCAATTGACGAAACTGCCGACCCTGCCGGAGGATTTAAAAAGCGAGGAACAGGATGGTACTATCTTTCTTTTAATCTTTCGGAAGAAAGGATAGAGAGAGCCCGTCTGGTTTTTGACGGTGTTTTTGGAAAAACGGTTGTTCACGTAAACGGAGTGGTAGCTGCAAGAAATGTTAGCGGCTATAACAGATTTTCTTGTGAAATCGGTGATTATCTTGTCCCCGGTGCTGAAAACAACATAGCTCTTTATGTTGATGCAAGACGTTGGGAAGGCTGGTGGTATGAAGGCGCAGGCCTTTACCGCCCTGCACACATTGAGTTCCGCCGGAATATATGCTTTGAACAGGATAAGGTGTTTGTTCGTGGCGAAAAAACCGACGGTTTGTGGTGCGCTTTGGCAGATTTGAAGATAAACGGAATTACAGGTTGCGATAATGTTACAGTTAAAGCATGTCTTACAGATGCACAAGGCAATGTTATCAGTGAGCAAAGCTGTGAGGCAAAGGAAGATACATACATAAAAATGCATGTCAGCAATCCGGAATTGTGGTCGCCTGAAAGCCCGAATCTTTATACTTTTGTTTGTGAATTAACAAAAGACGGCCAGGTAATTGACAGTATAAAGAAATCAATCGGTTTTAGAAAAATAGAATGGAAAAAGGATGAAGGAATGTTCCTTAACGGCAGCCGTTATCAGATTAACGGAATTTGCTGTCATCAAGACCACGCAGGAGTTGGAGTTGCAATACCCAAAGAGGTTATGGAATACCGAATTTCAGTTCTCAAAAGGTTTGGTATAAATGCGTACCGTTGCGCCCATCATGCACCTACCGAGGACTTTTTGGAAATATGCGACAGAATGGGTATGCTGGTAATGGCCGAAAACAGACATTTTGCGGTTTCGGAAGATGTATTCAAGCAGCTTGAAGCACTTGCTTATGTTTCACGCAACCACCCAAGTGTGTTCTTATACAGCTTGTTCAATGAAGAAAGATGGCAGGGTCAGGAACGTGGAATGCGAATTGCGGCAAAAATGCGGGAGAAAATCCGTTCTATTGACGATACCCGTGCGATTATCGGTGCTCAGGACGGTGGTCTGCTTGAGAGCCACAATGCCTCTGATGTACTTGATGTAATCGGTGTAAATTATTTTATCAGAGAATACGACGAAGCCCACAAACGCACTCCCGATAAGGTTATTTTGGGAACAGAAAACTTCCCCACCTATGCAACAAGGGGCGTGTATGAAACCAACAGGGACATACAGCAGTTCAGCAATTACGGTGAAGATAAACCCAAGTTTTCGGAATCACTTATCGAAACTTTGGAGTTTATTCTGCCAAGAAAGTTTGTTGCGGGTTGTTTTGCCTGGAGCGGTTTTGACTACCGTGGCGAGCCTACACCCTGCGGTTGGCCAAGTGTTATATCCCACTGGGGATTTACCGATGACTGCGGATTTGCCAAGGATACTGCATACTGGCTTGAGGCATGGTATAAACAAGATTTGGTTGTGCATCTGCTGCCCCATTGGAACTGGAAAAAAGGCGATAAGGTCCGTGTTTGTGCATACACCAATGCAAGTGATGCTGAACTGTTCCTTAATGGAAAATCCCTTGGTATAAAGACAGTAGATAAAAATCGTTGTGACTGGATGGTAGAATACGAAGAAGGCACTATATCAGTTGTAGCAAGGAGAGGCAATGCCGAGGTTAAAGACCAAGTTGTTACAACAGGCAAGGCATCCCGCATCAAAGTGGTTGATGAATCACCAAACAGCGAAGATACCCATATTCTTAATTTGTTTGCTGTTGATGATAATGGAAATAACGTTCCTGATTATTGCGAGAAAATCAGTATTGAATGTCAGAATGGCAAAATTCTTGGGGTTGGAAACGGTAATCCCAACAGCCACCATTCAGAAAAGGCACCGGAGATTAACTTCTTCAATGGCAAGGCTCAGGTTATTATGAGATGCAGCAAAGGCGTTGTACGTTTGACTTGCGGTGATTTGACCCAAGAGGTTTATCGGATAGGAGAAAGTTTATGAAATTTATAGCTGACACACACACCCATACCATAATGTCGGGGCACGCACACTCTACGGTAATTGAAAATATACAGGAAGCCGCAAGAAAAGGTTTCAAATTCCTTGCCGTGACCGACCATACGGGCATAATGCCCGATGCTCCGTCGGAGACATACTTCAAATGTATGTGGTCTGCAATGCCGGACGAATATATGGGAGTAAACATTCTCCGCGGTTGCGAGGCCAATATTCTTGATGCCACAGGAAAGCTGGATGTTTCAGCAAATACGCTGTCAAGGCTTGAATGGGTAATTGCATCAATCCATGCAGTTTTAACTAAACCGATGGATTTTGATGCTCACACAGAATTATGGTGCAACATTGCCCAAAACCCCGATGTTGATGTAATCGGACATTGCGGAGAAGAAAATTATAAGTTTGATTATGAAGAAGGCGTTAAGGCATTTGCAAAATACGGAAAGATTGTGGAAATCAATTCTGCATCTTTCCGCAACAGACCAACCTGCAAGGATAATTGTATGGAAATTGCAAGGCTGTGCGTAAAGCATAATGTTCCCTTAGTGGTATCTTCGGATGCTCATTTTGCATCGGATGTAGGCAATTTTGATGTGGCAGTAAATTATCTTACCGAGGCAGGAATTCCCGAAAGTGCCATATTAAATGCAAATTTAGAAAGATTTACAGAGCATCTTTCAAAAATGACCGGACGAAAATTTGTTCTTTAAAGAGAAAGCCCTTGCAACCGTAGAAGTTGCAAGGGTTTTTGACTGATCAGAGTATGTTCAGCGGAAAGTTTTTTCTGTAAGATATGGGCGTATGATTGGTTCGCTTTTTAAAGGTTCTTATAAAATAATTATAATCTGTAAAGCCAACCTTGTCATATATCTCGGAAACCGATAACTGGGTGGTGGTGAGATAGTGCTTTGCTTTTTCGACTCTTTTTTCAATGATATAGTCCTTAATAGATGTTTTGAAGAATTTATGAGAAATTTCGTAAAGGGTGGTTATGGTTATCTGGAAATGTTGACATAAATTTTCTATCGAAAGCTTGGAATCCAGATGGTGGATTATGTATTGTTCAATTTCGGATGCCAGACTATTTTCTTCGGCTTTGATTGCACGGCTTGTGTAAAAATAAGGAACACACATTTTAAAAAGATTAGTTATGGCATCTATCTGACGATGGTTCAGCTCGGGCAGATTTTGATAGTATTCTTCGATAGTCTTTTCGTCAACATCATATTTTTTGCACAGTGATTTTACCTTATCAATATTTGAAAGAATTTGCTCGCTATCCCTGATTTGACCAAACATTATGTAGGCTATAAGCTCGTCATTATTGTAAATGGGAACAACTGTGTCAACCAGACCTGCATGGCATGTGAAAGTGTAGGGCCCATGGATGGAGGCGGCCTTTTTACAGGCAGAAATATCTGATTCCAGACATTTTTTTTTGCCCTCTATCCCAAGCTTTATTTTTGAGCATATCGGTGCCATCGGTTTGGGATAAAAGGTTATCTGATTAAATTCTGAATCCCATACACTCATGGTTACATTTGATATTGTGTGAAATTCTTTAAGCATTTCGTTTATTTTTTCTTTATCAAACTTATATGTCATACTAATCTCCATAGCCTTTCCGCCCGCAAATAATCATTTCAAAATCTCCTGTCTCTTATCCATGGGCGAGATAAGGCGTGTAGTGGAGATTACGCACATCGTCGTTTCGCACATAGTGCGAAAATTTCGACGGTGCAATTTAAATAGAAGGGTTAACGTGATTTTTCACGTTAATCACCATATATATTATACAATTAATTTTTCTCAAAAACAATACTATTTTAAACACAATTTTAAAAAAATGCTATTTTTTAATATAAAAATTACTATAAGGTTAGAAATGTATGTAATATAATTGAAAAAAGGGGGTTTTTATATGAAAAAATCTAAAGTTACATTTGCACTGTTCTTCGGAAACAGAGGTTTCTTCCCCGGAGAAGTTATTGCAGATGCCAGACGTGAAATGATTGAGGCGGTTACAAAAGCCGGCTTCGATTATATCTGCATGGACGAAGCCGCTACACGTTACGGAGCTGTGGAAACACGCAAGGAAGGTCAGCAGTATGCAAAATTCCTGAACGAAAACAGAGGAAAGTTTGACGGTGTTATCATTTGTATGCCCAACTTCTCAGACGAAAATGGTGCTGCAGAGGCTTTGAGAGAGGCAAATGTGCCCATTCTTGTTCAGGCATATCCCGACGAAATCGGCAAGATGGATTTTGCACAAAGACGTGACTCAGTTTGCGGTAAATTTGCTATGTGCCATGTTCTTCGTCAGTGCGGTATCAAGTTTACTCTTACACAGAAGATGGCAGTTTCACCGCTGGATGAATCTTTTGCAGAGGATTTAAGAAAGTTTGCTGCAATATGCCGTATTGTTAGAGGAATGAAGGCGTTCAATATCGGTGCTCTCGGTGCAAGAACAACTGCATTCAAGACAGTTCGTACCGATGAAGTTGCACTCCAGAAAAAGAATGTCAATGTTGAAACAATTGACCTTTCTTACATATTTGACCTGATGGAAAATGCAGATGCAGCAGAGCTTGAAGCAAAGAAAAAGTATCTTGCAGATTATGCATCTTTCGGCAATTACCCCGACGTAAAGCTTACAAACCTTGCAAAGTTTGGCGTTGCTGTTGACAAGCTCATCGACGAGTATAGCCTTAATGCAGTTGCGGTAAGATGCTGGGACGAATTTGTTACACAGTATAACATCGCACCCTGCCTTATCCTCAGTGATCTTAACGAAAGAGGTATCCCTGCTGCCTGCGAGCTTGACGTTAACAATGCGGTTGCTATGTATGCACTTTTACTTGCATCAGAAAAACCCGTTATGCTTCTTGATGTTAACAACAACTATGGCACAGAATCTACCAAAAACATTATGTTCCACTGTTCTGCAGTTCCAAGCTCATTCTTTGAGGACGCACCAACAGTTGGCGAACATCTTATGTTTAAAAAGAGCTACGGCGAGGGCACAGGTGTTGGTATCGTAAACGGCAAGATTAAGTCGGGCAAGGTTACAGTTACAACCACAAAGACCGAAGACGGCGAAATCTTTGGCTTTACCACCGACGGCAAGCTTACAGACGATGCATTTGACAAAGAATTCTTTGGTGCAGGCGTTGTATTTGAAAATCAGAATCTTGAAGGAATCTTCAGATATATGTGCGAAAACGGTTACAAGCATCACGTGGCTATTGCTCAGGGCGAATGGTCAGACTGCGTAACAGAAGCACTTGTTAAGTATCTTGGATATAATATTGACGTACTTTAATAAATAAATTTATAAAGTGGAGGAAGAATTATGAACAAACTTGGAATTTTTATGAATTTCTGGGAAAAGAACTGGGATGCTGACCACGCAAAATACATTAAAAAAGCAAAGAACATCGGTTTTGATGTGCTTGAATTTCAGGCACAGCCCCTTCTTGAAATGTCCGACGATAAAATCCGTTCTTTAAAGGCGCTTGCTGACGAAGTAGGTATTGAACTTACTTACAGCCTTGGTCTTGACAGAAACTACGACGTATCTTCTCTTGATGAAAATGTAAGAAAAGGCGGCGTTGAGTATCTGCAGAACATTATCAGAAAGATGCACGTTGGCGGTGGCACACTTCTTTCGGGTGTAAGCTACGCAGGCTGGGGAACGCCCGATAACTTCCTTGGTGACAAACGTCCTTACTGGGAACAGAGTATCAAGAGTATGAAGGAAATCATTAAGGTTGCAGAAGAATGTGGTGTTACATACTGCGTTGAGGCTGTAAACCGTTTTGAAACCTGCCTTATCAATACTGCACGCGAAGCACTTGACTATGTTGCTGAAATCGACAGCAAAAACATTGGTGTTCTTCTTGACACATATCATATGAATATCGAGGAAAACAACATTGGTGATGCTATCCGTCTTGTTGGCGACAAGCTCACAAGCTTCCACACAGGCGAAAACAACCGCACAGCTCCCGGCAGAGGCCACCTTGACTGGGACGAAATCTTCGGTGCGCTTGCTGACATCAACTACAAGGGCAGAATTGTATCTGAACCCTTTGTTATGGAAGGCGGCGAGGTTGGTCGTGACATTCACGTTTACCGCAACCTTGTTGAAAATCCCACAGAAGCACGTATTGACGAAGAAGCAGCATACCTCCTTAATTTTGAAAAGGAAATGCTTAAAAAGTATAATATGTAATTATCTACATTTTTTAAATCTGTCTAACCTCCTTATCAAACAGGAGGTTAGATTTTTTTCTAAATCTTTAATCAGGCTGCTTATGCTTTTTATATGTTGCTTGACATCAGGCCACCAAAATAGTATAATTGTAAAGACATTCTTCAAGAAAAGAGGTACTAATATGTCGGTAGAGTTTTATGACGGTAAAATAATAAATGAAGGCAAAAGCTTTCAGCCTGTATCTTATGACGTTACAAATCAGTCGCTGATAGTTAGACTTGACGGCAAAGGATGCATCAGCAAATATGCCGTTTTGGGTGAAAAGGTGTATTATGAGGCTGACCGTGCTTCGTGGAAAATTTATATTAACGGAAAAGAGCTTCCCTTCAATACAAATAAAAAGGTTGAGATGATAGGAAGAACACAAAAAGTTACCTGGGCTCACCAATCGGGAACAATAACGATGAAGTTGTTTCTGGAAGAAAACACTGACTCTGTTTTGCAAACCATTCGTGCTGATTTCAAGGAACCTGTTTCCCTTCAGATGGCACTTTGTATGTATGGTGTTATTTCAGGCTCAGGCGTAAAAACTCAAGACGTAGAAAGTCTGGTTTATTCTGACAATGTAATAAAGACGGATTTTGCCTATATGATGCAAAACCCTACAAACAATTTTTCATTTGCCTCCGATACTTGTTTTGAGGTTATCGAAGATAACGGAATGGCCTTTTTTGATTTTGGAAGCGAAGTGTTGACAAAGGAATTTAATCTGGCATACGGTTTTGGGGTAAAATCGCCTGATAAAAATGTTGTTGAGATTAAAAAGCTTGAAGAAAATGCACTCAACGAAATTAAAAGCATAGCTATTCCTTCTTCGGTTAACTCTGAAATGGATAAGGCTCTTTATTACAGTGCTTATTTTTGTGCATTGGAGAATTACAAGGACAAGGGTGAATTTAAAGGCTTTATGGCAGGCATTGGCTATTTAAATCCCTACCGAACCTATTACAGAGATTCATACTTTACTGTTTTATCAATGTTCAACGGACAAACCGAAAAAATCAGAAATCAAATCTTAACCTTGGGAAAGGGTGTTTCCAATACAGGCGAATGTCCTTCTGCGGTTATAAATGATTTTTCACCCTGGTGGGGTAATCATTTTGACAGTCCGTCAATGTTTGCTATCCTGATTTTTGATTATGTAAACAACACAAAAGATTTTTCTGTACTAAACGAAATGGTTGGCGATACCACAGTCCTTGCCAAAGCCGAAGCGGTTGTTGCAAAGCTTGCTGAGGATTGTGACGAAACCGGTCTTATTGTCAAAAAAGGTAAAAACAATACAAGGGATTGGGCTGATATTGTAAACAGATATGGCTATGTTACATATGTTGAGGTATTATATGCAAGAGCACTCTATTGTCTTTCGGTTTTATTTAAATACAGTGATGCCCAAAAATCAACAATGTATTTAGAAAAATACAATAAGGTTAAAAATTCTATCAATGAAATTTTATGGGATGACACACTTGGCTTTTATGTAAACTTTAAAAATGAAGATTATACCGAAAAAAACCTTTCTGTTGACACCGTTCTGGCGGCTATCTATGGCATAGCTGACAAAGACAGAGCTTTGACAATGTTGGCATCCTGCCAAAAAATGCTGGAAAGCCGCAACAATCCGGAGGTTGAAGACTTTGGTATTCTTTGCGTTTATCCGCCGTATGAAAAAATTTATGCAGCCTTTGGCCGTTCTGCAAAGCCCTTTGAATATCACAACGGTTCCTGCTGGCCATATTGGGCAGGGATGTATGCTTATGCCCTTAAAATGTATGGTCTGGATTATGAGTATGCACTTACAAGGTGGTTTACCTTTAATATTGAAAAGAATAATTTCACTCCCATTGAGTATTATTCGCCCTATTGTGCAGACGGAGCACTTTTGCAGGCATGGAGCAGCACAGCAGCATTTGTTTATTATGATGTAAATTGTGATTTCTTTAATGATAAGATATA
>JAZNVB010000055.1:0-6561 GCA_045592585.1 Clostridia bacterium
CCATCCCGATAATATGGCTGCAGGTCCTGCATCATACGGTATGACAGATACAATGGGCCGTATGCACAGTGATGCTCAGTTTGCAGGTTCTTCATCAGTTCCTGCCCATGTTGAAATGATGGGCCTTCTCGGCGCAGGCAACAACCCCATGGTTGGTATGACTGTTGCAGTTGCAGTTGCTATTGAAGAAGCTATGAACTAATTTGCTTGCAAATTAGTTCAATGAAATTTGCCTATGGCAAATGAAATTCGTCTTAAGACGATTGAAATTCGCTGACGCGATTGAAATGCACCGCAGGGCTTTGCCTTGCGGTGCGTGATTTTTAAAGCGTATTTCATTCAGGAGGGATAAAATGACAAATAATATACTTGTAGATTTATCAATGGATTTTTCTGTGGAGATAGTTAGCTTATGTGATTCGATTAAAGGTAAATCGGTTCTTACAAATCAAATACTCAGAAGCGGCACAAGTATTGGCGCAAATATTCACGAAGCGAATTATGCACACAGTAGAGCTGATTTTATCTCAAAAATGCAGATTGCCCTCAAAGAATGTTATGAAACGAAATATTGGCTTAAACTTTTTGAGAAAACCAATATTGTTGAAGAAGAAAAATATAATAAGTTGAGAAATGATTGCGGAAAAATCAGAAAAATTCTTATTTCATCAATAAATACTGCGAAAACAAATGCTTAAATAGATAAAATTTAAGTCAGGCAATAAACAACAAAACCCTTGCAATTTTCATTGCAAGGGTTTTTTGCTGACTTAATTGATTTTTTTACAAAAGAAGCATTTGTTGCAAATTAAACTTTTTTGGGATTGTCGGTAAGACCTAAGATGTAGTCTACTGAAACATTATAAAATTTTGCAAGAGTAATAAGTGCAGAAGAAGGAATCTCGCGATAGCCCTTTTCGTACAGGGAATATTGTTGTTGCGTAGTAAAAAGTATTTCTGCGATTTGCTTTTGAGTTTTATCGTTATCTTCTCGCAAGTCTTTTAATCTTGGATAATATGCCATATTAACACCTCAATACACTCAAATAGATGTATTGACAGTTTAGCATAGTTGATATATAATAATTCACAACTACATTCATTTGAATGTTTTAAGAGGTGCTAAATGAAAATTAAAACAGAACTTATTAAAAGTTACATTGCTGACACTATTTGCAATAGCATAATGGATTTTGACATTGATGAAGATAAGGCCGCAGACACAACAGCTATAAAGGTGCTTGGTGAAATACAGCAGGTTTTGCAAAACACTGAACTGGATGATTTTGAAAAAATAGAGGAAATTGTTCTGATATTTGAAAGGTTTAACCTTGATGCAGGCGCCTGTCACGATTTTTAGTAATAACATTTGCCTGCATAAGATTGCGTTAAAGAGGCATTAGATTGAAAATTCGGTTGATTTTATGTAGTCAATATATGTTTTAAGGCTCTTTGAGAGCCATTTGTTTTTGTGGTAGATTAGCTGTTTCCATATATCTATATTTATGTCGCAGATATCAAGATAACATAAATTACCAGATTCTATCATGTCCTTTGTGACAAAATCGGGCAGAAATGAAATCATATTTCCCTGTGCAATCAGTGAGGTAATTATGTCCGTTCTTCCGATTTCAAGTATTGGTGTTATATCAAGTGATTTTTTTGCAAGCTCTTTATCAAAAACCCTTCTGTAACCCTGACCGTACTCGGTTAAAACAAAAGGCTCATTGATGATATCGTTAATTGACAAATCCTTTGCGCCGGCAAATTTGGAATTGGCGTTTGCTACCAGGTGCGTTGAAAGGGGTTCTTCCTTGGCGATAACATAGTCTTTGTGATAGGAATGGCTGTCAAGTGTTATAATAACATCTGCTTCGTTGTGGTCAAGCATATCAAACATAACGGTGGTATCAGCCGTTGTGAACTTAACAGAAATGTCGGGATATTTGTTGTGAAAATCAATGTAGTTTCTGTTAATCATATCATCACACACTGAGTCGGGAGTTACAATATGGATATGTCCGCTACATTCCTTTTCTTCCTCAAGACTTTCCTTAAATTCGTCTGTTAATGCACAAATCTGATGAGCATAAGAAACAAGCTCATGCCCTTTTTCAGTAAGGGTTATGGTGTGATTTATCCTTTCAAATAAAAGACAGCCAAGCTCTTCTTCAAGCTGTTTTATCTGAAATGAAACAGTGGATTGCGAATAATCAAGCTGCTCGGCGGCTTTTGTAAAACTGCCAAGCTCGGCTACATATATAAAAGTAATTAAATTGCGTAATTCCATTTTGCCCCTCCAATATCGAAAAATTCGATAGCAAACATCAAAACCATTCGTTTGACTAATCTTAAAAGGTATTATATACTAGTTTACAGAAAAAAGCAATACTTGGAGGAAACAAAAATGACAAACGCACAACTTTACACAATCATTGCTCTTTGCATCTATGCAATTGCAATGGCATTCATCGGCTGTATTAGCTATGGCAAATCAAAGACCCTTGATAACTTTTTAATCGGTGGAAGAAACATCGGTGCATGGGTTACTGCTTTTGCATATGGTACTACATATTTTTCTGCAGTTGTTTTTGTTGGATATGCAGGTCAGCACGGCTGGAACATTGGTCTTGGAAGCATCTGGATTGGTATTGGTAATGCGGTTCTGGGTTGCTTGCTTTCATGGCTCTTGTTTGCAAACAGAACAAGAAAGATGACCAAAAAGCTTAATGCAAGAACGATGCCCGATTACTTTGAAAAGAGATACGCATCAAAGGGTATGAAGGTTCTGGCAGCGGTTATCATCTTTGTATTTCTTGTTCCATATTCTGCAGCAGTTTACAAGGGTCTTGGCTCACTGTTCGGCGCAGTATTCCCCGGAGTTGAAACCTGGGTATGGATGCTCATTATTGCGTGCCTGACTGCAATTTACCTTGTTGCAGGTGGATATATTGCAACAGCTTATACCGACCTTATTCAGGGAATTATTATGATTGCTGGCGTTGTATGCCTGATTGTTGCAGTGCTTGGCCACGACGCAGTTGGCGGAGTTTCAGGACTTATTGAAAATCTAAAGAGCTTCCAGTCGCTTCCCGGAGATCCCAATCCCACAACCGGAGCACAGTTGACAAATATCTTTGGCGGTTCATCATTTAAGTTCCTTTGCTTCAATATTTTACTTACAAGCTTTGGTACATGGGGACTTCCGCAGATGATTGGCAAGTTCTATGCAATCAAAGACACAGCAGCAATTAAAAGAGGTACAATTATTTCTACCATATTCTGCATCATTATCGGCTGTGGTGCATATCTTATCGGTGCAACATCAAGACTTATTCTGGGCGGTGTTCTTCCAGAGGGAGGTATTGATGCAATAATTCCCACTGTTCTGATGGAAGTATTAGGTGGCGGTACACTTGGAATTATTCTTCTTGCGGTTATTATGATTCTTCTTCTTTCGGCGTCAATGTCAACTTTGGAGGCGGTTGTTTTAACATCTGCATCTGCTGTTGCGGTTGACCTTATTCCTACTGTAAGAAAGAAGGAAATAAAGCCGGAAAGGCAAATGCTTCTTACTAGAATTCTTTGCCTTGTATTTGTTGCCTGCTCGTTTATCTTTGCAACTCAAAACATCCCGATTATCGTAAGTCTTATGTCTTTCTCCTGGGGAATTGTTTCAGGTTGCTTTATTGGCCCATACATCTGGGGTCTTTTTTCAAAGAAGATTACAAAGGCGGGCGCTTATGCCGGTATTTTGTCAGGACTTTTGGTGGTAGGTATTGCAACACTGGTAATTACCCTCAATGCAGATTTTGCAACAGCAGCTAAAATGTCACCCGAGATGGGCGTTTCGGCAATGGCAGTTTCTGTGATTATTGTTCCTGTTGTAAGCGCATTTACCAGAAACAAAGATTCTCAAAGAGTGGAAGAAATTTTTGCTTGCTACAACGAAGATTAAATTTAAGCTGAAAATTTAAAAAAAATATTGACTTTTTCCTGATAAAGTGCTACAATGTTAAAAAAGTTCATATACAAATAAATGCGATGAGCAGAACTAAGTAATCCTGGAAAGAACCTGGAGAGAGTTGCCGGTTGGTGCGAGGCAATGGCGATGACCTTGATGAATTCCTTCTGTTAGCAGTGCGCTGAACAAGAGAAATCTTAAGTAGGATGCAACGGGCGTTCCCGTTACAGAACTAAGGTATGATAGTACCTGATAAGGTCGCTACCGTGAGATAGCGGCGAACTGAGGTGGTACCACGGAAATGATATTTTCGTCCTCTGTATCCTTAAAAGGATTGCAGAGGGCGTGTTTTTTTACCCCAGGTAAGTGAGTTGGGTACAAACCTCCTTTGCAATTCAAAAACAAAATTACATTCATAGGAAGGATGAAGAAAAATGGCTCAGAACTATTATCAGAAAGAAATTGAAACCATGCCGGTTGAAGAAATGAAAAAGCTTCAGTCAGAAAAACTGGTGAAACAGGTTAAACACGTTTACGAAAACGTAGAGTATTACCGAAACCTTATGGACGAAAAAGGCGTTAAGCCGGAAGACATCAAAGGAATCGAAGATTTACATAAGCTTCCGTTCCTTACAAAAGCCGATTTAAGAGATGCATATCCTTATGGCTTGCTGGCAAAACCTCTTGAAGACTGTGTGCGTATTCAGTCCACATCAGGCACAACAGGTCGCCGTGTAGTTGCTTTTTATACCCAAAAGGATGTTGACCTGTGGGAAGATTGCTGTGCACGTGCTATTGTTGCGGCAGGCGGAAGCAATAAGGATGTTTGTCAGGTTGCTTACGGTTACGGACTTTTCACCGGCGGCCCCGGATTAAATGGCGGCTCACACAAGGTTGGTTGTCTTACACTTCCCATGTCCTCAGGCAATACAGAACGTCAAATTCAGTTTATGACAGACCTTAGTGCAACGATTCTTTGCTGTACCCCGTCTTATGCAGCATATATCGGCGAAACTTTAAAGGAGCAGGGCTACAAGCCTGAAGATATTCCGCTGAAGGCAGGTATCTTTGGTGCAGAACCCTGGACAGAGGAAATGCGCAGAGGTATTGAAGAAACCCTTGGCATAAAGGCTTATGACATATATGGTCTTACCGAAACTTCCGGCCCCGGAGTTGCCTTCGAGTGCAGCGAGCAGACCGGTATGCATGTTAATGAAGACCACTTCCTTGCAGAGATTATTGATCCTGATACAGGCGAGGTTCTTCCTGAAGGTGAAAAAGGCGAGCTTGTGTTCACATCGCTTGACAAAGAAGCATTCCCGCTTTTGAGATACAGAACAAGAGATATCTGCGTTCTTTCAAGAAAGAAGTGCTCCTGTGGCAGAACACTTGTGAAAATGGCTAAGCCTATGGGAAGAACTGACGATATGCTTATTATCAGGGGCGTTAATGTGTTCCCCAGCCAGATTGAAACTGTTCTTCTTAACGAAGGCTATCAGCCAAACTATCAGATTGTGGTTGACAGAGCAAATAATACCGATACCTTTGAGGTTAATGTTGAAATGTCTTCCGAACAGTTCACCGACAAGGTGAGTGATGTTCTTGCAATGGAAAAATCACTTGCAAATGCTATGAAGACAATGCTTGGCATCAATCCTACAGTTCACCTTGTTGCTCCCAAGACCATAGCAAGAAGCGAAGGCAAAGCTGTTCGTGTTATTGATAAGCGTAAGTTGATATAAGAAAGGGGATTTGAAAAATGGCTATTAAACAGTTAACAGTATTTGTTCAGAACAGAAAAGGTACAATCGTTTCGGTTACAGATATTCTTGCAAAGAATGATATAAATATACGTGCACTTTCAATTGCAGAAACAGAGGATTTTGGTATTCTCCGTCTTATCGTAAATGATGAAACAAAGGCTGAGAAAGTTCTTGAAGAACAGGGATACCTTATTAAGGTGGTTGATGTTGTGGGCGTTAAAATCGGTGACGCGCCAGGCAAGCTAACAGCGGCACTTGACGTGCTTGATAAGGCAGGCATCAATGTGGAGTATCTTTACGCATTTATGGCACGCACCGAAAAACACGCATATGTTGTGCTCAGGGTTGAAAATAACGACGCTGCCGAAGCGGCACTTACAAATGCAGGCTTCAAACTCATAACAGAAGCGGATATCAACAAGCTTTAATCGGGGTTAACAGAATGTTAGGTGTTATTGTAAACGTTATAACCGTAATAATAGGCTCGTGTATAGGTCTGTTATTCAAAAAAGGTATTCCCAAAAGGATAAGTACGGCAGCTATGGTTGGTCTGGGTGCCTGTACCCTGTATATCGGTATATCCGGTAGCTTGTGTGGCAAAAATGTCCTTATTGTGATTGCGTCGGTTGTGTTGGGTGTGATATCAGGAACACTCCTTGACATCGACGGTGCAATAAACAAGCTGGCAAAGGGCGTGGAAGCAAAGTTTCAAAAGGACGGCAAAAGCGTCTCTGTTGCCGAAGGTCTTGTTACCGCAACCCTTCTGTTCTGTGTGGGCTCTATGACAGTCACAGGCTCCAATCAGGCAGGCATTACGGGGGATAACACGGTGGT
>JAZNVB010000056.1:0-45445 GCA_045592585.1 Clostridia bacterium
ACTTTTCAACTATCAGTCACTTTATCACGATGTAGGCTTTATGTGGCATATTTCGGCAGGTGCAAATTACCGTCTTACGGGCAATCCTGAGTCTAAAAATCGAAATCTGATGGCGGCTGCAGCACTTGCATCACGTTACAACACAGATGCCGGCTTTATAAGAGCCTGGAATGGCGAAAAGGCCGTTGGCTGGGCGATTATTGACTGTATGATGAACATTCCCCTGCTTTACTGGGCATCAGAAGAGATTGGCGACCCACGCTTTAAGCAAATTGCAATGCATCACGCAGACAAAACGATGAAGAATCATATTAGACCCGATGGCTCGCTTATTCACGTTGTTGATTATGATATCAATAATGGCGATTTTGTTGGCACTCCTTCAACTCAGGGCTACGACCCCGAAAAATCTTGCTGGTCAAGAGGTCAGGCGTGGGCGATTTATGGTTTTGTGCTCAGCTATATTCACACAGGCAAGCAGGAATATCTTGATGCTGCCAAAAAAACAGCACATTACTTTATTGCCGCTGTTGCAGGTGATGGATATATTCCAAAGTGTGACTTCCGTCAGCCTGATGACCCTGATATTATTGACTGTTCGGCAGGAACAATTGCAGCCTGTGGACTTATTGAAATTGCAAAGGTTGTTCCTGAATACGAAAAGAAGCTTTACATTAAGGCGGCTTTTAATATCTTAAAGGCAATTGAAAAAGAACATTGCGACTGGACTCTGGATAAGCAATTTATCGTTATGAACAACACAGGCCATTACCACGGCAAGGATATACATATTCCTCTTATTTATGCTGATTACTATTTTGTTGAGGCAATATGCAAGCTCAGAGGTACTGATATTTTATTCTGGTAAAATCACAAAAGGACTACAAAATTGCAGTCCTTTTCTTCATAGAGGGTGTTAGTTTATTCTTCGTCATCAAAAATAATTTTAAGATAATCACGGCGACTGTATAATATACGGTAAATTGAAACATATTCGTTATCGGCTTTATAAAATACAAGATAGTTTCCGCTGACGATAAAACGGTAATCTGTATCAAACGGCACTTTGGCCGATAATGACTGTCCCATATGCGGAGAAATTTTTAAACGGCTATAATCGTCAGTTATGTGTTTAATTACATTATTTGCAGCTATGGGATTTGACAAATCGTTCTCAATATAAGACTTTATTTCCTTAAGATCGTTTAATGCGGTATGGGTAATTCGTATTTTCATAATCATACTCCCAGAGCAGCTTTAACATCATCATCAGATAACCAGCCGTCTTCTTTTATGGATTTTTCGGCCTTGGCGAGTTCCCCCATAAGCTTAATAACTGATCTTGTTTTTTCGTATTCTTCTATGTCAACAATTGCATAGCGACCTCTGCCGTTTTTTGTAAGAAATACCGGCTCGTCAAATGAAATTTCTTTTAATACCTCTGCATAGTTTCTTAAATCTGAAACAGGTCTGATGTTTGGCATATAAAAACCTCCTTTATTGTCTGTTGTAGTTATTGTATCATAATTTTAAGTAAAATACAACAACAAATTTTAAAATATCTCTAAATTATTGTTGTTTATTGGTTTGTTCGATAGTCTGAAGGACAATATTTTTCTTTCCAAGGTATAGACAAAAAATAAAAATCGTGGTAATATAATATTATACCACACAAATCTGAATAAATAGATGTATGAGATGTATGCTTTTTTCTTTTGGAAAAAACGCATGCTCTGTTCGCATATGTCTTATACGTCATATTTGGATTTGTGTGGTAGCTTATCCGTGAGTTGTGCGTTTTTCGTGCGTCGGCTCACGTCGGCGCATTTTTTAATGTGTAAACTTTGATTGTTGTCGCACAAACTAAAACAGCAAATCAGCCCTGCGTATGCAGGGCGGGGTTGTCATTGTACGTATTTGCGAGTATTTTGTTCCCAACTTTTGACAAAGCGACCACACAGCCCGACCCAAGAATAGCCGCTTTTGAAAAGGCGACTTGCAGATGTTTGTGAAGAATGTCAAAAACAGTGCAAATCGGTTACAAAATCAGTTTCCTTTGCAGATGTAACCGATTTAGCGAGGGCACAAAGGGTTTGTGCAATCCGAGCGGCACTGTTTGCAGACATAGTGAACAATTACATATGCGAAAGCCTTTGATAGCGGGACGGGGGTGCAAGGGGGTCTGTCCCCCTTGAGAAAGACTAAAATAAAAATTTTCAAATGGATGTTAATTTTTTACTATACGCAAAAACACCCTATATATTTCTGTTAAAATGTTAAGCACTTTTTCAAGGTGTTTATAGATACTCAGCACCCCTCCACAGACATTTGAAACAGCCTATTTGTAATATACTTCAGGGACATCCCTTGTTTCGCTGCACAGGTCATAATCGGCCTTTTCCCAAAGCATTTTCAGGGTGTTAACCGTTTTCCTTGCATCACAGCAAAATACCTGTGCGTTTCCTAATGTTCCGCTTGTTACTGCTTTGCAATAAATCAATGGTTTTTCGTAATTATCAAAATGCTCCGAACATCCCTCGGGAACATTAGGCGTGTGAAATCCGTGAAACGGAGCAGATTGTATTTCGTTTCCGTGGTAATCTATAATTGTAATCAGGCGGCTTTTTTCGGTTAACCGATTTGGTACATTTAAGAGTTCTTCTGCGGCGTGCAAAAAGGTATTGCTTCTTTGGTCAACGCCAATCAATAATATTTTTCCGTTTTCCTCATACAATCGGCTTAAACAGCACTCAGGCGGCGTGGGAGATGCGCACTTTTCTTCACCTTTTACAAAATTCTCTGCTCCGTTGCCAAACACAGCCACCGAATGGGTTGGATGAAGCGAACGAATACCATCACTGCGGAAGGCGGCAATTTGGGAGAGGATTCCTACACAAGGGACAGTTTCGCGCACATCGTAATAACCTACTTTGTCCCATGTGTGTGTGGGAATGATTAAAAGTCCGCTGTGCAAATATTCAATCAGTGCATTTAAAAGACCTTCGGCGCCGCCGTCAATCTCACCCACTTTTCGCAGTGAGCTGTGAACAGTCACCTTGTCGTCGCGCCGGATTCCAAAGGATTTCAGCATTTGAAAGATGTCTTGTTTCGTAACCATCTTATTTGCTCCTCTCGCAAATTTCTACAGGAGTTTTCGCTTTTTCTGCCTGAACATTTGAGAAGTTCACAGAAGCATTATGCGCAATCACACCTTTGCTGACAGGAGAATCTTTTTCTTCAATATGAATATTTACATTATCCATTGTAACATTTTGTGCGTTAGCAACATAAAAACCGCCGGAGGATGTTTTGTAATCCCATTCTCCATAGCCGTATTTATCTATACATTCAGGGATGCCCTTAAAGGTGATATCCGCATTGCTGAAAAGGATATTTTCAACCACCGCACCTTCGTTTGCCTGCACAACAATATTGTGTTCTGCCACAGCCGTCAGGTTGGAAAAACGGATATTTCTGATATCCGGTGCCGGAAGGTTTGTAAGTGCGTCGCATTGAGAAGCCAAAAATATAGGGCATTTTGCTTCCATAAAAATGTTGTTGAAAGAAAGATTTTCTATTTTTGTTCCCGGCCTTTCATCATTATTGAATACATATCGGGCTTCCAGACAGACACCCTTTGCCGAGTCCCTGATAATGACATTGGAAACCTGACAGTTTCGGATGGTGCCGATACCAACACCTACACGAATAGCATTACATCCTGCTGTGCGGAGCTGACAGTTTGTAACCGTAACATCCTCCAGAATCTTTGTTTTGTCCTTAAGCTTGCTAAAGAGTTGGTTGTCGCAACGGAAGGTGATGCAGTCATCCTGTGAGTCAATCAGGCAATCGCTGACAATAACCCTGCGGGAAGTATCAATGTCAATACCGTCGCAGCAAGGGATTTCGGGGTTGTTTTTAATACGTACACCTGTAATGATAACATCCTCACAGCCATGGACAAAACATGTCCAGTATGTGGAATTTAAAAGTTCTACATCACGAATACGGATGTTTTTTGATTCGCATAAATAAACCATTTGCGATGGACGGGAAAATCCTTCTTCATTGTGAAACCCGAAATGCTTTCCGTTTCCGTCAACAATGCCGCCGCCACGAATACCGCAGTTTTCAACTTCTAAGGCAACGATTAAATGCTTGCCGTTGGCACGTTCCGGCGGGATTACTGCATTTTGCTGCCATGCATATGAATCATTATAATCGTCCAGATTGTCTGAACCCTTGATTACGCACATTGGCGGCAGGTTCAGGTATGTGTTGGAACGCAGATAAATTGTGCCGGTTCTGTAAATGCCGGGTTCAAAATGTATCGTACCGCCACCGCTTTGGGCACAGTCATCAATGGCCTTTTGAATGGCTGCAGTTTGTACCTTTTCTGCATCCGGAAAAATGTTATAGTCTTTTATATGTATTCATATTCTTTTGTCCTTTCTGCCGGAATGGGCAATATAATTTTAGTGCTTTTATATATTTAGCATATCGCAATTAAGTCATTTGTCAACTGTTTTGCCATCGAAAGTTTTTCGAAAAATCGTTATTGATTTTTGCCCCAAATAATATATAATGAAAATAGGAGGTGTTTCTTCATGATAACACTGTCAAAAATTGCGAAACTCGCTCATGTTTCTGTTTCAACTGCATCAAAAGCTTTTTCTATGAGCAATGAAGTAAATGCCGAAACGAGGGAAATGATTTTTGAGATAGCGAAAAAATATGGATGTTTTAAAAAGTTTTATAACGCCAAATACCCTAAACTTGTTTTTGCGGTTATTTGTCCTGAATTTGCAAGTAGGTTTTATGCTGATGCTCTTTCGGCAATTCAGGAATATTTAAAAGTATATAATTGTGAGATTTGTGTTGCAACAACCGATTTTTCTGTAGAAACCGAGAAAACATTGCTTGAATATTATACAAAATATACCAATGTGGATGCTATTTTTAATATAGCCGGTCAATTATCTGTATTTGATGGTGTTGAGGAAATACCTGTTGTAAATATCTTCCCTTTGAATAATAGCCGCTCGGAAATTACGGTAAAATTTGATTTGAATAATGCATTGCAGCAGTTCTTGCAATATTGCAAAGAAAAAGGAATAGAGGATATTGGTTTTATTGGCGAGAAAAAGACTGATATGAAATTAAATTGTTTTCAACAAAAAATGGAAGAAGTATTTGGCTCTTTTCGCAAAGAATATATTAGTACAGTTGAGCAAAGATTTGAATATGGCGGCTTTGAGGCTATGAGAAGGTTGTTTGCAACAAAAAGTGTGCCTCGGGTCATTGTATGTGCATATGATTGTATGGCTATCGGAGCTATGCGTTGCATCTGTGAACATGGACTTAAAGTCCCGGAAGACATTGCTATTTTAGGTATAGATGATACCAGGGAATCAGCCTTTTTGCCAATTCCCATTTCTTCAATCAATTTAAATTTAGGTGAGGCTTGTAAACAATCTATAGATGCGCTGATGAATAAATTGTATGATAGACCATTTTCTTCGGAAATTACGATTTCTGCAGAGCTTAAGTTAAGAGAATCGTGCAAAATTTTTAAAGTGCTTTAAGCACTTCATCAAGGTCTTTATAAAGATAAAGTGAGCCGCACAGAATAACAGGCTTGCCGAGCGAGAGGGCTGTTGTGTATGCATCCTTTAAATCGGGATATGGTGTTGCATTAATGCCCAAAGCCTTTGCATAGTCGCACACCATTGCAGTTTCGGCGGCACGGGGATTGTTTTTTACTTTTACGGCAAAGATTTCTGAATTTTCAAGCAAACCCTGATTTTTAAGTATTTCAAGCTCGCCCGAAATATCCTTGTCGCCCATAAACGCCATTATAAAGGTTGCTCCCTGCCATTTAGGGAAGTAACGGACAAGGCATTTTGCCAGAGCCGTCATACCGTTTTTGTTGTGGGCGCCGTCGTATATTACAACAGGGTCGTGACTTAAAATTTCAAATCTTCCGGGATTTTTTGCGGCTTTTATGCCATTCTTTATATGTTCTTCGCAAATTCCCAATGCGTAGGCTGTTTCTATGGCAATAGCGGCATTTTGAGGTTGGTAAAATCCGGGAATTCCACATTCGACATTTTCAAATACTTTGCCATCGGTGGTGGTGTAGTCAAAAATTTCGTAAAAATCAACGGTGCTTTTTGAAACAGGCGCACCTGCAAAAATCAGGCGGTTATTCTGCCGGTCGCATACTTTTGTCAGCACCTCTTTGGCACCGTCAAGCTGCGGGGCAGAAACGGTAAGCCCTTCGCGTTGATTTGGATGAGCCTTTATAATACCTGCTTTTTCACCTGCAATTTGCTCGATGGTATCGCCAAGGTATTCAATGTGGTCAATATCAATTGAGGTTATAACCGATGCAACGGGAGCGGCGATTACATTGGTTGCATCACGGGTACCACCAAGACCTGTTTCAAGAATAACCATATCACAGTTTTGTTCCTTAAAATAACAAAAAGCCGCGGCTGTCCATATTTCAAACTGGGTTGGCAGCTCGCCAAGCTCGGCCTCGACTTTTCGTGCGGCAGCCTCAACGGTGGATAAAATGCGGTTGATGTCTTCTTCGGAAATAAGAACTCCGTCAACCGAAATACGTTCGCAAACCGAAACCAGGTTCGGCGAGGTATAACGCCCGGTGCGGTAGCCTGCATCTGTGTATATACACTGCAAAAAATTGCACACCGAGCCTTTGCCGTTGGTGCCCGCAATGTGTATAAATTTAATGTCTTCCTGAGGGTTATCAAGATGATTCATCAGGCAGCTTATACCCTCTAAACGGAGCCTTGCGATTGCCTGAAAGCTGTTTGCAAATTTTTTGAAATTGTTGTCCATAACAGTTCGTCCTAACATAATTCTTTTAATCGGTCAATATACTTTCGTGCCACAAGCAAGACAACGGTTTGAAGAGCCGCCTTGATGATTCCTGCAACTATTCGTGTGCCAAAGCCCAGCGAAAAGGAGGAGTACCAACCAAGCCAGTAGGTAAAGAGTGCTGTGGTTAAAAACATATCAATACAAAACTGTACAATTACACAAAGGATTGTGCGAAAAATGTATTTGCCTTTTGAAAGATTGGGGCTAAAGAAAAATAAACCATAGACCGCCCCGGAGATAAATTCGATAACTGTTATCTGCGGGATAATTGCTCCCGACGGTGCAAGAATGCAGTTGAGTATATCGCCGATTGCTGCGGTAAGTCCGGCAAAAATAGGACCAAAGATTGAACCGGTAATAAAAATCGAAATAAATTTCAACGGGATTTTTACCATGGTTCCGATACGGAAGGTGCAGAATATGGAAAGCAGAGCCGTAATGGCTATAAGCAGAGCAAGAATACAAAGATTCTTTACTGTAAGTTGAGGAAGCTGTTTTTTCAAAAAAATCACCCTTTCTGTAGAATAGCTACAAAAAGGGTAATGAAATAGCTTACGGATTTTGCAGCAACGGAATGCGAAACCAACACCGCAAGCCTATAAAACGGCTTTTCGTAAAGACGGCAACTTCCCGTCCGTCTTTCACTTAACGCGTTAATTTCTACTTTGCCAAAATAAGGTTATAAAACTATTTAAGCTGGTCACGACGTTCCTTAACAATGTTAATGCACTGTTCAAGGTCACGGATTGTTTTGTGGACAACAGTTTCCACATTTTCAAGAAGATAATCAGCGTACTGATATGATGATGTCTTTGCTGCCTGCGCTTCGGCATTTGCTTTGCCTGTAATTTCTTCGGCTGCAGCCATTGCACGTTTTGTAATTTCATTTTCGCTTATCATTGCAATAATCTTGTCATTAGCCACCTTCATCATCTCATCAGCTTCTTTGTTTGCGTCGTTAATGATGTTCTGACGTTCTGCGTTAATCCACTTTGCTTTTTCGAGGTCTGTGGGCAACTTAAGACGGATTTCCTGAATGATTTCAAGAAGCTCCTCCTTGTCAAGCATACAACGTCCTGTAAAAGGAACAGCGGTACCCTTGTCTATTACGTCTTCAAGTTCTGCCAACAAATCCAAAGCATCCATTGTGTTGTCCATAATAAATCCTCCTTAGTGTAATCAAAAATTTAATAACCAAAACGGCGTTTTATGTGAGGCACAAGCACATTTGGAACAAGTGCATCAAGATCACCGTTGTATTTTGCTACTTCTTTAACCACGCTGGAACTTAAAAACATATATTCCGAGCAGGATGGTATAAAAACTGTCTCGATTTTGTCATAAAGGGCACGGTTGGTAAGTGCCATCTGGAATTCGTATTCAAAGTCAGACACCGCCCGAAGACCCTTAATGATAATGGAATAATTATTTGTTCGCATAAATTCTGCAAGAAGCCCCGAAAAGGATGTGATTTCCACATTGGGAATGTGCCCAGTAACGCTTTTCAGCATTTCAACTCTTTCTTCAAGGGTAAAGCTGGGGTGCTTCTTTTCGTTGATAAGTACGGCAACGATAACCTTTTCAAACATTCCTGCGGCACGGGTTATAATATCCAGATGTCCGTTGGTGCAGGGGTCAAAACTGCCGGGATAAACCGCAATATGCATATTTTACCCTCCAAACTAAGCCACGGGGAGTTGCCCTGTGAAATTTTTAAATTTTGCGCAATACAAAAACTGTGGTTTTGCCATATTTAGCACGTTTTATTATGTCAAAATAACTGTCAGGCGGTTCTTCACCAAGATGTTCAGATTCGGCAACTATAATGCCACCCTCTGACAGAAGATTATTTTCTGCTATTTTATTGACTGAATCCGTCAGGAGCCCCGTGTTATAGGGTGGGTCAAGAAAGATTATATCAAACTGACCGGATGCACGGCCAAGATACGCAAGAGAATCGCTAAGGATAGTATCTGCCTTGTCTGCGACCCTTGCAAGGTCAATATTTTGACGAGTGACCGCAAAGGCTGATTTGTCATTTTCAACAAATACTGCGTGCTCCGAACCACGGCTAAGTGCCTCAATTCCCAGAGCACCACTGCCCGAAAATAAGTCAAGCACTGATTTTGCGGGGAGGTAAGGTGAGATTATGTTAAAGATAGATTCTTTAACTCTGTCGGTGGTGGGCCTTGTATCAAGCCCCGGTGGTGCAATCAATTTCCGGCCCCTTGCTGAACCTGAAATAACCCGCACATTCTCACCCCATTATTTAAAAGTATATACTTATATTGTATATATTTTATGAATTTTGTCAAGGTTTTTCAGGAAAAAATTTGGATTGTGAAATGCTTTTTTATACCACCGGAGAATTGTACAATTCTCCGGTGGTATAAAAAAACCCCGCCTATGCCGTATACAGGATAAGGTAAAAACCTGCGTAGCAGGTGGGTAAAATCCCGAAAACATTACAAGTCCACTGGCCGCAATCTGAGATTGGGGAGGCATGTGCGCCGCCTTCGGAGAGAAATTCCCGTTAAATAAGTGTTGGTTTTACATTATTCCATATCTACGAACATCGCAGGGATGCAAAGTCGCTGTTTAATTTGCAGGCTTAGTTTATCACAAATCAAGTTGAATTTCAATAGGTAATTTATGTTTTTTAAGAAAAAATGTGTTTTGGTAAAAATTTAGTCTTTTCAAATGCGACAAAATGATGTATAATGTGACATAAGGCACAGTACCTGACAGACGGAGGTGGAAGGTTTGAGAATTGAACGGCTTAGCGAAAGTAAAATAAAAATTATTATAGATGCTGCAGATATCCGTGCTTGGAATGTTGATCTTAAGAACTTTATCGATAACACTCCTGAGGCTCAGGATATGTTTTATCATGCTCTTAAACGGGCCGAGCAGGATGTGAATTTTTGTATAGGCGGGTCACAGCTTATGGTCGAAACTCTGCCTTTGGCTGATAACGGGTTTGTGATGATGGTCAGCAAACTTGAAAATACTGCTGCCGTTGCCGAGGCACTTCAACGGGCAGGGAAAAGGGTAAAGCAGACCGAATTCAAAATCAGACGTCGCAGCCGTGCCCATTCGCTGCTCAGGATTTTCAGGTTTGATGATTTTGACAGCCTTTGCGATGGTGTAAGGGAAATTTTTGAAACCTATATCGGCGAGAGCCGTCTTATAAAGTATCAGGGAGAATTCTATCTTGAACTTATGCCCCGCGACAGTGTTGGCCTGTTTGAAATTGAAAATATTTTATCGGAATTTTCCTTTAAGATGCAAGAACCCCTGACTCTTCAGGGTGTTTTAAACGAGCATGGGCTTGTTATGATGAAGGATGACGCAGTATCCCTTATTGCCAATAATTTCTTGAAATAACGATAATAAAATCTCTCCGAAGCCGCACACCAGTGCGGCTTTTTTCGCAAAACAAATTATTTTTCGTAAGTGCAAGAAAAGCAAAACGAAAGTTTTTAATAAGCGAATTGCTTGAAAATCTTAATTTAGGTATTGACTTTTGGATAAGTTCTTTGTATAATAATAGACGGATAAAATTAGTTGGCAAAGATTTGCCAAGACATATTATATGAAAAGAGGTTTTTACTATGAGTAAAGATTGGGCAAAAATGGACCTTACAAAGGTTCCTAACATGGTGTCCGAGACTGTTCCCGGTCCCAAATCAATCGAGTATCACGAAAGATGTGCTAAGCACTTCAAGGGATATTCAAGCCAGGTTTCACTGTTCCCTGTTTCATTTGAATCAGGTTACGGTTACACACTTAAAGACGTTGACGGCAATACATATCTTGACTTCTCATCAGGTATCTATGTTACAGGTCTTGGCCACTGCCATCCTAAAATCAGCGAGGCAGTTGCTTTCCACGCAAAGAACCTTATGAACTGCCACGACTTTACCACAAAGGTAAAGATGGAACTTGTTGAAAAGCTCCACGAAATCACCGGCGGCCGTTTTGGCGGTTTCCAGCTTTATGATTCAGGTACAACAGCAGTTGAAGCTGGTCTTCGTTGTGCTCGTGCTGCAACAGGCAAGCAGGAATTTATCTCCTTCTTCAGAGATTTCCACGGCAAGACTTATGGTGCAAACTCTTTGGCAGTTGTTGGCCCCGATACACATATGAGAGCTCCGGGCTTTATGCTCGTTCCCAGACCTAACCCCTATCGTGACTTCTTTGGCAGAAGCGAAGAAGAAGCTTGGAAGGATTCATCACCATACATCAATATGATTGAGGGTATGCTTGACAACGCTTGTGCATCAGGTGGTAAGAATGTTGCAGCTATCGTTTTGGAACCTGTTCAGGGTTGGGGCGGATCTATCATTCCTCCCGATGATTTCCTCCCTGCACTTCGTGCTCTTTGCGACAAGAGAGGCATCCTTCTCTTTGCTGACGAAGTTCTCAACTGTATGGCAAGAACAGGTAAGTACCTTGCTATGGACCACTGGAATGTTACAGCCGACATCACAACTTTGGGTAAGGGCTTTGGTAACGGTTTCCCTGTTACAGCTATGGCAGTATCAAAGGATCTTGCTCCTGCAATCGAAAAGATTTCAGCTTCTTCAAGCTACGGCGGCAATCCCATGGCTTGTGCTGCTGCTCTTGAATCAATCAAGGTTATCGAAGAAGAACAGCTTAACGAACGCTCAGCTCACCTTGGCGAAATTATGCTCAAGAAAATGAAGGAAATGAAGGAAGCTCATCCTATCATCGGTGATGTTCGTGCTATCGGTTGTCTCCAGGCTATCGAAGTTGTTAAGGACCGCGACACCAAAGAACCATTTGCTGAAGCAGGTAAGATGATTTACCAGACAGCATTCAAGAATGGTCTTGCTTGGGTACCGTCAGGTCACATCCTTCGTATGTCACCTCCTATGATTCTTGATGACGAAGCAGCTCTCAAGGGTCTTGACATTATCGAAGACGCTATCGCAAAAACAGAAAAGCACTTCGGTTATTAATCAATAACTTTACAAACAACAAAGGCCATTGCAGGGGTATCCTGCAATAGCCTTTTGTTAAATAAAACATAATTGAAAGGAATTAATGATATGAAAACTGTAAGATTTGGTCTTATCGGTTGCGGACTTATGGCAAGAGAATTTGCATCAGCGGCAGCTCGTTGGTGTCATCTTACCGAGGATGTTCCCAAGCCCGAGATTGTGGGTATCTGCTCGGTTGTTCCCAAGGAGATGGAATGGTTCCAGAAGAACTTCCCTGAAATCAAGTATTCGGTTGCAGACTACAAGGAACTTCTTGATAAGGAAGATATTGATGCAATTTACTGTGCTGTTCCCCACAACCTTCACGAACAGTTCTATATTGATATAATCAACAGCGGTAAGGCTCTTCTTGGTGAAAAGCCCTTCGGTATCGACAAAGCTGCAAACGAAAATATTATGGCTGCTATCAAGGCAAATCCCAACACCTTTGTTCGTTGCTGCAGCGAGTTCCCTTATTACCCTGCAATGCAGACGATGATTAACTGGTATAAGGAAGGCAAGTTCGGCAAGGTGCTTGAAATTCACTGCGGCTTTAACCACTGCAGTGATATGGACGTAAACAAGCCTATCAACTGGAAGCGTATGGTTAAATTCAACGGTGAATACGGCTGTCTTGGCGACCTTGGTATCCACACACAGCACGTTCCCTTCCGTCTTGGTTTCAAGCCAAAGACAGTAAGAGCACACTTCAGCAATATTGTTAAGGAACGTCCTGACGGCAAGGGCGGAGTGGCAGTTTGCGATACATTCGATAACTGCACAATCTTCTGCACAACTTTAAATGCAGATGGTGACGAAATTCCAATGACACTTGAAACAAAGCGTATGGAGCCGGGCTCAACAAACCGTTGGTTCTTTGAAATCTACGGCACAGAATGCAGTGCAAAGTTCTCAAGCGATGATGCAAACGCATTCCACTACACCTCATCATGGGGCAAGGAACAGTCTTGGAACAGAATTATCATCGGTTACAAGCCAATGATTCCAACAATTACAGGACCTATCTTTGAATTTGGCTTTACAGATGCTATTCAGCAGCAGATTGCGGCATTTATGCTTGAATATTCAGGAGTTGAAGTTCCCTTCGGTCTGTTTACACCTGAAGAAACAGTTATGTCACATACTCTTGCAACAGCAGCACTTAAGTCGCACTACAACAAAACTGTTGAAACCATTGACTAGCTTATGTCATATTAAAGCCGTGGAGATTAAACTCTCTGCGGCTTTTTAAATCACAGAAAATTATTTGTATTTTTCTGTGAAATGTCTTGACAATTCTTTGTTTTTGTTGTAAAATAAAGAAAATATGACATTGAATAACTTGTACAACAGCTTAAACTGCTGTTGACTAAGGAGGAAGAATAAAATGTTAGTTAATATGAACGAAGTTCTCAGACCGGCAAAGAAAGGTCACTATGCGGTTGGTCTGTTCAATGCTGTAAATCTGGAACTTGCACGTGGTATTATTGCTGCGGCAGAATCAACAAGATCACCGGTTATTATGGGTTCTGCAGAAATTCTGCTTCCCTACGGACCGTTGGAAGAGATTTCTTACTATCTTATTCCTATGGCAAAAAAGGCTTCTGTTCCCGTAGTTATCCATCTTGACCACGGTCTTACATATGACACTTGCGTTAAGGCGCTTAAGCTGGGCTTCAGCTCGGTTATGTATGACTGCTCAACAGATTCTTATGAAGAAAACGTGCGCAAGGTTAAGGAAATGGCAGATATCGCACATTCCTATGGCGCAACAATCGAAGGTGAGCTTGGTCACGTTGGTGACAACGAAGGCTCTGCAGAAGGCAGCGACCACATGGCCGACCCATCTGCATTCTTCACAGACCCGGCTCTTGCAAAAGACTTTGTTGACAAGACAGGCGTTGATGCACTTGCAATTGCTGTTGGTAATGCTCACGGTGCATATAAGCTGCCCCCAAAACTTGATTTCGAAAGAATTCGCACAATTGCAAAAACTGTTGATGTTCCGTTGGTTCTTCATGGTGGTTCAGGTCTTACAGACAATGATTTCCGTCAGGCTATCAAGGACGGTATCAGCAAGGTTAACATCTTTACCGATATCAACGTTGCGGCAGTTGAGGCAGAATTCAAGAAGTTCTCTGATATGAATAAGGGTATTATCGACCTTATTCCTGCAGCGGTTGAGGCTGTAAAGCTTGCTACAATGGAAAAGATGAAGCTGTTCAGCAGTGACGGCAAGGCGGATTGCGGCAATTCTTCAATGTCGGCAGACGATCTTGAAAAGATTACAAAGCTTGTTGCGGCTGAGGTTGCAAAATATCTTAAGAAATAATTGGTAACAATTTAACAAAGGAGTTGCAAATTTTTGCAACTCCTATTGTGCTATTTAAAAGGGGTGTTTGGATTGAAGGCAAATATAATCGCAAATAAGAATTTTATAATAGGCAATATTGATAAGCGTCTTTACGGTTCCTTTATTGAACATATAGGCAGAGCTGTTTACGACGGCATATATGAGCCAAACCACAAAAATGCAGACGAGTCGGGCTTTCGCAAGGATGTAATAGACCTTGTAAAAGAGCTTGATGTTCCCGTTGTGCGTTATCCCGGCGGAAACTTTCTTTCGGCATATAACTGGGAGGACGGAACGGGCGATAAGTCAAAAAGACCGAAAAAGATGGAGCTTGCCTGGAAGAGTATCGAAACAAATGAGGTAGGTATCGACGAATTTCAGGATTGGGCAAAAAAAGCAAACACGGAAATTTTAATGGCGGTGAATCTGGGCACAAGAGGCCCTGCAGAGGCCGCTGCCTGCCTTGAATACTGCAATTCAGAAACCGATACCCATTATGCAAATTTAAGACGCAAAAACGGTTTTGAAAAGCCCTTTGGCATAAAAACCTGGTGCCTTGGCAACGAAATGGGCGGTCTGTGGCAGATTTGCCGAAAGACACCGGACGAATACGGCAAGATTGCTGCATCAACTGCCAAGATGATGAAGCTGGTTGACCCGAGTGTAGAGCTTGTTCTTTGCGGAAGCTCTCATCGCAGTATGCCTAAGTTTGGGGAATGGGAGCTGACGGCTCTTAACAATGCCTATGAATTTGTTGACTATCTTTCAATCCACCAGTACTATTTCTCCGGCAGGGATACCACCGAAGAATTTCTTGCCAAGTCTGTAAGTATGGATGATTATATCAAATCTGTTGTGGCTATGTGCGACAGCATTAAAGCGATTAAAAATACCGACAAGACCATAAACCTTTCCTTTGATGAATGGAATGTAATGAAGGCAGACCTGATAAACGATCAGGAGCCCTGGCAGGTTGCGCCAAAGCTGTTTGAACACGTGTACAACCTTGAGGATGCTCTGGTTGTGGGTTGTATGATGATGACCCTGCAGAACAACTGTGACAGGGTAAAGATTGCTTGTCTTGCTCAGCTTGTAAATGTTATTGCCCCTATTATGACCGAAAAAAACGGCGGAGTGTGGCTGCAGACCACATTTTATCCTTTTATGTATGCATCACGTTTCGGCCGTGGCAAGACCATGCGTACATCTGTGAACTGTGATACATATTCCACAGAAAAGAGAAAGAACATTCCTTACCTTGAAAGCTCGGTAATATATAACGAAGAAAAGAACGAGGTAACAGTTTTTGCTGTTAACCGTTCACTTGATGAGGATATGGATCTGAACATTTCTCTTGAAAGCTTTGACAATTGTACTCTAAAAGAGCATATCGAGCTTTATAATGACGATTTGAAGGTTGAAAACAGTAGCGAAAAACAAAATGTAGAACCAAAGAATGTGGAAATCGGTGATAAGATAGTTCTTAAAAAGCATTCGTGGAATATGTTAAGATTCAATGTTGAATAGGAGTGATTTAAGTGGCGGTAGAAAAAAGTTATTTCGGAAAGTTTGATGAAACAGAAATTTATCAGTATACAATGTCCAACAACGGCGGTATGACGGTTGTCATCATTGACCGTGGAGCAACAATTCGCAGCATTGTTGTTCCGGATAAGAATGGCAATATGGTTGATGTTGCCCTTGCATATGACAAGCCCGAAAGCTATAAAACCAATGCGGCATATTTCGGCAATGCTATCGGCCGTTATGCAAACAGGCTTGAAGCGGCTCGGTTTGAACTGGGCGGCAAGACTTACAACCTGGGCGAAAATGACGGAAGAAACAGCTTGCACGGAGGTGGAGCATTGGGTTTTGATAAAAAGATCTGGGATGTTGAAGTTGCAAGCGAGGGCGATGAACCTGAACTGAAGTTAAGGCTGTTTTCTCCTGATGGCGAGGGTGGCTACCCGGGAAACCTGAATGTCACAATCAGCTACAAGCTTACCAGGGATAACGGTCTTGTTATAAATTATAATGCAGTATCGGATGCAGATACTGTTCTGAACCTTACCAACCACAGCTACTTCAACCTTGGCGGACACGACAGCGGCAAGATAGACAATCAGATTCTGCAGATGAACTGCAGTTTCTTTACACCCAATACCGATGAGTGTATGCCCTATGGCGAAATTCGCCCCGTTAATGGAACAGCCTTTGATTTCACAACTCCCAGAACCTTTGGCGATGCCTTTGCTCAGGACGACGAGCAGACAAAAAAATTCAACGGCTTTGACCACAACTTTGTGATTGACGGCAGAGGCTACAGATTATTTGCGACTGCGCAAAATCCTGAAAATGGAATTTGCATGGAATGTTTCACTGACAAGCCCGGCGTACAGCTTTATTCGGGATGCACACTTGATTGTGCCGAAGGCAAAGGCGGCGCACATTATGGTATTCACGGGGCATTCTGTCTTGAAACACAGTATTTCCCCAATTCAATGAAGTATGCACACTTCCCCTCCCCTGTTCTTAAGGCAAATGCGAAGTATGATTTTACAACCGAATACCGTTTTTCTGTTAAGTAGTTAAATTTTTTGTAAATGTAATAAGGACAGAACTTCACATTTGAGGTTCTGTTCTTTTTTGTATAATAGGAGTTTACTACTTATCAGTACTAAACTCCTATTATACAAAAACAAAATTTAGATTGTCCGTGCGAAAATTTCTGCCCTTGGCAGAAACGCACATGGACAAAAAAAGCTGTGTCCTTTTCTGCCCACCGCAGGCGAGCGCCAAAGGCGCTTTTTTATTAGAATAAAGATGAAATTGAAGAAATATACTTATATTATCTAAACAGAAAGGTTGTGCCAATATGGAAGAAAAAAGAAATGTTGAACACAAAATCACCATGCTGGGTCGTGAAAAGCTGACGGTTTTGGGAGTGGAGGATGTTGATAGCTTTGATGAAGATAAGATTGTTGCATATACTGTTGAAGGTGTTATGACGGTAAAGGGTGCGGATTTCAGGATAAACCGCCTTAATGTGGAGAATGGTGAACTTGAAATTGAAGGCGATATTGACAGCATCGAATATGCTAACGGCCATAAAAGTGACAAGGGTAGCTTTTTCAGTAAAATTTTCAAATAGGGAGTAGGGTTGAATGTATAATTCTGTGCCAATGGAGGCGGGCTTTTTTGGGGCAAGTCTGGTTGCAGGTATCATTGCGGCATTTATATATGATTTACTCCGTGTCAGTCGCAGAATTTTAGGTTCAGGCGACGGACTTGTTAACTTAGAGGATATCTTGTTTCTTGTGGCTGCGGCTGTGATTATATTCGGGGCGGCATATCTTAAAAACAGCGGCGAGGTGCGATGGCAGGGTTTTATAGGATTTGGCGCAGGAGCAGGCTTGTATGCCCTGGTGGTAAAAAACAGGTTTCTTAATGTCAGTACTGCCATAATAAAATGGATGATTAAAGTGGCGGAAAAGATAGTGAAAATTGTGCTTTTTCCAATCAGACTGATATTTAAAATATTCAAACGTCCCGTTAATGTTGTTATGTGGTATACAGGGCAGAGTGTTCGCAGAGCAAAAAGCGTTGTCAGACGTGGCGGCGACCGCCTTTCGTTGCGTCTGAAAAATGTGGGGTTTATGCTGCGAAAAAAGTGAAGTTTGAGTATTGACAAAGGCTTTTTGATGATATATAATTATGTTAGGTTATTATATGGTGGGGAGGATTGTGCCGATGTATAACAGCAAAAACCGACAGAAGAAATCTTCTGCAAAAAAGCTGGTTATATTAGCCGTCGTGCTGGCGGTGTGTATAGGTGTGGTTTGCAAATTTGTTGAGCAACAGATTGCCCTGGCACGGTATGATGCTCTTGCTAAAGAATATAACCAGAAGATTGCCGAGGAACAGCTTAAAAATCAAAAGCTGCAAGACGAGGAAGCTCAGGCAGACACTGATGAATATATTCAGCGTGCAGCTCGCGAAAAACTTGGTCTTGTTAAACACAACGAACGTGTTTATGTAGATATAAGCCAGTAAACTTTAAAGATAAGATAAACTTGAAATATACATACGGTGCTAAAGCAGACACCTGAGGAGGATTTTTAAAAGCTATGCAGATTGAAGAAGGAAGTATACTTCGCGGAAAGGTAACAGGTATCGCCCCTTTTGGCGCATTTATTGAGCTGGAGGGAGGAAAAACAGGTCTTGTGCATATTTCCGAAGTATCGTCTGAGTATGTTGATGATATAAGCAAACATCTTACTGCTGGACAAAGCGTTAAGGTTAAGGTGCTTTCTGTTGACGAGCATGGTAAGATCAGCTTGTCAATCAAGAAGGCTGCTGAGGAAAAAGCAAAAAAGAAAAACAGCGAAAGACCAAAGAGTAGCGGCGGTCTTAAAGGCGCTCCCGAGGTTTTTGAGTTTTCACACAAGGTAAAGGACGAGGAGATGTCGTTTGAAGACAAGCTTCTTAAATTCAAGCAGGATAGTGAGGAGAAAATTCAGGACCTTAAACGAAACACCGAAGGTAAGCGTAACGGTGGTTACAAGAGAGCATATTAAAAGACCCGACGGAACTGTAATGGTTCCGTTGTGTGCTTTTTAACGAGTTATGGTAATAATTACAAGGTAATGCAGGGGAGGTTACAGATATGAATAACGATGCAATTATCTGGCTGATTGCGGCGGCTGTGCTTGGCGTTGTCGAGGTTTCAACAGTAAATCTGATTACCCTTTGGTTTGCGGTTTCGGCTTTGATTACGGCTGTTTTTGCCGCATTGGGGGCAGGCCCAGGTGTGCAGATAACGGTTTTTGTTGTTGTGTCGGCAATTCTGGTTATTGCAACCCGGCCTTTGGCAAAAAGGTTTTTAAATCGCCGTACCGTTGCTACAAATGCCGACAGAATTATTTCTGCACATGGCGTTGTGATTGAAGAAATCAGCAGCATTAAAGGCAGCGGACAGGTTAAGGTTATGGGGCAGGTATGGTCGGCAAAATCTGTGAATGGTGATAATATTGCCGAAGGCACCCCCGTAATAATTGTAGCACTTGAAGGTGCAAAGGTCGTTGTTTCACCTGAAAAAAATAATTAAAAGGAGATTGTGTTTATGGAATTTATTTTATTTATCATTGCTGTTTTGATAGTAGTTGTGATTGCGAATATTAAGGTTGTTCCTCAGGCATATGCATATGTTGTTGAACGTCTGGGTGCATACAGCGGAACATGGAGTGTTGGCCTTCATGTAAAGATTCCTTTTATTGACAGAATTGCAAAAAAAGTTACTCTTAAAGAGCAGGTTGTTGACTTTGCTCCCCAGCCGGTTATTACCAAGGATAATGTAACTATGCAGATTGATACTGTTGTGTACTTCCAGATAATTGACCCCAAACTTTATACCTATGGTGTTGAACTTCCTATGGCTGCAATCGAAAATCTTACAGCCACAACACTGCGTAATATTATTGGCGATATGGAACTGGATGAAAGCTTAACCTCACGTGATGTTATCAATACAAAAATGCGTTCTATACTGGATGAGGCAACAGACCCGTGGGGTATCAGGGTTAATCGTGTTGAACTTAAAAATATTATCCCCCCTGCAGGCATCCGAGAGGCGATGGAAAAACAAATGAAGGCGGAACGTGAAAGACGTGAAGCAATCCTTCGTGCCGAGGGCGAAAAGAAGTCTGCAATTCTGGTTGCCGAGGGCGAAAAGGCTGCTGCAATCTTAAAAGCCGAGGCCGAAAAAGAGTCTCAGATTCTTAAAGCCGAGGCCGAGAAGGAATCTGCAATCCGTGTTGCCGAGGGCGAGGCTCAGGCTATACTTTCCGTCCAGGAGGCTACTGCAAACGGTATTCGTATGCTTAATGAGGCGTCGCCAATAGATTCTGTTCTTACAATAAAGAGCCTGGAGGCGTTTGCAAAGGCTGCAGACGGCAAGGCGACAAAGATTATTATTCCGTCGGAGATTCAGGGCTTGGCTGGCCTTGCTGCAGGACTGAAATCTGTTATCGACGAAGAAAAATAAAATTTTACGACAGCTAAGATTGTCAAAGGAACTTTAGGAGGAAAAAGAAATGTCAGGACATTCCAAATGGGCAACGATTAAAAGAAAAAAAGGGGCACTTGATGCAAAAAGAGGTAAGCTTTTTACCAAAATAGGCCGCGAGCTTATGGTTGCGGTTAAAGAAGGCGGGCCCGATCCCGACAGCAACTCAAAGCTGCGTGATGCCATTGCAAAGGCAAAGGCTAACAATATGCCTAATGACACTATTCAAAGAAGTGTCAAAAAAGCAGCAGGCGAGGATGGCAACAAAGAATATTTTGAACTCACATACGAGGGCTACGGTCCCAGCGGTGTTGCATTTATGGTTGAAACCCTAAGCGACAATAAAAACCGTACAGCCGGTGATATGCGTCACTATTTTGACAAATACGGCGGCAACCTTGGCCAGACAGGCAGCGTTGGCTTTATGTTCGACCGCAAGGGCCAGCTTGTTATTGCAAAGGCCGACGGTATTGATGAAGACACGTTGATGATGGATGCTCTGGATGCCGGGGCCGAGGATTTCAGCGCCGAGGATGAGTGCTATGAGGTTACATCCACGCCTGAGGATTTCAGCAAAGTTCGTGAAGCGTTAGAGGCAAAGGGCTACGAGTTTGAACAGGCTGAAATCAGCTATATTCCCCAGACTCTCACTCAGGTAGACGACCCTGAGGCGGTTAAGAACTTAGAAAAGCTCATTGATATGCTTGAAGATAACGACGACGTGCAGAACGTTTACCACACCTGGGATATGCCCGAGGATGAAGAGGAATAATTATTGCATCTAAAAACTTCTTTTTGACTTTGAACTGCGCTCAGGTTGTGCATAAAGAACGAAAAGAACCCTAGGGTAGTTAATATTAAAAATTAAACAACAAACTGACATCACATTTTTTGTGGTGTTAGTTTTTCTGTTTAACGAAAACCATGCTAAGTCTTGCGTGGTTCAAGAAAGGTTAAATGATGAACAGAAAATAAATTATATAAAAACACAAGTTTCGCACACTGACAAACCGAGCATAATTGTTGTGACCGCCGCCTGCGGCATGTGGTACAGAGGCCATGTTCTGCGTAAAAATTTTTTTAGTATTATGTTATATTTTAATGAATTAAAAAAGGCTGTGTCTTGTTTTTTCGAAATAAGACATAAATAAGCATATTTTGCATATGGAAAAATTTGTAATTTTAATATATATATGCTAAAATGAGGTAACAACAAAATTACAAAAGAAAGGTGAGGTTAGATTATGTCAGGTATGTATGCAGAGGAAAAAAACGTGAGAGCAGTATATCTTCCTATAGAGAATATAAGACCAAATCCCTATCAACCGCGGCGCGAGATGGACAAGGATGCCCTTGAGGACCTGTGTGCGTCAATAAAGCAATATGGATTGATGCAGCCGGTGGTGGTAAGACAGATAAACGAATGTGATTACGAGCTGATAGCAGGAGAAAGACGTCTTTGTGCCTGCCGGATGGCGGGAATGACACAGATTTCTGCGATTGTGATTCGTGCTGGCGGCACCGACAGTGCAGTTATGGCGTTGATTGAAAACATTCAAAGAGAAAATTTAGGTTACATAGAGGAAGCCGAGGCCTTTTGTGCTTTGCTTTCGGACCACGGAATAACTCAGGAGGAGCTTGCAGCACGGCTGGGGAAAAGTCAGTCGACAATTGCAAATAAAATAAGAATTTTAAAGCTTTCGCCTGAAATACGAAACAAGCTTATGGAAAATAACCTCAGCGAAAGACATGCCCGTGCTTTGCTAAGATTATGCGACGAAAAAAGCCGCATAAAGGCACTTAACCTAATTATCAGCCGTGGACTGAATGTGGTGAAAACCGAGGAAATTGTTGAGGAAATGCTAAATAAAGGAAATACAGATGAGATAGAAAAAAAGGCATATGGTATTCGTGCGTTTAGAGATGTAAGGATTTTTTCAAACACAATACGGCAGGCTGTGGATATTATGAAAAAATCGGGAATAGCCGCAAAATCCACAGAGGTTGAAAATGAGGAATACATTGAATATACCATAAAAATTCCAAAAAATTTAAAAAATGCCGTATAAAAGAATTTGAATTGTCAACACTTGAAGTATGGAGGTGTTGATATATGGTAAAAAAGACCAATAGTAAAAGCAAAAAAAGCAGATTTATGAAACTTGTTGAAAGCAAAGGGTTTTACATAGCCCTGTTTTCGCTGATTGCAGTTGTGGGTTTTTATGTATATGCACGGAATTTACAAACGTCTGTACAAAAGGATATGTTGTCATTTGATGAAAATGCCTGGCAGGAAGCTGTTGCCGAGAGTGGCGTTGAGGTTATTGATGTGGACGTAATAGAGGAAAAAGATCAACCGGATACAAAATTCCAACCCCCAAAGGAACAAACCCAAACGCAGAAGCCAATGGATGAGCCTGCTGTGGAAACTACAGCAGAGGCAGAGCCAGAATTTGCAATGATTATGCCCTGTCAGGGAAAGGTAGTGGCGGATTGTTCGGTGGATGAGCTTGTTTACTGCGCCGCAATGGATGACTGGCGCACCCATAACGGAATGGATATAGCTGCACCCCGGGGTAATCAGGTAAAGGCTGCCGAAAGCGGTGTTGTGTCAAAGGTATATGAGGACGAGCTTCTTGGAATTGTGGTTGAGATTGAACATCAAGACGGGATATCGTCGGTATATGCAAATTTGCAAAACATTGATTTTATCAGTGCGGGAACAGAGGTCAGCCGTGGCGATATAATCGGCGGTGTAGGAAGTCCCGGTGCATTGGAGGCAAATACTGAGCCTCATCTGCATTTTGAAGTTCTTGTAAACGGCGAATATAAAAATCCTGCAGAATATATTAAAGATTGATTTTCTGTAGTTTAAAAAGCCCCCTAAGATATATTCATATATGAACAGGCTGCGGACAGTTTTGTCCGTAGCCTGTTCGCCTGTGAGGGAATAAATTTTGTCAAAACCCTTGTCACAAAAGTATTTTTGTGATAAAATATATTTTGGTGTATGCTGAATATATATGTATCAGTACATAAATTGGAGGTTTTCAGATGTTTGCACTTGAAATGCTTAAATCGGTAATTCTTGGCCTTGTGGAAGGCATTACCGAATGGTTGCCTATAAGCTCCACCGGACATATGATACTTGTTAATGAGTTTTTAAGAAATAATAAGGGATTTACAGCATCCGACCTGTATTTGTATGTAATTCAGCTTGGGGCAATACTTGCTGTGGTTACTTTGTATTTTAAAAAGCTAAATCCTTTTTCGCCATCCAAAACCCGCCAAGAAAAAAACGATACATGGCATATGTGGTTCAAGGTGATTGTTGCTTGCCTTCCTGCGGCGGTAATCGGACTTCTTCTTGACCCCGTTATGGAAAAGTTCGAAAATTGGCAGGTTGTGTCGGCTACATTGATTATCTATGGCGTGGCGTTTATTGTTATTGAAAAAGCAAACAAAAAAACTGTTATATATAATATGAAGGAACTTGACTATAAAACCGCCCTTATGATTGGCGCATTTCAGGTGCTTTCTATTATTCCGGGAACATCACGGTCGGGTTCAACAATTCTTGGTGCGATGCTCCTTGGCTGCAGCCGGGGTATGGCGGCGGAATTTTCGTTTTTCCTTGCAATACCTGTTATGTTTGGGGTAAGCTTGTTGAAAATTCTTAAATATGGTCTTGTAATGAGTGGGCAGGATGCGGCTGTGTTGATTTGCGGTATGCTGGTAGCTTATATAGTTTCAATGCTTTCAATCAGGTTCTTGATGAATTTTGTAAAAAAGCACAACTTTAAGAGCTTCGGTGTTTACAGAATCATATTAGGACTTGCAGTAATTTTATATTTTGTTTTCATATAAACTGAATGATTAACCAAGGAAAAGTGGTGTTTAAATAGTATGGCAAAAAAGAGAAAGTCGACAAAGACCTCAAACTCCGGACGAGGAACAAAGAGTTCAACCCCCAGGAAAAAAACGGGAAAGCAAAGGACCCGTGGTGCAGAAGTTCAGGGTATAGTGTTTATTGCTGTTTCATTGTTTTTGACAGTATCCCTTTATTTTAATATTACCGGAACTGTGGGACATTGGGTAAAAAACATTATTCTGGGTTTGTTTGGCGGCCCGGCATATATTTTCTTTGTGTTTGTGCTGTGGCAAATTATTAAAATGTTTTTCAAAAAGGATAAGGACAGACTGGTATACAAAATATGGCTGACGGGAATATTGATGCTTGCTGCATCGGTGTTCTGGGCGGCAGTCTGTGGAGGCAGCGAATGGAAGCACGATACATTTTTTGAAAACGTTGAGTCCTTGTATACCTTTGGCATTGATGGTGGAGGAGGCGGTGTTATAGGCGGTCTTCTTTGTGTGGGATTTACCCGACTGATTGGCGAAGCAGGAACATATATCCTTTCTGTGGCGGTAATGCTGATACTGTTGGTTATTCTTACAGGAGTGTCGGTGGGAAATGTAATTAAGAGAATTGGGTTATATATAAAGAAAAACCGTGACAGCATATCCGAGAAACTTGATGAGGAAGTTGAAGAACTGCCGGTTATTCCCCAAAGAGAACGAAAGAAACCGAAGGCCGCTGAAGAAAAGCCTGCACATACTGTTCGGGAGACTTCAGGCATTACAAAAGCAGCCGACGATGGTTATTTTGATGTATATTTCAAGGGCGGTGAAATAGAAACTCTGGTTAAAAAGGATTCCAAACCGCCAATTAAACGATTTGTTTTTGAAGAGGATATGCCCGATGAAACAAGCGAAGTAGCCCGCGAGGTTATTGCAGAGCAGGAAAAACTAGTGGTGAATACCACCGAAAAAAGGAAACCATTCAGAGTTGAAGATGTAAAGACCGGTGTTCTCACCGAACTTCCTGATGAAAACGGAAACTTCAAGGCAACCGATGACGACGATTTTACCCCACCTACTCAGGCTCAGTTGGAGGATAGGGTTGACCCACTTACCCAGGCGGCACTTGATGCAGGTGTTCCCATTGACAGTGCGGTGACCGTGGGTAAACGTATGAGTCTGCAGGAGGTTCAGCAGGCGGCCAACAGTGTTAATTCTCTTGCGAAAGAAAGTATCGAGGCAACAAGATTGATAAATTACAAGCTACCCTCGGTTTCTCTTCTTGCAAAGCCTAAGCCGAACACTAAAAGTCGTGCCGAAATCAAGCATGAACTTGAAGAAAAGGCAAACAGGCTTCTGGAAACTCTTGCAAGTTTTAAGGTAGATGCAAAAATTATAAATATCACTCAGGGCCCCACTGTAACAAGATTTGAGCTTCAGCCGGGATTTGGCGTTAAGGTTTCAAAAATTACAAACCTTGCGGATGATATTGCGTTAAGCTTGGCAGCGTCGGGTGTTCGTATCGAAGCACCTATCCCGGGCAAGTCTGCAATTGGTATCGAAATTCCAAACGAAGCACCAAGTCCTGTGCCAATCCGCGAGGTTATTGACACAGATAAGTTCCGTGATTTCAAATCCAAAACAGCCTTTGCTTTGGGTAAGGATATAGGCGGCAACTGCGTAATTGCTGATATTTCAAGCTTTCCTCACGTGCTTATTGCCGGTGCTACCGGTTCCGGCAAGAGTGTTTGTATAAATTCTCTTATAACAAGTATTTTATACAAGGCAAAACCCAATGAGGTCAAAATGATTATGGTTGACCCGAAAATGGTTGAGCTTGGTGTTTACAATGGTATTCCGCACTTGCTTATTCCGGTTGTTACCGACCCCAAGCATGCAGCAGGCGCGCTTAACTGGGCTGTTGCTGAAATGAAAAACCGTTATCAGCTTATGAAGGATAACAAGGTGCGAAACATTCAGGGATACAACGACTTGATGGAGGAAAACGAAACCCCTGAAAACAAGCTGCCCGAAATTGTAATTATTATTGACGAGCTTGCCGACCTTATGCTTGCGGCAAAAAATGAGGTAGAAGATGCTATAAACAGCCTTGCTGCTCTTGCAAGAGCTGCGGGTATGTATCTGGTAATTGCAACTCAAAGACCGTCAGTTGATGTTATCACCGGTGTAATCAAGGCCAATGTTCCGTCAAGAATTTCATTTGCAGTATCCTCTCAGATAGACAGCCGTACTATTTTGGACAGTATGGGTGCAGAAAAGCTTTTGGGTAAGGGTGATATGCTTTATGCGCCCCGTGGTGCTACAAAACCTATAAGAATTCAGGGCAACTTCCTTTCTGACGAAGAGATTGAGGATGTTATTGCTTTTGTAAAGAAGCAGTACGAGGCAGAGTATGACGAGTCGATTCTTGAACATATCGAACGGGAGCAGGAGTCGCGCACAGATGATGCTGATGACGATGATGACCACACACGCAGCGGTGACAAGGATGCCCTCTTTGTCAAGGCGGCAGAACTGGTGTTTGAGTCGGGACAGGCATCGGTTGCAATGCTTCAGCGCAGATACAAGATTGGCTACCAAAGAGCAGCTCGTATTATTGACCAGCTTGAGGAAAACAGGATTATTGGTCCCTATGAGGGGACAAAGCCCAGACAGGTTCTTATCACCCGTGCAGAGCTTAATGAAATGTTAATGAATAATCCTGATTAGTGTTGGCAATACTCTTTGCAACAAGGCAAATTGGTGATAAAATGCTATGAAATATGGAAAATACTGTGCATTTGATACAAAACATATGTTATAAATTTGTCAAAAGGGACAAAAATACAAAAAAATAGAGAAAACTATGGAAATTTGCGAAAATTTGTAGTAGAATATGAATAACGTTATAAATCAATTACTTAAACATCTATAAATTCAAAAAAGAAAAGGAGTTTTAAAAATGAATAAAACAGAATTGATTGCAGTAATGGCTGAAAAGGCAAACCTTTCAAAGAAGGATGCAGAAGCAGCTCTCAACGCATTTGTAGGTGCAGTTGAAGGAGCACTTGCTAAGGGCGACAAAGTTCAGCTCGTTGGCTTCGGTGGCTTTGAAGTAAGAGAAAGAGCAGCTAGAACAGGCAGAAACCCCCAGACAGGTGCAGAAATGAAGATTGCTGCAGCTAAGGTTCCCGCTTTCAAGGCTGGCAAGGCTCTTAAGGACCTTATCAACAAATAAGATTTTATCTCTTAAAAAGAACGCCGATGGGCGTTCTTTTTTTGTGCGCTCACAAAAAACGATATAGAATTAAAAGGAAGGAATATGCTTATGAAAAGTTTTTCTTACAAAACCCGTGGTACATGTTCAAGGGAAATTTCATTTGACCTTGACGGCAACACTGTGAAAAATGTTAAATTTGTATTTGGATGTATGGGCAACACCCAGGGCGTGGCAAGACTGGTTGAAGGGATGGATGTTGACGAGGCTATATCAAGGCTGCGCGGCATTGACTGCAACGGCCGTGGTACATCCTGTCCCGATCAGTTGGCTCAGGCTCTGATGGCGGCAAAGGAGCAGGAATAGCCTCTTTTTGTATGTTTTGTATCATTGTTACATATACAAGGTATTAAAATCCAATAATTTGTGAAAAATTTTTGCTGGAAACCATATATGTAGTACTTGACAAAGCTCTTCAAAAATGGTACAATCAAGTGTATTTTGTAATATTGGGATAGTGCGGTATTCCGCCAATCCCCGCACCAACAGTGCAAGGTGAAATAAAATGGAACGAATAAAACAAAATCCGCATGTGGTTGGTCTTAAACAGTCCAAAAAGGCTATCGAATCTGGCAGGGCAGAACTTGTTTTTGTTGCTCGTGATGCAGACAGCCATGTGGTTTTTCCTTTGGAAAGGCTTTGCGGTGAAAAAAACGTAGAGGTGATATACGTCAACAATATGAAGGAGCTTGCAAAGGCCTGTCATGTTGAGGTTCCCACTGCGGTAGCAACAGTTTTAGGTAAGAACGCATAATATGCGTTTTTATATAGGAGCCCAGGCTCCCGACAGATTATATACAGGAGGTGAAAATAATTGCCAACATTTAACCAGTTAGTTAAGAAAGGCAGACAGACTGCGGAAAAGAAATCTACTGCACCTGCACTTCTCAAGGGTTTCAACACCATCAAAAAGAAGTACACAGATCAGGATTCACCGCAGAAGAGAGGTGTTTGTACTTCTGTTAGAACAATGACACCCAAAAAGCCTAACTCAGCACTCCGTAAGGTTGCCAGAGTTCGTCTTACAAATGGTATCGAAGTATCAGCTTATATTCCCGGTATTGGTCACAATCTCCAGGAGCATAGCGTAGTGCTTATTCGTGGCGGTAGAGTTAAGGACCTCCCTGGTGTACGTTATCACATTATCCGTGGTACACTTGATACACAGGGTGTTCAGAAACGTAACCAGTCAAGATCAAAGTATGGTGCAAAGAGACCTAAAGAAGGTAAGTAAGACAAAATTTTTAAGTACGAAAATTACTTTATAGTGCGTATTACTATTTTATATATATTGGGTTCAGTCCCGGTTGTATATAGTATACAGCACTAGCAGTATCCTTAAGGGTATTGAGTACCTTGTGGATATTATTCACAAAGAATGGAGGGAAGATAAGTGCCAAGAAAAGGACATATTGCACGTCGTGACGTGTTGCCGGATCCTATGTACAACAGCAAGACTGTTACTCGTCTTATCAACAATATTATGCTCGACGGCAAGAAGGGTGTTGCTCAGGCTATCGTTTATGATGCATTTGATATCATAAAGGAAAAAACAGGTAAGGACCCTGTTGAAGTTTTTGAGGAAGCTATGAATGCCGTTATGCCTGTATTGGAGGTTAAAGCAAGACGTGTCGGAGGTGCTAACTATCAGGTTCCGATCGAAGTTAGAGCTGAAAGACGCGAAACACTGGGCCTCAGATGGATCACACTCTATGCAAGACAGAGAAGCGAAAGAACAATGGCTGAAAGACTTGCAAACGAGCTTATGGATGCGACAAACAGCACAGGCGGTGCTTTCAAAAAGAAAGAAGACACACACAAAATGGCAGAAGCGAATAAAGCTTTTGCTCACTTCCGTTGGTAATTTTTGCTTTGAAAATTACTTCATCTTCGGCAGCATTATTCGACACGAAAACATACTCACGTATATCATATACGCTCCGTTGTTTTCGTGCCTCACATCTGCCAAATCTAAAGCAATTTTCTTTGCAAAACCCTGTATGGACATATGTCGGTACGGGTTCAACAATTTTCGATTAAATTAACACATTTTATGTGTTGAAAGGAGTTACTATGGGTAGAGCGTATTCGCTTGAAAGAACAAGAAATATCGGTATCATGGCTCACATTGATGCCGGAAAGACTACTACTACAGAACGTATCTTGTATTATACAGGTATTAACCATAAGCTTGGTGAAACCCACGAAGGCGGCGCTACTATGGACTGGATGGCTCAGGAGCAGGAGAGAGGTATCACAATTACCTCTGCTGCTACAACCTGTTTCTGGGAACCCAAAGAAGGCCCCTATGGCGGCAAAAAACACAGAATTAACATCATCGATACTCCCGGACACGTTGACTTTACAGTTGAAGTTCAGCGTTCACTGAGAGTACTTGACGGTTCTGTTACTGTTATGTGTGCCAAGGGCGGCGTTGAACCCCAGTCAGAAACAGTTTGGCGTCAGGCTGACGAATACAAGGTTCCCCGTATGATATTCGTTAATAAAATGGATATTATGGGTGCAGATTTCTACAACGTAGTAAATATGATTCATGAAAGACTCAATGCAAACGGTGTTCCCATTCAGCTTCCTATTGGTGCTGAGGATACATTCGTTGGTATCATTGACCTTATGAATATGGAAGCCGAGATTTATGATGATGAACTCGGTAACAGCTATCACAAGGATGCTATCCCTGCTGATATGATGGACAAGGCTCAGGAATACCATGACAAGATGGTTGAATCTATCTGCGAAACCGATGAAGAACTTCTTGAAAAGTACTTTGGCGGTGAAGAAATCACAGTTGATGAGCTTAAGGCTGCACTTCGCCGTGCAACCATCAATAACGAAATTGTACCTGTTCTTTGCGGAACAGCATACAGAAACAAGGGTGTTCAGCTGCTTCTTGATGCAGTAATTGAATATATGCCCGCACCAACAGATGTACCCAACATTAAGGGCGTAAATCCTGATACAGAGGAAGAGGATGAAAGACCTTCATCAGATGATGCTCCATTCTCTGCTCTTGCATTCAAGATTGCAACAGACCCATTCGTTGGTAAGATTTGTTTCTTCCGTGTATATTCAGGTACGCTTGAAAAGGGTTCACACGTTCTCAACTCCTGCAAGGGCAAGAGAGAACGTATGGGTAGAATTCTCCAGATGCACGCAAACCACAGAGAAGACCTTGATGTTGTTTATTCAGGTGACATTGCGGCTGCAGTTGGTTTACAGAATACCACAACAGGTGAAACACTTTGTGATGAAAAGCATCCTATTATCCTTGAGTCAATGAACTTCCCTGAACCTGTTATCCGTGTTGCTATCGAGCATAAGACAAAAGCAGGTCAGGAAAAGATGGGTATTGCTCTTGCAAAACTTGCAGAAGAAGATCCTACATTTAAGACATATACCGACGAAGAAACAGGTCAGACAATCATTGCAGGTATGGGTGAGCTTCACCTTGAAATTATTGTTGACCGTCTCCTTCGTGAATTTAAGGTAGAAGCAAATGTTGGTCAGCCTCAGGTATCTTACCGCGAAGCATTCCGCAAGCCTGTTGACGTTGAGCACAAGTATGCTCGTCAGTCAGGTGGTAAGGGTCAGTATGGTCACGTACTCGTTAAGTTCGAACCATTGGAAGAAGGCGAAGGATATATATTTGAGAACAAGGTTGTCGGCGGTGCCGTACCTAAGGAATATATCCCCGCTGTTGATGCAGGTATCCAGAGTGCTATGCTCAACGGTGTTCTTGCAGGCTACAACGTAGTTGACCTCAAGGCTACACTTTATGATGGTTCTTACCACGAAGTCGACTCATCAGAAATGGCATTTAAGATTGCTGCTTCTATGGCTTTCAAGGATGCTATGAGAAAGTCAGACCCCGTTCTTAAAGAACCTATTATGCTTGTTAACGTTATCACACCTGATGACTACCTCGGTTTTGTTATCGGTGACCTGAGCTCAAGACGTGGTATGATTAAGTGCCAGGAATCAAGATCAGGCGGCGTTACACAGGTTACTGCAGACGTTCCCCTTTCTGAGATGTTCGGTTATGCAACCGTTCTCCGTAGTGGTACACAGGGACGTGGTCAGTATTCTATGGAACCTTCACACTACAGCGAAGTTCCAAAGTCTGTTCAGGATAAGATTATCAGTGACAGAGCAAAGAGTGAATAATTGTGCACTTTTTTCAAACTTTTTTTGAAAAATCTATTGAAAACTATTCACTTTTGTAGTAAAATAATTAGTAAATTAATTAACTTATAACCAAGTTAGGAGGAAATTAAAATGGCAAAAGCTAAATATGAAAGAACCAAACCCCATGTTAACATTGGTACTATCGGCCACGTTGACCATGGTAAAACAACTCTTACCGCTGCAATTACAAAGGTACTTGCTATGGATGGTAAGGCTCAGTACGAAGCTTACGATATGATCGATAAGGCTCCTGAGGAAAGAGAAAGAGGTATCACAATCTCTACAGCTCACGTTGAGTACGAAACAGAAGCACGTCACTATGCACACGTTGACTGCCCCGGACATGCTGACTACGTTAAGAACATGATTACCGGTGCTGCTCAGATGGACGGTGCTATCCTCGTTGTTTCTTCTGCTGACGGTCCTATGCCCCAGACAAGAGAACACATTCTTCTTTCACGTCAGGTTGGCGTTCCGAAGATTGTTGTATTCATGAACAAGGTTGACCAGGTTGACGATCCCGAACTTCTCGAACTCGTTGAAATGGAAATCCGTGACCTTCTCTCAGAATACGAATTCCCCGGTGATGAAATCCCGATCGTTAAGGGTTCAGGTCTTGCAGTTCTTGAATCTGCATCAACAGATCCTTCAGCTCCTGAATATGCTTGCATTAAGGAACTTATGGGTGCAGTAGATGCATATATTCCTACACCTGAAAGAAAGTCAGATCTTCCTTTCCTTATGCCTGTTGAGGACGTATTCTCAATCACAGGCCGTGGTACAGTTGCTACCGGTAGAGTTGAAAGAGGTACTCTTAACCTTTCTGACGAAGTTGAAATCGTTGGTCTTTCTGACGAATCAAGAAAAGTTGTTGTTACAGGTATCGAAATGTTCAGAAAGCTTCTTGATCAGGCTGAAGCTGGTGATAACATCGGTGCTCTTCTCCGTGGTGTTCAGAGAAACGAAATCGAAAGAGGACAGGTTCTTGCAAAGCCCGGCACAATTCATCCTCACACAAAGTTCAAGGGTGAAGTTTACGTTCTGACCAAGGAAGAAGGCGGACGTCATACTCCTTTCTTCACAAACTACAGACCCCAGTTCTATTTCAGAACAACTGACGTTACTGGTGTAGTTAACCTTCCTGAAGGTACAGAAATGTGTATGCCTGGTGATAACGTTACAATGACTGTTGAACTTACAACAACAATCGCTGTTGAAGAAGGTCTTCGTTTCGCTATCCGTGAAGGTGGACGTACTGTTGGTTCAGGCGTTGTTACAGAAATCATTGAGTAATTAACGTAAATAACTAATGTCTATTAAAATAACCCAAGCAATTGCTTGGGTTATTTTGTTTGGCTTTTTATATTCTAAACATATTATATAGGTTGTCAAAGGTTCGTTCCATTTCCCAAAAGGCTTTGATTTCAGGATTTTTCAGTTTGTTTATCTGTGACGTGTTCCTGACTATTGGCAACGTTGCTGATCTTTTTATTTTTGAAATAAGTTCTCGACCCTTTTCGTTGTGGTCAAGAATTTTTATATAGGGCACATCCGTACTGCGGTGGTCGTTGGTAATGCCGAGGTATGCAGAAAGGATAATCCGTCGGATTCTGCTGTGAGTGTACCGCTTGGTCTTTATCATATCAGCAAGTTCGCTGATGGTTATGGCTGTCAAGGCAGCGGATTTAATTCGATTTTCCATACCCTCCCCAACGTCAGAAATTTTTGCAAGAGTTTCGGTAGGCATCTTTATAAGCTCCGCAATAATTGATTTATTCATTGCTTCTATACAATGAAGGTCAGCATCTTTAAAGAGTCCGTGACAATGGTCAGGAATATACAAAAGGGCTTCATCAAGATTTCCTGATGTAATCAACTGTCGCAGATGCGTTGCCGAGGCAAACCCGTTATCAACTGTTGTGGAATCGTGGTTGGCACCTTTGCGCTTTATGGCAACAGGTGTTATATGACTGCCAAAGCGGTCAAGCGCCTTGCAATATTCAATTGCCAGAATGTTGTTTGGTGAGGACATTAACTTTGCAGCGTTGTCACCGAGAAATTGACCTATAGCTGCAGCCCTTGCAGCAGGATATGAAAAACCTGAGTCAAGCTGTTCTTTTAACATTGTCGAAAATTCAGACGGTTCATTACATAAAAGAGCAGCAATTGCTTTAAGTTGCTGGGTATTGTCACATTCTGCGCCAAAGGAAAGAAAATCTACAATCCCCAAAGAGTCGGCAATTGAAACTCCGCCTTTTGCAAAAAATTCTGCCGACTGCATGGCAAATATGGTGGGCAGCTCAATTACCAGGTCGGCACCTGATGCAATAGCTGCTTTGGCACGCAGTTCTTTTGAAAATAACGCAACATCGCCACGCTGAACATAGTTGCCACTCATTATGGCAACAACAAAATCAGCTCCGCACAGCTCTTTTGTGCGTGCAATCTGATATTCGTGCCCCTTGTGAAAAGGGTTGTATTCGCAAATTATTGCGGCGGTTTTCATAAAATCTCCATTCTGCCGCCATACGTCGGCATAAATAGGAATTAAATTTCTCTTATCTGTATGGCAAGAAATGATAAGAGATTTTTCTTGTTATTGCCGATGCTCTCGCATCTCAATCCCACCCAAAAAGGTGCCACCGGCATCTTTTTCACGGGGTTACGGGCAATGAAATTTGTCGGAAGAAATAACATGAAAGGAACTTTCACGTTATTTTCACTCCCTTGTTACAGTATACCCTATTTTGTGTTTGAAATAAAGTATTTTTGTCAAAAAAATAAAAAATTTGGTTTTTTCCTTGCATATCTTGGAAAATTGTTGTATACTATTAGGTGGATAATTTTATAGATCTATAAATTTATATATAGTGGAGGCGTAAAATGAGTAAGTTTTTGGACACAATAAAGGAAAGAGCAAAAACTGATAAAAAGACAATTGTTCTTCCTGAATCTATGGATGCCAGAATTTATGAAGCGGCAGAAAAAATTCTTAAGGAGGACTTTGCCAACATTATTATTGTGGGCACTCCCGAAGAGGTTGAAAAGTACAGCAAGGGTTATGACATTACAGGTGCTACAATTATCAACCCCTTTACATACGAAAAGACAGAAGAATATCTTAATCTTTTTGTTGAACTGAGAAAGTCAAAAGGTCTTACATACGAAGAAGCAAAAGCAACTGCTCTTGGCGATTATATGTATTATGCATGTTTGATGGTTAAAGCAGGCGATGCTGATGGCGTCGTTTCAGGTGCTTGCCATTCAACAGCAAATACTTTAAGACCCAGTCTTCAGATTATCAAGACCAAACCCGGAACAAAGCTGGTTTCTGCTTTCTTTGTTATAGTTGTTCCTGATTGCGAATATGGTGCAAATGGAACATTTATATTTGGTGACAGCGGTCTTGTGCAGAACCCCAATCCCGAGGAACTTGCTGCAATCGCTGCTTGTTCTGCAGAATCCTTTGAACTGCTTGTTCAGGAGGAAGCGATTGTTGCAATGCTTTCACACTCATCAATGGGCAGTGCAAAGCACGACGACGTTACCAAGGTTGTTGAGGCAACAAGAATCTGCAAGGAAGAAAACCCCAACCTTAAGGTTGACGGCGAACTTCAGCTTGATGCCGCAATTGTTCCTGAAATTGGCGAATCAAAGGCTCCGGGAAGCTCTGTTGCAGGTCATGCGAATGTTCTTGTATTCCCTGACCTTGATGCAGGAAATATCGGTTACAAGCTTGCTCAGCGCTTGGCAAAGGCAGAAGCTTACGGCCCTGTAACTCAGGGTATTGCAATGCCTATCAATGACTTGTCCCGTGGCTGCAGTGCTGACGATATTGTTGGTGTTGTTGCAATCACTTGTGTTCAGGCACAGAAAAACTAAAAAATTGAAAGGAAGTAATTTAAAATGAAAATCTTGGTTATAAATGCAGGTAGTTCATCACTTAAGTATCAGCTTATAAATATGGAAACCGAGCAGGTTATGGCAAAAGGCCTTTGTGAAAGAATAGGTATTGATGGCTCAAAACTCAATCACACCCCTGCAGGTGGCGAAAAGAATGTTATTGAAAAGAACATGAAAGACCATTCTGATGCAATCAAGATGGTTCTTGATGCTCTCACAGATGCAAGCTACGGCGTAATTTCTGATATGAGTGAAATTGCAGCAGTTGGACACCGTGTTGTTCACGGTGGCGAAACCTTCAGCGGTTCTGTAATCATCAATGACGAGGTTAAAAAGGCACTTGAAGCTTGTGTTCCTCTTGCACCCCTTCACAATCCTGCAAACCTTATCGGTATAGCAGCATGTGAGGCAGCAATGCCCGGTGTTCCTCAGATTGGTGTATTTGATACCGCATTCCATCAGACAATGTCAAAGGAAGCATATATGTATGCTGTACCTTATGAACTTTACGAAAAGCACAAAATCAGAAGATACGGCTTCCACGGTACATCACACAAATATGTATCTCAGGAAGCTGCAAAGATGCTTGGCAAAAAGCCCGAGGAACTCAAGATGATTACCTGTCATATGGGCAATGGTTCAAGTATTACAGCCGTTGATGGCGGTAAGTCTGTTGACACATCAATGGGCTTTACTCCCCTTGCAGGTGTTGTTATGGGTACACGTTGCGGCGATATTGACCCTGCTATTGTTAAGTTTATTGCTGAGGCAGAAGGTATGTCGATTGCTGATGTTGATGCACTCCTTAACAAGCAGTCAGGTGTTCAGGGTATTTCAGGCGTAAGCTCTGACTTCCGTGACCTTGAGACGGCTCAGGCAGAAGGCAACGAAAGAGCATCTCTTGCACTTGATATGTTTGTTGAAAGTGTAAGAAAATTCATCGGCTCATATATGATTAAGATGGGCGGCGTTGATGCAATTATCTTTACTGCAGGTATCGGTGAAAATACCCCTATTATGCGTGATGCAATCACAAAGAATTTAGAAGCATTTGGTATCAAGGTTGATGCTGAAAAGAACGAAAAAGCAATCCGTGGTGGACAGATGGATATTTCGGCAGATGATTCTAAGGTTAAGATTCTGGTTGTTCCCACCAATGAGGAACTTATGATTGCTAAAGAAACTCTTGAGCTGCTTAAATAGAGATTAAGGATAAAACAGGGCTGTCCGTATATAGACAGCCCGTTTTTGACATTTATGCAAGAGTTAAAACTGGTTACAAAGGGGGCGGTGAAATGTCGGACTTTTATGAAGAATACGAAAAAAAGACCGATGAAGAGCTGGTAAAGCTTTCGGGAACAGGAGATAAGGATGCTACCGAATGCTTGCTTGTACGCTATAAAAATTTGGTTCTGGCAAAGGCGAGAATGTTTTTTCTGGCGGGAGCTGATGAGAAGGATATAATTCAGGAGGGAATGATTGGCCTTTTCAAGGCGATTCGTGATTTTGACAAGGACAGGCAGACTTCATTTAAAGGTTTTGCCGAGTTGTGCATCAAGCGGCAGATTATTACTGCAGTAAAAACTGCTACCCGTCAAAAGCATATGCCCCTTAACACATATGTGTCACTCAGCAATCCTATGTATGACGGAGATACCGATGGCTTGCTTGAAGATATTCTTCCAAGCTCATCAGACGACCCAGAGCATCTTTTTATCAGCAAGGAAAATGCAGAATTCCTTACCGGAAAGATGAAGGAGGTTTTAAGCTCTCTGGAAAAACAAGTGTTGGCGCTCTATCTTGAAGGCAAATCCTATCAGGAAATCGGCATAATTTTATCACGTCCGCCTAAGTCAATTGACAATGCTCTGCAAAGGGTGAAAAAGAAGATGGAGAAGTTTGAAAAGCTGTAACTAAATGGAATAAAATGGTAAAAGTTTTAAACAAAAAACAGCGTGTCAAGAAAAACTTTTTTTGATTATGTAAACCATAAAAAACCCTGAAATTGGTTTACATAATATCGGGCAAAGACGGCAAAGCCACTACTATAAGTTATTAACAGAGTTATCCACGTTATCCACAGGTTTGGGGATATAGACAGGCAAAAATTGGCAAAATTAGGGGTTAAACTGTGGAAAAGCCCATTATAATTGGGGTTTGCGAAAATGCTCTGAAAATTGTTTTTGGTTTACAATAATTTTTTAGAAAAAGATAAAAATATTATTATGTTCTTAATTGTTTTATACTGGATTTGTTGTATTTTTGCTGTAGAAATTATACCTTTTGTGGTTAAAGAAGTTTGTAAATAAGGTACATAATATATTTTTTAAAAATACTTGAAAATATTACTGAAATAGGGTATACTATTTGCGGAAGATTAAAATCTATTGGATATATGAAAGAGAGGTTTGAAAAATGGCAAAGGTTACAAAGGATACAATCATTCTGGACGTTCTTCGTCTTGACCCTGAAACAGCACCCTTTTTTCTTGAAATAGGTATGCATTGTCTGGGTTGTCCTTCAGCAAGTGGCGAGAGCATTGAACAGGCTTGTATGGTACATGGTACCGACGCAGATGCCCTTGTTGAAAAGATTAACGCATTTTTGGCGTCAAAAGCGTAATTTAATATTTATGCAAAATGCAAAGCCACTCATCAGAGTGGCTTTTTTCGTTTATTTATTCTTTTTTATCTTGTCCCAATATTCTTTTGCGGCTTGTTCGGTTTTGTTGGAACCGTACTCGTAGTATTTTTTATTTTTGATTCTGTCGGGCAGGTATTGCTGCTCTACATAGTGGTTGGGATAGTCATGGGGGTACAGATAATTCTGTCCTTTTTTTACATCACCCTCGCCGTCATAATGCTTATTTTGTAGCTGTCTTGGTATTTCACCGGTGTCCATTGATTCAATATCCGCAAGTGCCGCATCAAGAGCCAGATGGCCTGAATTTGACTTGGGAGCTGTTGCCAGAAGAACCGCAGCGTCGCCAAGAGGAATTCTGCCCTCGGGCAAGCCAAGCATCAGCGCACTGTCAACGCAGGCTTTAACAATGGGGATTGCCATGGGATAGGCAAGACCTATATCTTCGGCGGCAATTACCATAAGTCTTCGACAGGCGGTTTGCAAATCTTCGGCAGCGATAAGACGTGCTAAGTAGTGAACAGCGGCATCAGGGTCAGAACCTCTGATTGATTTTTGCAAAGCGCTCATCACATCATACTGGCTGTCGCCGGATTTGTCATATCGAAAGGCTTTTTTCTGTGTGCATTGTTCGGCTGCCGCCATTGTGATAAAAAGATTTCCGTCTGAGTCGGGCTGAGAATAGATTACTGCAAGTTCCAAAGAATTCAGTGCCTTGCGCACATCGCCGTTTGCCATCTCGGCAATGTGGTTCAGCGCATCGTCTTCGGCTGTAATAGTGCCAAATTCTTGGGAAAGAACGTCAAGAGCACGGTGAAGTGCCTTTACAATGTCCTTTGCCGGAATGGGTTTAAATTCAAAAACCACACTGCGGCTAAGCACCGCGTTATACACATAAAAATATGGGTTTTCTGTTGTGCTGGCTATAAGGGTAATCTTTCCGTTTTCGATATATTCAAGCAGGGATTGCTGCTGCTTTTTGTTGAAGTTCTGAATTTCGTCCAGGTACAAAAGTATGCCGCCCTGACCGGAAAGAGTTTCCGTCTGGGCACAAACTTCACGAACATCTGCAACCGATGCGGTGGTGGCGTTAAGCTTAAAAAGGGTTTTGTTGCAAGCCTTTGCCAGAATGTTGGCAACAGTTGTCTTGCCAACTCCTGAGGGCCCGTAAAATATCATATTTGGCAGTTTGCCTGATTCTGCAACCTGTGTCAGAACTTTATTTTCTCCTATAATATGACTTTGACCCACAACCTCTGAAAGAGATTGGGGTCTTAGTCTGTCTGCTAATGGTTTATTCATACAGCGGATGTTTTTTGCAAAGTGCATCAACGCGCTTTGCGGCTTCGTCTTTGTTTGCTTCAAAGTCGCAGATTACCATGTTGATTATCTGCGCAATCTCACGCATATCCTCTTCCTTAAAGCCACGAGTTGTTACTGCAGGTGAACCAAGACGGATACCGCTTGTAACAAATGGGCTTTGTGGGTCGTTGGGGATTGTGTTCTTGTTTGCTGTGATACCGATTTCATCAAGGTTATGCTCAACCTCTTTACCTGTCAGGCCCTTCTTTGAAAGGTCAACAAGCATAAGATGGTTGTCTGTGCCGCCGGAGACAATGTCAATACCAAGTGACATAAGCTCGTCACAAAGTGCTGCGGCATTCTTTTTAACCTGCATCTGATATTCTTTGAATTCAGGTGAAAGCGCTTCCTTAAAGCACACAGCCTTAGCTGCAATAACGTGCATAAGTGGGCCGCCCTGATTTCCGGGGAATACAGCCTTGTTTATCATCTGTGCATATTTTTCCTTGCAGAGTATCATACCGCCACGGGGACCACGAAGAGTTTTGTGAGTTGTGGTGGTAACAAAATCTGCATAGGGCACAGGGCTTGGATGAAGACCTGCTGCAACAAGACCTGCGATATGTGCCATATCAACCATCAGATATGCGCCAACTTCGTCGGCAATTTCACGGAATTTTGCAAAGTCGATTTCACGGGCATAAGCACTTGCACCTGCTAAGATAAGCTTGGGCTTGTTTTCAATAGCAAGCTTGCGAAGTGCGTCATAATCAATTCGGTGGGTTACATCGTCAACGCCGTAGGGAACAACATTGAAATATTTACCCGAAATGTTTACCGGTGAACCATGGCTAAGATGTCCGCCGTGAGCAAGATTCATGCCAAGATAGGTGTCGCCGGGCTCCATTGTTGCAAAGAACACTGCAAGGTTTGCCTGAGCACCTGAGTGTGGCTGAACATTGGCAAATTCTGCACCAAAGAGCTCTTTTGCACGTTCTCTTGCCAGATCTTCAACAACGTCAACAAATTCACAGCCACCGTAGTATCTTTTGCCGGGATAACCTTCAGCATACTTGTTTGTAAGGGGTGTACCCATAGCCTCCATAACGGCGGGGCTAACAAAGTTTTCTGATGCGATAAGTTCAATTTTGCTTCTCTGTCTGCCGATTTCGCTTTTTATGGCAGCGGCAAGCTCGGGGTCTGACTTCATTACGTTTTCAAGTTCAAACATTTCGATTTCCTCCTAAGTTATTTACAAAAAAAGTTTTTTATGTTATATTTAAACCATAATCAAAGCTATTATACTATGGATTTACATTTTTTGCAAGAGGATATATTAAAAATGAAGGAAAACATTGAAAAAAAGAAACAGCGTGTACTTGATATTATAAAAATATTTGACAAGGTCTATGCCGGTGCAGACTGTACTCTTGAATATAAGTCGGCACTGCAACTACTTATTGCAACGCAGCTTGCGGCGCAGTGCACCGACGCCAGAGTTAACCTTGTGACCCCTGCACTTTTTGAAAGGTATAAGACGGTTCAGGATTTTGCCGATGCCGACCCCGAGGAGCTGTCATCCTTTATCCGTTCAACAGGGTTTTTCCGTAATAAAACAAGGAATATTATTGCCTGTTGCCAAAAGCTGATTTCAGACTTTGACGGTGAAGTGCCGCAGACAATGGAAGAGCTGCTCACCTTGCCCGGCGTTGGCAGAAAGACCGCCAATCTGGTGCTTGGAGATATATTTGGCATCCCCGGGATTGTGGTTGACACCCACGCAACAAGGCTTGCAAACCGTATGGGATTTACGGTGAATAAAGACCCATATAAAATCGAGATGGATTTGCTGAAAATTGTTCCGCCGGAGTATCAGTCGCACTTTTGTCATCAGTTGGTGTATCACGGCAGAGAGTTTTGTGATGCAAGAAAGCCAAGATGCGGCGAATGTCCCATAAAAGAATTTTGCCCTCAATTGATAAATAGATAAAATATAAAGAAAAAAAGAGAAATTTAAAGATTTCATATAGATAATTAGATATAATCCAAAATAATCAACTCTGTTTATTTTGACATTTGTGTGTTATGGTGGTAGAATACTAAAGTCGCTGATTTGGAAAACAAATACGACATATGTGGGCGCATAGCTCAGCTGGGAGAGCATCTGCCTTACAAGCAGAGGGTCATAGGTTCGAGCCCTATTGTGCCCACCACATTTCTTTTTAAAGGACAACGGAAATGAAATTTGATTTATTGCCCATCTTAAACGCTGACGGAAGAAAGCTTCCACTCAACTTAGAGCTTGATTTTGCAGAATGTGAAGAACAAGGTGCAAGGTTTCTGACTCCCGTTTCTGTGACAGGCGAATTTGTCAACATTGGCGGAAGCATTGAGCTTGAAGCTACTGCCTCCTGCCAAGTGGAATATTCCTGTGACAGATGCTGTGAAACTTTCAAAGCTGACTTTAGTTGTTCATTTAAGGAAATCTTCAAAAAAGAAGACTCTCGGGTCGAAGATGTTCAGAATCCCGATGCAGTTGTTCTGGAAGGTACAGCAATTGAGATTGACGAAATTGTTCTGGCAAACATACTTGTCAATCTGCCAACAAAACGTTTGTGCCAAGAGGATTGCAAAGGTTTATGCCCCAATTGCGGTCAAAATCTTAATCAGTTCTCCTGCAACTGCGACACACGGCCCACAGACCCCAGATTTGATATTCTGGACGGACTTTTGTAGATTATGCAGGGCATAGCCCCTGTTCAAATTATTTAGATTGGAAAGAGGTGTATTTAACTATGGCAGTTCCAAAGAGAAAAACTTCTAAAGCAAGAAGAGACAAGAGAAGAGCTAACTGGAAGCTCCTTATCCCCGGAATGGTACAGTGTCCCAACTGCGGTGATTACAAAATGCCTCACAGAGTTTGCAAGGCTTGCGGATATTACAACGGTAAAGAAGTTGTAAAGAAAGAGGCGTAATTTTTTACACAGAAAAAGAAGTCGTATCGAACGTTGGCTGTTTGATGCGGCTTTTTTGCATATTGAAATAATTCCTTAATTTTTTCAATTATTTTTAATTTAGGTATTGACAAACGCCGTCGCTTGTGTTAGAATACTTCTTGCAGTTGAAAATTGAATACATGCGGGAGTGGCTCAGTGGTAGAGCGTCACCTTGCCAAGGTGAACGTCGCGAGTTCGAATCTCGTCTTCCGCTCCAAAAAGAAACAACAATTTTCTTTGAGAATATTGTTGTTTCTTTTTGTGTTTTTATCTTTTAGCTTTTCTCTATTCACCCTTCTCTAAAAACGTCGATTTGCTTACATAAATCTCAGTATTATGAACGCGAGAGCCAAAACAAAAATCCTGTCGGTTTTATCGGCAGGATTTTTCTGTTTTATTTATGATAAAGTCTTTCGTGCTCGTATCTTGGTTCAAAGCTTACATTTATGCCCAGACGTCTTAAAATCTTTTCGTCCTCTTCGCTGATAATAACCGTAAAGTGTGCATCGCTTCCACGAAGGTTTTCAAGCTGTTCCTTTGCTTTCAGTGCAACCGGATTTGAAAGTGCCGAAATTGTCAGGGCAAGCAGCACCTCGTCGGTATGCAGTCTTGGATTCTTGTGCTTAAGATATGTGGTTTTAAGACCGCAGATGGGCTCTAAAACAGAAGCCTCTATCAAATCAATTTCCGAATCAATTCCGCCAAGAGCTTTTAAAGCGTTGAGCAACAGCGCCGATGCCGCACCAAGAGTTGATGTAGTTTTTCCGGTAACAATTCTGCCGTCAGGAAGCGTCATTGCACCTGCAGGACTGTGGGTTTGAGCTGCTCTTTCAAGTGCTCTTGGAACTGCAGCACAATAATCAGGAGTTATCCCCGCCTGATTCATCAGAAGTTCAATCTTTCGCACCTGATTTTCGTCGCCTTTGCCACGAATCACATTTGCGGCAGTGGCATAATATCTGCGGATAATTTCCAGCTTTGATGCTTCGCAGCAGGCCTCATCATCAATAATGCAGTTGCCTGCCATATTAACGCCCATATCTGTTGGTGAGCTGTATGGCGAGCTGCCCTGAATTCGTTCAAACATAGTGTTAAGCACAGGGAAAATCTCCACGTCACGATTATAATTAACCGCAGTTTCGCCATAGGCTTCCAGATGGAATGGGTCAATCATATTTACATCATTAAGGTCGGCAGTTGCCGCCTCGTATGCAAGATTTACAGGGTGCTTCAGGGGCAGATTCCACACAGGGAAGGTTTCAAATTTGGCATATCCCGCCGCAATACCCCTTTTGTACTCGTGATATAGCTGACTGAGGCAGGTTGCCATTTTGCCGCTTCCCGGGCCGGGCGCTGTGATTACCACAAGGGAACGTTCGGTTTCGATAAATTCGTTTCTGCCAAGACCTTCGTCACTTACGATAAATGGTATATCCGACGGATAACCCGGTATAGAATAATGCTTGTAGCATTTAACCCCAAGATTGTTAAGCTGTTTAAGAAATGCGTTTGCAGCAGGCTGACCGTTAAACCGGGTAAGCACCACACTGCCTACATAAAGCTTCATTTCACGGAAGGTATCAATAAGGCGCAGTACATCATCATCATAAGATATTCCTAAATCGCCGCGGATTTTGTTGCTTTCGATATCCTCGGCATTGATTGTAATAACAATCTCCACCTCGTCCTTAAGCTGCTGAAGCATACGGATTTTGCTGTCGGGGGCAAAGCCCGGAAGTACACGGGAGGCATGATAATCGTCAAAGAGCTTCCCGCCGAATTCGAGGTACAGCTTTCCCCCAAACTGCGCAATACGCTTGCGTATCTGCTCCGACTGCATTTTAAGATATTTTTGATTATCAAAACCTATTCTTGCCATAGTTTTGACCCTCCTTTTCAAAATCCACATACTAGTATATCACAAATTTTGATAATATAAAAGAGGAAATTGCAAAAAGTTTTAAAAATTTTCACTATATTTGCGAAAACTTGCATCTATTGACTTTTAAAAAGTAATATTATATAATGTTGTTACATTTTTACAGCTAGGAGGAAATCTTAATATGAAAAAATCCATATATGTTTTGTTGGCACTTGTCCTTGTCATAATCAGCTTGATTGTCCCTGTTTCAGCAGAGCATAATGAAGTTTATTCCGGCTATTTGCGCGGTGTCGCATTTGATATGGACTTTAACCTTGGACTTGTAATATTAGATGATAAGGGCGTTGAAAAGTGGTATCCTTGTGCATCAACAGTTGTTATCAACGGCACCAATTGTACCGATGATGACTCTATTAAAGATGCTATAACCAGAGAAACATATGCCAGCTTTACCCTTGATACAAACGGATGTATTGACACTCTTGATTACAGCGACGAATTTCCTGCCAATAGACAGATAAACGCAACAATAAACAATGTAACATATAGTTATGGTAAAATAAATCTTGACGTGGATTACAACTATGTTCTTGCAGACGGAATTGTGGGCTTTGCCATATATGACACCGAAAACCGTATGGTAGATGTTGCTGTGGGTTCTGTAGAGGATGGATTAGTCTACACCCCGCGTCTCTCAGGAAATAAATCATATATAGGCTACACAGCAAAGCTGCTTTTCTGGGACGGGCTTGACACAATGCGCCCCATAAGCGACGTTCCTCAGGCAACAATAATTTCAGAGGTAAGCCTTGTTCCCTATGGCTACGTAGCAGATGTTGCTTTCACAAAAAATCAAGAAACTAATCAATATGATGCAGTTATGTCTATTGTTACACCCAACGGCATCGCTTCCCTGTATATACGCGACGGTGCAGCATGGCAAAAAAGTGACGGAACACGAGTTTATGTAGACCTCTCTACCGACGAACATCTGTCTATGCTGAAAGATGCTTTGGTAAATACAGTTATTTCATATCAGACCAACGTTG
>JAZNVB010000057.1:0-9392 GCA_045592585.1 Clostridia bacterium
GAGATTTTTTCATCTGTGATGAAAAACGGCGATGTGCGTAAATTCCATTTTACGCCTTATCCAGCCCACCGATAAGGCGAAGGAATATGTAAATTTATACTTAGTGGGCAGAAAGGCTATGGAATTCGTGTTCACGAATTGCCTACGGCGAAAATTAAATTGCACCGCCGAGATTTTTTCATCTGTGATGAAAAACGGCGATGTGCGTAAATTCCATTTTACGCCTTATCCAGCCCACCGATAAGGCGAAGGAATATGTAAATTTATACTTAGTGGGCAGAAAGGCTATGGAATTTAATATGTCAGATAAAGTTTTGATGAAGGGCAACGAGGCTATTGCCGAAGCTGCCATTATTGCAGGATGCCGTCATTATTTTGGTTATCCTATCACACCACAGACAGAAATCGCGGCTTATATGGCAAAAAGAATGCCAAAAATCGGAGGTACATTCCTTCAGGCAGAAAGCGAAATTGCCGCTATCAATATGGTGTACGGAGTTGCGTCAACCGGTAAAAGAGTTATGACCTCATCTTCAAGCCCCGGTATTTCACTGAAGGGCGAAGGTCTTTCATACCTTGCCGGAGCAGACCTCCCCGCACTTGTTATCAACGTACAGCGTGGTGGCCCCGGTCTTGGCGGTATTCAGCCTTCACAGTCTGACTATTTTCAGGCAACAAAGGGCGGAGCACACGGCGACTTTCGTATGATAGTTCTTGCTCCAAGCTCTGTTCAGGAAATGGCAGACCTTACCGTTAAGGGCTTTGACCTTGCGGATAAGTACAGAATGACTTCTATGGTTCTTGCAGACGGAACTATGGGTCAGATGATGGAGCCTGTTTCACTTGATTATGAAATTGCAGCTCCCATCGAAAAGCCCTGGGCAACAACAGGCACAAAGATGGAAAGACCTCACAACATTGTGAACTCTTTGTTCCTTGTTCCTGACGAACTTGAAAAGTCGAACTTTGAAAGATTTGAAAGATATAAGTACATAGAAGAAAACGAAGCAATGTATGAAGAATATCTGATGGATGATGCAGAAATCTGCGTTACCGCATTCGGTATTGCGGCAAGAGTTGCAAAGAATGCAATCAATGCAGCAAGAGAAGAAGGTATAAAGGTTGGTCTTATCAGACCTATCACACTTTGGCCCTTCCCCAAGGCTCCATACAAGAAGGCAGCAGATAAGGTTAAGGAAATCATTTCTGTTGAGCTTTCAATGGGTCAGATGATTGAAGATGTTACCCTTGCATCAGAATGTAAGGTTCCTGTCACACTCTGCAACCGTGTGGGCGGTATGATTCCCTCACCTGAGCAGGTGTTTGACGCAATTAAAAAAGCAGCAAACGGAGGTGCAAAATAATGGTAGTTTTTGAAAAACCAAAGGCTCTGGCAGATGTCCAGATGCATTATTGTCCCGGCTGTACACACGGTATTGTTCACCGTCTTGTGGCAGAGGTTATTGACGAATTGGGTATTGAAGGCAAGACAATCGGTATTGCTCCGGTTGGTTGCTCGGTTATGGCATACAACTATTTTAACTGTGATATGATTGAAGCGGCACACGGACGTGCTCCGGCTGTTGCAACAGGTGTAAAACGTGCTGACCCCGAAAACCACATTGTATTTACATATCAGGGCGATGGCGACCTGGCATCAATCGGTATGGCAGAAACTGTTCACAGCGCGGCAAGAAACGAAAATATTACAGTTATTTTCATCAACAACGCAATTTACGGTATGACAGGCGGACAGATGGCGCCTACATCACTTCCCGGTCAGGTTACACAGACATCACCTTACGGCCGTGATGTTAACCATTGCGGTTATCCCATCAAGGTTTCTGAAATGCTTGCAACCCTTGAAGGACCTGAGTATATCGAAAGAGTTACCGTTAATAACGTTAAGAACGTTAAGAACGCAAAGAAGGCTATTAAGAAAGCTTTCCAGAACCAGATTGACGGCAAGGGCTTCTCACTTGTTGAAGTTGTTTCAAGCTGTCCCACAAACTGGGGTATGACTCCTCAGGCAGCCCTTAAATGGATTGATGATAATATGCTTCCATACTATCCTTTGGGTGTTTACAAAGACAGATCAGCTGATGCTGAAAAGGAGGAGAAATAATGAGTACAACACAGATGTTGATTGCCGGATTTGGCGGTCAGGGTATTCTTTTTACAGGAAAGTTTCTGGCATACAAGGGCCTTGTTGAAGGCAAGGAGGTAAGCTGGCTTCCATCTTACGGCCCTGAAATGCGTGGCGGTACTGCAAGCTGCAGTGTTATCTTAAGTGATGAACCTGTTGGCTCGCCCATCGTTTCAAAGCCCGATGTACTTGTTGCAATGAATCTTCCATCACTTGATAAATACGAAGATACAGTTGCTTCGGGTGGTATTATAATTGTTGATTCAACTCTTATTGAAAGAAAGGTAAACCGTGACGATGTTACAGTTTATTATGTTCCTGCCACCAAGCTGGCATCGGATAACGATATGCCAACCCTTGCAAATATGATTATTGCAGGCAAGCTTTTGAAGGCGACAGACGGCTTTACAGAAGAAGGCGTTGAAGCAGCACTTAAAAAGGTTATTTCAGCAAAACGTGCCGATATGCTTGATGTAAACAAAAAGGCAATGCAGATTGGCGCAGACTGCTAAAATTTGATTGAAAAGGAGATTATTCACAATGGATATCAAAATAACAAAAACAACTTGCCCCAAAGAACATCCCGAGGCATCAACCTTAGGCTTTGGTAAGTTTTTCACAGACCATATGTTTATTATGGATTATTCAAGAGAAAAAGGCTGGTATGATGCAAGAATAGTACCATTTGGTGCTTTTGAAATTCACCCTGCATCAACAGTTCTTCACTACGGTTCAGAAATTTTTGAGGGTCTTAAGGCATACCGCCGTGCAGATGGCAAGGTGCAGATGTTCAGACCTATTGAAAACATTCGCAGAATGAACAACTCTGCAGAAAGACTTTGCCTTCCACAGATTGATGAGGATATGGCAATGGAAATTTTGAACACGTTTGTTAAGTGCGAGGAAGACTGGACACCATCTGCACCCGGAACATCACTTTATCTCCGTCCCTTTATGTTCGGAAACGACGAAACTCTGGGTGTTCACGCAGTTCACAATGCAAGATTTATGATTATTGCATCACCTGTTGGCAGCTACTATAAAGAGGGTATCAACCCTGTTAAGATTATGATTGAAGACCAGGATGTTCGTGCAGTTCGCGGCGGTACAGGTTACGCAAAATGCGGCGGTAACTACGCAGCAAGTAACCGTGCAGGCGAAAGAGCAGAACAGAAGGGTTATTCACAGGTTTTGTGGCTTGACGGCGTTGAAAGAAAGTATATCGAAGAAGTTGGCGCTATGAACGTTATGTTCAAAATTAATGGCGAAATTGTTACACCTGCACTTACCGGTTCAATTCTTCCCGGTATTACACGCAAATCCTGTATTGAAGTGTTAAAGAGTGAAGGCTACAACGTTTCAGAACGTCTTCTCAGCATCGACGAGCTTGAAGCTGCTATGGCTGACGGAACTCTTGAAGAAGCTTGGGGCTGCGGTACTGCTGCAGTTGTTTCGCCTATCGGTGAGCTCAGCTACAAGGATAAAATCTTCACTGTAAACGAAGGTAAAATCGGTGAAGTTACACAGCATCTTTATGATACGTTAACCGGTATTCAGTGGGGTAAAATTGAAGATAAATTCGGATGGACCTGTCCATTAAAGTAGATTTGTGACATTATATTGAGGAGGAAACAATAAATGAAAAATGTTAATGTAGCGGACACAACTCTCTGCCGCAATGCGACATTGAGCTTTAAGGAAAAAATAGAGATCGTAAGACAGCTTGAAAAGCTAAACATCAATGCAATTGAACTACCTGCAATTGAAAACAAAAAAAGCGATGTCCTATTGGTTCGCACAATTTCTTCATTTGTTCAGAGCAGTATTATTTCTGTAGCTGCAGGAATGTCTGAGGATGGCGTGGATTTTGCAATTGAGGCTCTTTCTGCCGCAAAGAATCCCCGTATCCGTGTTGAACTGCCTGTTTCCCCTGTTGGTATGGAATATACCTGCCACAAAAAGGCACCCAAAATGATTGAGCTTATAACTCTGCTTGTATCAAAGGCAAAGAGTTCCTGCGCTGATGTTGAGTTCTGTGCGGTTGACGCAACCAGGGCTGAAGAACAGTTCCTGATTGACGCAATAAATGCATCAATAGATGCAGGGGCAACCTTGGTTACCTTGTGCGATACAGCGGCAGAAATGATGCCTGATGAATTTGCAGGGTTTGTTGACGATTTGTGCGTCAAAGTTCCCAAGCTCGCATCTGTTAAATTGGGTGTATCCTGCGAAAATAAAAACGGTATGGCAAATGCTGCTGCCGTTATGACAGTAAGAGATAGTGCAGATACGGTTAAAACTGCAGTTTCAAAGGGTGCTGTATCCCTTGAAAGATTTGCCGAAACAATAAAGAATTGCGGCAATAACTGCGGCTTATCCTGCGGAATAAAATATACCGAGCTTAACCGTATTATCCGCCAGATTTCAAGAATAATCGGTGACACCGAGAATGCTTTGGCTTTTGATGAATCATCGCATATAGACACAAGCGCAATATATCTTGATAAAAGTGACGACATGGCGGCAGTAAATGCACTTGCTCAAAAGCTGGGCTATGACCTTAGCGAAGAAGACAGCGAAAAGGTTTTTGAAGAATTCAAAAAGCTTGCTGTAAAGAAGGAAAAGGTAAGCGCAAAAGAACTTGATGCAATTGTTGCGGCAGTTGCTCTTCAAGTTCCGCCTACATACAAACTTATTAGCTATGTGATAAACACAGGCAACATAATCACCGCATCAGCACAGGTAAAGCTGTTTAAAACCGACAGTGGCGAAATAGAAGGAGTTTCAATGGGCGACGGTCCTATTGATGCTGCATTCCGTGCCATTGAACAGATAACAGGCAATCATTATGAACTTGATGATTTCCAGATTCAGTCTGTTACCGAGGGCCGCGAGGCTATGGGTTCTGCTCTTGTAAAGCTCCGCAAAGGCGGTCGTGTGTATTCGGGCAGCGGTATTTCAACAGATATTATCGGTGCAAGTATAAAGGCATATCTTGGTGCTGTGAATAAGATTGTATATGAGGAGGCCTAAAGTATGAAATTATCTTTTTCAACAAAGGGATGGCACGGCCGTTCCTTTGAAGATTTTTGCGATATTGCAAAGGATATGAAGTTTGAGGGTATTGAACTTCACAATATTTACAATCCTTTGTTTACCGAAAAAGACGGTGCGTTTTACAACTATGCCGCAGCGGCAACGGTAAGACGTCTTTATGAGCTTAAGCTTACCATTCCCTGTATCGACACCCTTTGTGACTGTGCCGATATATCTGCAAAGGAACAGGCTCTTAACGAAATTAACGAATGTATAAAAATTGCTACCAATCTGCATATTCCCAATGTACGCATAAAAGCAATTGGTGAAGGAATAGAGAAGGAAACTGCAATTTCTGCTGTTATGGAAATTCTTTCCGAGGTTGTTCCTAAGGCAGAAGAGAATAATATATCTCTTTTGATTGAAACTACGGGAATATTCTGTGATACTGCGGCTCTTCGTGAAGTACTGATTGATTTTGCAAGTGATTCATTGGGTGCGTTATGGGATATGTATTCGCCGTACTTCAACAACGGTGAACAGTCTGAGGCAACCATTACAAATCTTGGCGCTTATGTACGTCACGTTCACATCAAGGATGCACAGCGCGCAAAAGACGGTACAGAATATTGCCTTATGGGCGAGGGAGAGCTTCCTATTGGCGAAATGATGGCGGCATTGCGCTCGGTCAATTATGATGGTTTTATCTCACTTGAATGGCATCCCGGCTGGTGCGAAGAGCTTGACGATATGGAAATTATCTTTGCTCAGTTTGTAAACTATATGAAACAGTTCAGCGACCCTGCAAAGAATGTTTCTACATTGTATTCAAATAATGCACACACCGGAAAGTATGTGTGGAAAAAAGACCTTTTGATTGACTGTACCTTCCCTCAGGTACTTGACCGTATGGTCGAAGAATTTCCCGACCAGTATGCATTTAAATATACAACACTTGATTATACCAGAACATACAGCGAATTCCGTGACGATGTTGACGAATTTGCCCGTGCCCTTGTTGCAATGGGCGTTAAAGCCGGTACTCACGTTGCAGTTTGGGCGACAAACGTGCCACAGTGGTACATAGCATTCTGGGCAACCACAAAAATTGGTGCTGTTTTAGTAACAGTAAACACAGCTTATAAAATTCACGAGGCAGAATATCTGTTCAAGCAGTCAGATACCCATACTCTCATTATGGTTGACGGCTATCGTGATTCAAACTATTCACAGATTATGGCTGAGCTTTGCCCCGAGCTTGAAAACCTTAAGCCCGGCGAGCAGCTTCACGCAAAAAGACTGCCATTCCTGCGTAATATCATTACAGTTGGTTTTAAGCAAAAAGGCTGCATTGAATGGGAAGATGCGGTTGCTATGTCTTCAAAGGTTCCCGTTGAAACAGTTTACCGTATGGCGGCGGCAGTTGACAAGGATGATGTGTGCAATATGCAGTATACATCGGGTACAACCGGCTTCCCCAAGGGCGTTATGCTGACACATTATAATGTTGTTAACAACGGCAAGTGCATAGGCGACAGAATGGATTTGTCAACGGCAGACAGAATGATGATTCAGGTGCCAATGTTCCATTGCTTTGGTATGGTGCTTGCAATGACTGCCTCAATGACCCACGGTGCAACGCTTTTCCCGCTTCCGTATTTTTCACCCAAGCCTGCTCTTGCTTGTATCAACCGTGAACATATAACTGCGTTCCACGGTGTACCTACAATGTTTATTGCACTTCTTGAACACGAGGATTTTGAAAAGACCGACTTTTCGTATATGCGTACGGGAATTATGGCAGGAAGCCCCTGCCCGATTTCTGCAATGCAGGACGTTGTAAATAAAATGAATATGAAGGAAATCACCATTGTTTATGGCCAGACCGAGGCATCGCCCGGCTGTACTATGAGTTCTACTGATGACCCCCTTGAAGTTCGTGTTGCAACGGTTGGTCGTGCTCTTCCTGAAATCGAATGTAAAATCGTTGACCCCGAAACAGGTGAAGAGTGTCCTGTGGGCGTTAATGGCGAATTTGTTGCCCGCGGCTATAATATAATGAAGGGCTACTACAAAATGCCCAAGGCTACTGCTGCGGCAATTGATAAAGAAGGCTGGCTCCATACAGGCGACCTTGCCTGCAAGACGGAGGATGGCAACTACAAAATTACCGGACGTCTTAAGGATATGATTATCCGAGGCGGTGAGAATATTTACCCCAAGGAGATTGAGGAATTTATTTACACTCATCCGTCGGTTAGTGATGTTCAGGTTATCGGCGTTCCTGATGAACAGTACGGCGAAGAAATTATGGCTTGTATTATTCTGAAAGACGGCGAATCCGTAACAGTTGACGAAATGAAAAAGTATATCCTTGACCATATGGCAAAGCATAAGGTGCCAAGGTATATTGACTTTGTTGATTCCTTCCCAATGAATGCGGCAGGTAAAATTCTTAAATATAAGATGCGCGAGGATGCAGTTGTGAAACTTGGTCTTCAAAAGGCAGACAGTGTGGTGACAGCTTAAATGGTTAAAGGCTACTATGTAATTGATGCACATTGCCACATCTATCCCGAAAAAATTGCAGAAAAGGCGGTTGCCGCAACCGACAAGTTTTACGGATCAACTGCTTACGGCAAGGGAACTGTTAAGCATTTAGTTGCGACATACAAAAGGTTTGGTATCGACCATGCAATTGTTCAGTCTGTTGCAACAACACCTCATCAGGTAAAAAGCATAAATGAATTTATTGCGAGTGAGGTGAAGTTAAGCGAAGGTTTTCTTACCGGTCTTGGAACTCTGCATCCCGAAAGCGAGGACATCGGTGGGGATATTGAGCATCTTATGGAGCTTGGCTTAAAAGGTGTAAAGCTTCATCCCGACATTCAGGGCTTTCAGGTTGACAAGGGTAATCTTCTTAAAATATACGAGTATTGCGAAAAGAAGAATTTGCCCATCCTGATGCATACAGGTGACTATCGCTATGATAACTCAAACCCTAACCGTGTTTTGCCGGTTATAAAGGCATATCCCAATCTTACATTGATTGGTGCTCATTTTGGCGGCTGGTCGGTGTGGGAGGAGGCCTGTGAAAAGTTTGCAGGGCTACCTAACTTTTATGTTGATTGCTCCTCCAGCTTTGAGTTTTCAAAGGATTGCGACTTTAAGGAGCTTATTATGCGCTACGGAACAGACCGTGTCCTCTTTGGCTCTGATTACCCCATGTGGTCGGCAAAAAATGTGCTGAAGAAATTGTTTGCAATGGATTTGGGCGAGGATGCAAACAGACTTATCCTCAGCGAAAACGCAAAAGAACTTTTTAAAATTTAATTTATTGGAATAGTAAAAGGTCGTAACAAATTTATGCTACGACCTTTTGTCATCATAAAAACAATCTTTTTCCCATCTTATTACATTGGTATCTATATATTCCCATATTTTTTTATAATCTTTTTCGCCACGGATAATATGATCGTTGCAAGAGGATTGCCAGATTGGTTTTTTTACGGAATGCATAAATGCATTCCCTACAATTCTTGTTACGCCCGCTTTAAATTTTCCCACCACATTTGAAATATCATATTTTGTCGTAGGGAAGGGATTTATCCCTTCCGGTTCTGAAATTTTAACAATCATATGAATGTGATTGGGCATAATAACATATTTGTCTATCTGTATATTTGCATAATGTGATTCAATCTTCAAAATTTCCTGATTAACTATTTCACCCAAATGGCTTAACTGCATTTGTTCACTTACTATTTCACCAAATAAATGCGCTCTTTGATTTGTACATATTGTAATGAAATATGCTCCCGGTGCACTATAATCATATCCTTTTAGTCTTGTTGGTTTTCGTTTTGGCAGTTCCATAAAAATTACCTATTTTATTTCTTGTTCTAAATTGTCGAAATCTTCTGTAGAGAAAAACTCTCCTAAGGTTATTTCTAATCCGTCACAAAGCATTTTAAGTGTTACAATTCCAGGGTTTCGACTTTTACCATATAAAATGTTTTTGATAGATGACGGAGCAACGCCTGATTCTGTGGCTAATTTGTTTATTGTTATTCCTTTTTTATCGCACAAATATAAAATTCTATTTTTCACAGTGGTATATGTATCCATTTTCTCACCCCATTAAGTTTATAGACTAATTATAGTCTATAAGTATTGACGACATAGGCTATATATGATACAATATAGGCTA